>BNUB01000054.1 GCA_025997045.1 Betaproteobacteria bacterium
CGACGAACGCCTGCCCCAGGGCTGGCACCGTGCCGGGGAGCGCCGCCAGACGATGGCCGCGGGCAGCCCTGTCCGGCAGGGCGTCGAACAGGCGCTGGGTATAAGGATGCAGGGGGCGGGTGAAAAAGCTCGCGCGCCGTCCGCTCTCGATCAGTTCGCCGGCGTACAGCACCCCGACCTGTTGGGCGATTTTCGCCACGACACCCAGGTCATGGGTGATCAGCAACATCGCCATGTTGCGCTCGGCCTGCAAACCGGCGAGCAGTTCGAGCACCTGGGCCTGGATGGTGACATCGAGCGCGGTGGTCGGCTCATCAGCGATCAAGAGCCCCGGCTCGCCGGAGAGCGCCATCGCAATCATGACCCGCTGCTTCATGCCGCCCGATAACTGGAACGGATAATCGTCGAGCCGGGCGCTGGCGGCGGGAATGCCGACGGCTTCCAGCAAACGCCGTGCTTCGGCACGCGCCGCCGCGCCCCTCAGCCCGCGATGGAGCGCCAAGGCTTCGCCGATCTGGTCGCCGACGGTGGCGACCGGGTTGAGGCTGGTTGCGGGTTCCTGAAAAATCATCCCGATCCGCCCGCCGCGCAGGCGGCGCATCCGCGCCTCGGGCAGGGCGAGCAAATCTTCTCCGTCCAGCCGCACCGCGCCGCTGACGACTTTCGCCGCATCGGGCAACAGGCGGGCGATGGCGAGCGCGGTCATCGACTTGCCGCAACCGGATTCCCCGACCAGGGCATAGGTTTCCCCCGCCGCAATTGACAGGCCCACCCCGTCGACCGGGCGTATCTCACCGCCCGCCGTGCGGATCGTGACCGTGAGCGGGTCGACTTCGAGTAAGGCGGGCTTCGTTGCGCCCGCTGCGGTAACGACTTCCGGCATGTTTGGTTTGGCTTGGTTTGTTTTTTCAGGCAAAGCGCAGCGCAGGGGCGGTTTTTTTCAAACCCGCCCCTGCGGAAAAACAGCTTGTGCGATGAGCAATAATGAGTCGGCAGTTTCAGTGATGATGGTGATCGCCGTGGGCGTGACCGTGACCATGGGCAAGCTCTTCGGCGGTCGCGGCACGCACGTCAGCCACGGTCAGGTCGAAAATCAGCGCGACCCCCGCCAGCGGATGGTTGCCGTCGACCACGACCTTGCCATTGGCGATGTCGGTGACGCGATAGAGCACCTCGTCTTCGCCCGCATCGCTGATGCGTTCCAGCGACATGCCGACTTCGAGGGTGTCGGGGAACAGCTTGGCGTCTTCGACCAGCACCAGGCTCTCGTCGTAATCGCCAAACGCATCGCCGGGTTGCAGCTTGATTTTCAGGGTATCACCGGTTTTCTTGCCATGCAGCGCCTCTTCGAGCACCGGGAAGATGCCGTCGTAGCCGCCATGCAGATAAACCAGCGGCTCACTGCCATCATCGACCACCGTGCCATCGGCATCAGTCACCGTGTAGTTCAGGGTAACAACGCTGTTCTTGGCAATTTCCGCTTGACTCATGTATCCAGTTCCTTGACCAGTTTCAAAACCGCGACCGCGTGGCCACGGGGAATCACATCGTGCAGCACGTGGCGAATGATACCTTCCCGATCAATGATAAAGGTGGTGCGCAGCACCGCCATCCGTTCGACGCCATCGGCTTCGTGAGATTGCCACACCCCGTATTTGCGTGCGACCCGGTGATCGGTATCCGCCAGCAGCCTCACCGAGAGGCCATTATGATCGCGAAAACTCGCGTGTGTCATGCAATCGTCGGGGCTCACCCCCACCACCACGCAACCGCAACGGGTGAATTCATCCTCGTGATCGCTGAACTCGGCGGCCTGTAGCGTCCCGCCGGGCGTATTGTCGCGCGGATAGAAATAAAGCACGACGTGCTGCTTGCCCTTCAAGGCCGCCAGCGAAAATTTTTCCATCTCGGCGTCGGGCAAAGAAAAACCCGGCGCCCAGGCACCGACCGCCAAGGTCTCGCTGGGCGCGGGAGGAAAGTCCAGCGGAGCGGGTGGCACGGGCAGATAGCCTCTGGCAGGGGAATGATGTGCGAGGCGCATGATGACTCTCCTCAACGAAACGACACAAAATTAATACTGCTCCTACTTATGATAATTAGCCAGCCTCGCGCCCACGGCAAGGTACATCGCAGCACCGGATGTCTATCAGGTCACACTGCCTGCCATTCAATTCATGTCACCGGCGCGAACAACTATATATAATTACAGCTAATATAAGCCCTGACCCTCGCCGCCATGCTGCCTATCCACAAACCCCTGACCGCACGCCAGCAGGAAATTCTTGAGTTCATTTGCCGCAGCACCGCCGACACAGGTCGCCCGCCCACGCGCACCGAGCTTTGTACCGCCTTCGGTTTTCACTCGCCCAACGCCGCCCAAAGTCATTTGCGTGCACTCGCGGCCAAAGGCGCGATCATTCTCGACGATAGCTGCGCCCGTGGCATCCGCCTGCCCGATGGCGCGCCATCCGCTGACGACAGCCCTTTTCAGCACGCCTTCGCCCCCCTGCCCGCCTGCCTGCCGCTCATTGGCCATGTCGCCGCCGGCAGCCCGATGCTCGCCGTCGAGCATATCGAGCGCCACCTCGCCCTGGATCCCGCGCTGTTTGCCCCCCGCGCCGATTACCTGCTACGGGTGCGCGGCATGAGCATGCGCGACGCGGGCATTCTGGATGGCGATCTGCTCGCCGTCCACCACACCGCAGAAGCGCGTAACGGTCAGATCGTCGTCGCCCGGCTGGACGATGAAGTCACGGTCAAGACCTGGCAGCGCAAGGAACACACGGTCGAGTTACTGCCCGCCAACCCTGATTTCGCGCCCATCGTCGTCGACCTGCGCCGCCAGACGCTCGCCCTCGAAGGGGTGATGGTGGGCCTGATCCGGCGGGACTGAAGCGCGCACGATTCAGCGTCAGCGCAGCGAAAACCTCACCCCGTGGCCTTCCCGTGCGCCATGACTGACCTCGCTGTCGGTGGGCGCACGCAGATAGATGCGCTCACTGCCGACCTTGCCTTCGTCGATCAGCCAACGCTGCACCGATGCTTCCCGCCGCCGCGCCAGCGAGGCGATGTCACCGTCATTGACGTCGATCTGGGCCAGCAACAAGGCTTCCATCTCCTCCACCGGCAGACTCCTGGAGAAGCCCAGCATATTGCGCGGCTTGCCCTCGATCTCGGCCTCGCTGTAGATTTCCTTGAGCAGGCTGGCGTATTCCTCCGCGCTCAATTCGATTGCCCACACCGCCGGTTTGGTGTTTTCGTCGCCCTTGAGCTGACTCCGTTTCAGCGCCTTTACCTGATTGGTGAGCTTGAAGCGGCGGATACCGTCGGCATCGTCCCCGCGACTGGCGAGGCCGGTGAGGTCGAGGCGCAAACCCGGACGCTCGGTGAGCGTCGTCGCCAGCCCGCGCAGCACTTCGATCTGGCGCTCGCCGACCCGAAACTGCCCCGGCTCGAAATCCAGGCTGGACAAATCTTCCCGCCCGAGCAGGGAGAATGGCGCCGTCACTGCCTTGCCGATCAGCCCCGCGAACGCCCGCAGCACCAGCCCGAACACGCTGAATTCGGGGTCGTCCAGGGTGCCGGAGATCGGCAGATCAAGGTTGATCTCGCCCCGCGAGTTCTGCAACAGCGAGACCGCAAGCCGGATCGGCAGGTGGGTCGCATCGGGGCTATCGACCGCATCGCCAAAGGTGAGCTGATCGAGATAAATGTGGTTCTGCGCCGCGAGCTTGCGATCTTCAATCTGGTAGTCGAGCGTCGCCGACAGCTTGCCGCGCTGGATGCCATAGCCCACATAGCGCCCGGCATAGCCCGACAGCCCGGTGAGTTCAAAATCCTTCACCGTCGCTTCAATCCCGAGCCGCCGGTCTTCACGCCAGGGATTGAACTCGCCCTTGATCGTGACCGGCACCGTCCGCCCCACCTGTCCTCTCAAATTCAACTTCGCCAGCGTGTCCGACTTCGACGACAGCCCGACCAGCTCGCCCGTCAGCCCACTGACAAAGGCATCATAATTGGGCCGCACGAAACGGTCGCTGAACGCAACCCGCCCGCCCTTGAGGCTGATCCGGCCTATCGTCACCGCAGGCCCCGCGCCGGTGGCGACCGCCCCGGCTTCCGTCGCTGCGGGAGGCACGACATCCGCCTGCGTCTCACCTGCGCCCTGCCCGCCCTCCACCTCCGCCGCTACGCGCCGGATTTCGCGCAGATTGAGCCGCCCGGCCTGATCCAGAATCAGCCTCGTCTGCAAACCGTCGATGGCGATGCTGCTGACATCCAGCGCCAGCAGCGTGGCGGGCGCAAAATCCAGTCTGCCCTGTTTCAACGCCACCTCGCCCCAGCGCACAAAATCGGTGCTGTTGATGCGGTCGAAAGAGACAAAATCCTTCACCACCACATCACCCGTCACCGTACCGGCGATACCGTCCCCACTTTTGGGAGTGTGCAGCGCCACCGCGCCCTGCCAGTCGAGCTTGCCGTCCTTGATGTCGACCTGCGCCTGATCGCGCACCCAGGGCTGCAAGGCGACCAGCCCCAGGGCCTTGGCATCGATCTTCAGCTCAGCCCCGAACGGCTCGGCGACGAGCGTACCCTGCACCCCGAGCTGCCCCTTGCCGTTGATCCGGCCACTCATATCCAGCGTGGCTTTGGCGCCTTTCGCCGTGGAAAAATCGCTCACCTGCAATTTAAGCTGATCGGCGCTCAACACCACCGGCATCGACCCGGCGCGATCTTCAAAGCGCACGGCGCTGTCTGCCACCTCGATCAGCCCCAGCCTGACCGTCCACGGTGCGTCCTGACTCCCGGCGGGCGACGTCTTGAACAGCGAGGAAAAATCAAAGCGCCCACCGGGTAAGCGCGTCACCGCCAGCGCCGCGTGATCGACAACCAGCCCGGCCACTTCGATCTGATGCGTCCGCGACAGCACCTTCGCTCCGCTCACGCCCAGCGTGCCCAGCTTCACCAACTCCCCTTTGCGCCCGGCAAGGCCCAAGGCAAAATCCGTCAGCACAAGCCTGTCGGCGCCAAACTCAAACCCGAGCTCGCCCGCGCCAGGCGCGTCCGCCGCGATGCGATAGCGCAAG
Source organism: Betaproteobacteria bacterium (assembly GCA_025997045.1). Taxonomy (GTDB): domain Bacteria; phylum Pseudomonadota; class Gammaproteobacteria; order Burkholderiales; family Rhodocyclaceae; genus WRNU01. Next base: position 5,088 of record BNUB01000054.1, read on the forward strand.
ATGCCATCGACTCTCCCGCTGCGAATTTCCCCGCCGGACAAGGCTTCGGCGTAATACGGCGCAAAGTGCGTCGGCTCCACCCCTTCGATCCCCAGCGAGCCTTCATATTCAAACGGGATGAGCCGCAACCTGTCCTGGTGGCTGAACTTCTCCCCGCTCGCCAGGCGGTAATCGAACTGCAATTCGGCGGGCAATTCGGCCCCGGTACCCAGATCGCGCAAATCGGCATTGAACGCCTCGACCTGAGTCGAGAACCCCCCTTTCACCGCACGGTCGACATAGCGAATCACCCCGTCGCGGATGCGCCCCGAGGCCAGAATAAAGTCGATTTGTGGCCCTTGCCCGGCGGCGGCGGGCGGCTTCCCGGTGCGCGTCGTCGCCGCGAGCGGCAACAGTTGCAGCACATTGAACCCGCCATCGGCCAGCCGGGTAAGATCCAGCTCCGGCTGGAGCAGGCGCACCTTGCTGAAATGGTAGCGCCCGATCAGCGGCTTCACATCGGCCAGCTCGATGCCCGCCTCGGCCACCGCCAACACCGGCGCGCCACCCGCATCATGAATGACGATATCATTAACCTGCGCCGTCCCTTGCAGGCTGACCGCAGGCGCATCTGCCTTGCCCTGGGAAAAATCCAGATTCAGATCGAGATCGAGCGTACCCGAAGGAACCGAAAACCCGGGCTTGAACGGCAGATACGCCAGCCAGGGCGAGAGTTCAAAACCCTTGAGCGAAAAATCGAGCCGCGCCTCGCGCCGGGTGGTAAACGGTTTGAGCTTCCCCGTCACCTCCAGCGCCTTGCCGTTCAAGCGCGCCGACAGCGCAGGCTCGACAAAGACATCGACCTCCACCTGCATGTTGGAGATAAAGGGCAGACCGATCTCGATCTGGTCAAGGCGATGTTGCAATCCCGTCACCCGGTCATCGACCTCGATCAGCCCCCCGCTGATGCTGATATTGGCCACCGAAAACGCCTGCGGCTTGCCCGCCCCCGCCGCGACCGACCCGCCAGCGAAACGCTCGATGACATCTGACCAGTTGTAACGATTTTCGCCCTCCCGCACCAGCTTGAACGCGAGGCCATCCAGCTCGAGCGCATGAATCACCGGCCCGCCCTGCCACAAGGAGTCGATGTCGAAATTCACCTTGAGCCCGGTAAAACTCACCGCCGCGGCGCTGCCATCCTGCTCCAGCAGCTTTGCGTCGTGTATGTCGACCGTCAGCGTAAACGGGTTGAAGCCAACTCTCTCAAACGCCACCTCACGCCCCAGCGCCTCCGTGAGCGCCTTCTCGACGTAACGGTGCGCCACCAGCGGCAAGCCCACGAAGCCCGCCACCGCGTACAGCGCCAAGGTCCCCGCCGCCCACGAAGCCGGGCGGACGAAACGTCGCAGTCGCGCAAGCGAGCGGAGGGAAGAGACAGTCATTCAGGCAAACTCCATGCAGAAAATTCAAGCGTCAGCGCGTAGCGGCAAGACCGGAACGCCGCTGCGTGAACCGTTGATGATCTCACGGATAAGGGGGGTTTTATAAGGGGCCGCTCACATGCTCATCGAAGCGTGGCGCCGGGAAGGCAAGCTCACCGCAGGCGGGACTGGACATCATGCCAGCCCGTACCAGACGCCACGACCGCTGCCGTGCTGCTCGATGTGTTTGCGTTCGATCAGGTTGCGGAAGTGCTGCTTCAGCGTGTTGCGGCTCGCGCCGGTCAGCTTGATCGCCTCGGCCATCGTGATGCGCCCGTGCTCGCGGGCGAACTCGACGATCTGTAACGACAGCGTCGGCAACGCGGCCAGCACGATCTTCTCGCGCTCGACCTTCATCGAAAGCCGCCGCACCTGCTCGGCCAGCGAGCGCAGGAAGAACAGCAGCCACGGCTGCCAATTCGGCGCATCGGAGCGGATCGTGCCTTGCGTCTGCCGAAGCGCGAGGTAATAGGCTTCCTTGCTGGCCTCGACCACGCTCTCCAGCGAGCTGTACGGCACGTAGGCGTACCCGGCCTGAAGCAGCAACAGGGTCGTCAGCACACGGCTGAGTCGCCCGTTGCCGTCCTGGAACGGGTGGATTTCGAGGAACACGACCACGAAGATGCCGATGATCAGCAGCGGGTGCAGGTGCGCTTTCTCGCGTTCGTCGTTGACCCATTTTTATAACAACTTGGTCTCGTACTTCTCCGTCACTGCGTGGATGCGAGCCACGGATGGTTCAGAACGGCGTCTTTGACGTGAACGTAGTCGTCTTCGATGTCGTCGGGATCGCCCCGCAAATCCCAATGCTGCGGATCAAACTCCACCGTGAAGAAACGGATCAACTCCACCTTCAACGCCGCAGCCAAGGCCGCTCGTGCCACGACACCCTCCACCAGCGTCGTGTTCTCGTATTTGCGCGTGACGCGCAGCAGGACGCGCTGCGGATCATCGGTGCGCAGCACCGTCAGCACCGCCTCCTGACCTTCCTCGTCGATTTCCATCTCGATCGGCAGATCGCCTTCACCGATCTCACGCCCCCAAGCGAGCAGTTCGGGAAATGGATCGAACACCTCGGACAGGTGAATCGTGACCGTGGCATCGTCGAGCGTCAGGTGCAGCTTCGCCCAGCCGTATTCCCCCATCTCCAGCCGGACGCCGAGCCTGGCATCGGGCAGGCCGGGGCGGAGCACGAACCACCTGGCGGGTTCCTCGGCGGGCCTGCTCAAGCCAGCACGCGCCCAACGCTCGGTGCTGTACGAGTACAGCGCCCCCGTATTGCCGCAGACGAAGAACGGCGTAAGTGCCGACCACGCGCCGAAGCGATCCGATCCGCGCAGGCCGTGGTACCACTCCATCAATTCGCCATAGCTGCACCAACCAAAGCGACCCGTCTCCGCTACGCGAACCACGCCCGCCGCGTTGTCCACGACTTCGGTGACGTAGTCGAACGAATCGTGCAGTCGCTGAAACAAGCCCGCGCCAGGCGTCAACGCAAAGAGACCGTCGATGCTTTCCTTGTCGGCAACCCGCAGGTCGCCCCCGAACGCATCGTCGAGCCTGCCTTGCACCGCACGCCGCTTGTCCGACATGGTGGCGCTCGTCGCGCTGTCGATCAACGCAGGAATTTCGAGCAACGACGCGCGCGCCTTCTCGTCGCGGCACAGGCTCAGGGGCAGCAGCAAGCCCACGTGCGGCGCAACGCCGGGGCGGTCGCCACCCGTGCGTGCGCCAACGGCGAACAGACCCGGTGCCGTTTCCGTTTTATGCTCACGCAGGTCGTATCCCGATGCACCATGCTGCGCGATATAGAGGCAAGGCAACAGTTCATCCAGCCGACCGAGCAGTTGCCCGCAGTTGCGCTTGACGTCGCGCGCCTGCGGATGCTTCGGTTCATCGCTCCTGCTCCAAATCAATGTCATGGCGCGCCTCGCTATCAGATAGATTGGAAACACCCCGGTTCGCACAGCGCCCAAAATCTGCGGGAAGCACAAGTCGTCCTTGACCGACACCCTCTCTGAAAGTATTACTTGGCGACCTGTCCCCGGCGGCGTCGAGATTGGTAGCGACCAAAAATACGCAGGCACCCAACAGTTCGGGGCCAGCAAAGGGCAGTTTGGCAACGACAAGTTTGGCCGCCCCATCCCCTGGGGCGACATCCCCGCCCGCCCCTTCCTCGGCCTCTCCGCCCAGGACGAAACCGAGGTCATGGACATCATCCAGCGGCACATCATGGGGGCGATGGGATAAATTCAAGTATCCAACTTCAGCGATTGCTAATATTTCATGCCATTAAAATTTATCTTTAAGAATCAATCAGCTATAAAAGTTGGACAGCTAAAAAAACTGTCCCACTTAGCTGTCCCAGTTACTGTCCCACTTCGGGCGTGCTTTTGAGGCCGATACACCCACTTCGCCAGCCGTGAATCCCAGTACCGCCGCACCCTCCCGCCAGATTCCATTCCCGCTCAAACCACGATCATCCGGAGACAAAACCCGCGCCCCCATTGGCCTCTCAGGCAATCCACCCCTCCCACCCCCGTGACAAAACGAGCACCTCCCCACACTTATGACTGAGCACAGCTTAAAATGGTGTCCGGAAAATGGGGGTTATTTTAGTCGGGCAGTTGACGGTATATGCGATCACCCAGCCTTGTCCTGCCCCCTGCTCCCCGGTACACTCGCGCAGTTTAGCCATCTTCCACCGCCACATGTCCAGTGCCGCGTCCTCCCGCTCGATCGAATTTCATCCCACCGCGCTGGGTGCGATCATCATCCTGCTCAATCGTGCTGATCCGGCGGGGCTGGCTGACCACATGCACAAGATGCTCGGCGGGCGGCCCAATGCGTTCAACAATGACGCGGCCATCCTTGATTTTGGCACGGTAGAGACACTGCCGGCCAAGGTCGACTGGAACGGGCTCACCTCGCTGATGCGGCGGTTTCGCCTGCAGCCGATCGGGGTGAAAAATCTGGACGAGGATCATCTGACCAGCGCCCGCCTGGCCGGGCTGGCCGTGCTCGATCATGTGGAGCCTGGCTCAGTTACGTCCGCAGTTACGTCCCCAGCTACGTCAACTTCCAGTGTCAAACAAGCGCCCGAGGCGAAGCCCAAAGCGCCGGAACCTGCGCCCGCGCCGCCTGCCCCGGCCACGAATGCCTCCGGGCGGGCGCCTGCCCTCTATATTGATCGTCAGGTGCGCTCGGGGCAGCGGGTTTATGCGCATGGCGGCGATCTGGTGCTGCTGGCGGGCGTCAGCGCGGGGGCGGAAGTTTTCGCCGACGGCAACATCCATTGCTATGGCCCGCTCCTGGGGCGGGCAGCCGCGGGCTTGCAGGGTGAGACCGAGGCCAAAATCATCGCGACCCATTTCAGCGCCGAGCTGGTCTCGATCGCCGGGATTTTCCGCACCTTCGAACAGGGTCTGCCTGCCGCAATCGCCAACCGGGCGGTGATCGTGCGCGCCAGACGCGACGCATCGAAAGAAACCATCGTCATCGACCCGCTTCAGCTCGACTGAGCCGGACGCCGTCATTCACAAGGGGAAACCGTGAAAGTCATCGTTGTTACTTCAGGCAAAGGCGGCGTGGGCAAAACGACCACCAGCGCCTGCTTCTCATCAGGTCTCGCCCTGCGCGGCTTCAAAACGGCCGTGATCGACTTCGACGTAGGTTTGCGCAACCTCGACCTCATCATGGGGTGCGAGCGGCGCGTCGTCTACGATCTGGTCAATGTCATCCACGGTGAAGCCACCCTGACCCAGGCGCTGATCAAGGACAAGCACTGCAACAATGACAATCTCTATGTGCTGCCCGCCTCGCAAACCCGCGACAAGGACGCCCTGACCGAAGAAGGCGTGGAAAAAATCATTCACGAACTCGAACACATGGGCTTCGATTATGTGGTGTGCGACTCCCCGGCGGGGATCGAACGCGGCGCGGTGATGGCGCTGACTTTCGCCGACGAGGCGCTCGTGGTCTCCAACCCGGAGGTCTCTTCCGTGCGCGACTCCGACCGCATCCTGGGCATCCTCCAATCCAAATCCCGTCGCGCCATCGAAGGCGGCGAACCGGTCAAGGAACACCTGCTCATCACCCGCTACTCACCCAAACGGGTCGACGATGGCGAGATGCTGTCCTACAAGGACATTCAGGAGATTCTGCGGATTCCCATCATCGGCGTCATTCCCGAATCCGAATCGGTGCTGCACGCCTCAAACCAGGGCACGCCCGCCATCCACCTGCCCGATTCCGACGTGGCGGAAGCCTACAAGGATGTCGTCGCCCGCTTCCTCGGCGAAAATATTCCCTTGCGCTTCGTCAATTATGAAAAGCCGGGTTTGATCAAGCGGCTGTTCGGGGGGAAATAAGGTGAGTTCATTTTTGATTCGCCTCCGTGACGAATTCTTCGGCGAAAAAAAGAAGAGTTCTGCCCAAACGGCCAAGGAACGCTTGCAGATCGTGATCGCGCATGGACACGATGATGGTCACGCGCCCGCGCAGCCCGTGTTCTTCAAAGAGATGCAGCGCGAATTGCTCGCGGTAATCTCGAAATACTATGGCGTCGAGGTCAATCCCGATGACATCAAAATCCAGTTCGACAGGCAGGATAATCTCGACGTGCTGGCCGTCAACATCGTGCTGCCCGAACACCTGAACTAAGTTGTCCACTGAGCTGACAACCAAGCTGGCGCAAGACCCGGGTCAACAATCCCCCCACCCTGCCTGCACGACGGCCAGCGCCGCCAGACCGGCGGTTTCGGTACGCAGGATGCGAGGGCCGAAGCCGACCGGTCGACAGCCCGCCCGCACGGCCTGCGCCAGTTCACCCTCGCTCCAGCCGCCTTCGGGGCCGACCAGCAGATGCAGCGGCAGCGGCGCTGACGGCGCGGATTCAGCCTGGAGCGCAGCGATGACGCTCGCCAGACGTTCGCCACCGGGGGCGAGAATCAGACGCTGAACCTCCCGCGCCGCGTCGAGATACGCCGTCAGGGTCGTGATCGGGGTCACAAAAGGCAGGCGGTTGCGTCCGCATTGCTCGCACGCCGCAACGATCACTTGTTGCCAGTGCAGGATGCGCTTGTCGGCGCGCTCACCGCCGAGTTTCAGCACTGAACGCCCGGCCTGAACCGGGATCACCCCCGCAGCGCCCAGCTCCACCGCTTTCTGGATCACCCAGTCCATCTTGTCGCCACTGGCAAGCGCCTGCACCAGCACGATGTTCAGCGCCGACTCGCGGCTCAACGCCTGCCACAGGCCATCCACCGCAAACGCCGCCCGGCCACGGATGTCCAGCCGCGCCCGCAACTCGCCGCCGCTACCGTCAAACAGAACCAGGGGGTCGCCCGGCGCCAGGCGCAAGACCTTCAGCGCATGGTGCGCGGCGGCAGAGCCAAGCTCCACCTCGCCCTGATGGGGCAATTCACCGGGAAAATAAAAGCGTGCACTCATCGTAAGGTAAGATTGTAATCATGATCCTGTTCCCTCTCCCCTTCGCTGCCGGGGCGTCACGATGACGAACCCCGCCCAACGCCTGGCCCAACTGGGCGAACTCGCCACGCTGATCCGCGAGATTGCCCAGGCGGAAATTCTGCCGCGCTATCTGAAATCCGGCGGCAGCCACAAAGCCGACGGCTCGCTCTTTACCGATGCCGATCTGGCCTCGCAATATCAACTGGAGCACAGCTTACCTCATCTGCTCGCCGGGCCGGTGCTGGGCGAAGAGATGACCGGCGAGGCCCAGGCGCGGCTGTGGGGCGCGGGCAAAAGCGGCTTGTGGTGCATCGACCCCATCGACGGCACCACCAATTTTGCCAACGGCATCCCGTTTTTCGCCGTCGCGGTCGCCTGGCTGGTCGACCATCAAGCCATTCTTGGCGTGATCTACAACCCGATCACCGACGAGTGTTTCTCCGCCGGGCTGGGGGTGGGCGCCTTTCTCAACGGCGTCCGGCTGCCGCTGCGGCGCGGCACGGTCAAGCTCAGGGATGCGGTCGCCGGAATAGATTTCAAGCGCATCAGCGCCCACCTCGGCGATGAACTGGTCACGCGCCCGCCCTATTATTCGCAACGGAATTTCGGTTCCAGCGCACTCGAATGGTGTTACGTCGCCGCAGGTCGGCTCGATGTCTATCTCCACGGCGGCCAGCGCCTGTGGGATTACGCCGCGGGCCAGCTAGTCCTCGCCGAAGCGGGCGGCAAAGCCGCCTCCCTCGATGGCGGCACCCTGCTCGCCGGCCCTTCGGTGAAGCGCGGCATCATCGCCGCCGGCAATGAAACCCTGTTCAACCAATGGCGCGCCTGGCTGACGGCGCATTCTTGAGAGATCTCTGCATCCATGTCACTTCAGCATCCCATCATCGCGGTCACGGGTTCATCGGGCGCGGGCACATCAACCATAAAGGGTATTTTCGAAGCGATGTTCACCCGTGAAGGCATCAACGCCGCCATCATCGAAGGCGACAGCTTTCACCGCCACACCCGCGACGAAATGCGCCGCATCGTCGAAGAAGACGAAGCCGCAGGCCGTCTCGGCCTCAGCCATTTCTGCCCCGAAGCCAATCTGCTCGAAGATCTGGAAGCCCTGTTCCGCAATTATGGCGCGAAGGCCACGGGCCAACGGCGGCATTACCTCCGCGACGCCGCCGAGGCCGCGCAGCTCGGCCTGCCCCTGGGCAGTTTCAGCGCCTGGGAAGACCTGCCCGCAGGCACGGATTGCCTGTTCTATGAGGGCCTGCACGGCGCCATCCAAACCGAGACCGTCGATATCGGCCACCACGTCGACCTCATGATCGGCGTCGTGCCCACGATCAATCTCGAATGGATACAAAAACTCGACCGCGACACCAAGCTGCGCGGTTATTCACGGGAGGCGGTGCAGGATTCCATCCTGCGCCGTATGCATGATTACGTCCATTACATCGTGCCGCAATTCAGTCGCACCCACATCAACATCCAGCGCGTACCGGTCGTCGACACCTCCAATCCTTTCATCGCCCGCGACGTGCCCACGCTGGAAGAATCCATGGTGGTCGTCCGTTTCCAAAACCCGCGCGGCATCGACTTCCCTTACCTGCTCGCCATGATCGAAGGCTCATTCATGAGCCGCGCCAATACCATCGTTATTCCCGGTGGACGGCAGGATCTCGCCATGCAACTGATTCTGACGCCGCTGATCTGGAAATTGATAGAACGGCGGATGAGAGCGTCATGACCATTCATCGAGCGTCAAAGCTGCGTTCGTATTGTCCACCGCAAATCGCATCTGCCGTCCATAGCAGTTTCATTATTTAACCGCCTCCAGCGCGATCTGCCGGAGTAGTTCGTGCAAAAAATCCCTGGCGTGCTGCTCGCTTTTCCCCGGTTCGCGCACCAGATAAGGCTTGCCGGAGATGGAAGAAGAGGAGGCCACCTGGTCGATAAACTGCTCTGCCGTCTGCAAACGGTCGCGGGTGCGACCGAGTTTCAGTTTCAGGTGTTGTGCTGCTTCCGCAGCGCCATGCGCGTCGCCGTTGCGGATAAAAACCAGCGTGCTGCGTTGTTCCAGCGCGGCGAGCAGGGCATTGATGCGTGCTTCCTCTTGCGCGGTCAAAGCCTGGGCAGGCGATGACAGTAACAGGGCAAAGAGGGCGAAGAGAGCGAAAAGCAGAAATCCGCTCAGGCTGCGCCGGGAACAAAGATAGAAATGGACAGTCATCATGTCACCGCAGCGCATGACCAATATGCGGCCCGACGATGCGGCGGTAAAACTCGTGGAAATGCTGCATGCCATCCTCGAACGGCGACTGGTATGGCCCGACTTCGTTGCGGCCTTCTTTGAGCAGTGCAATCCGGCCACGATCCATGCGTTCGCCGATGTCGTCATCTTCGATCGCGGTTTCCATGTACGCGGCCTGCTCGGCGTCGATGAATTCGCGCTCGAAGTTGGCGATCTCCTGCGGGTAATAAAACTCGACGATGTTGGTCGTTTTATGGACACCGGTCGGCACCACGGTGCTGACCACCAGCACGTGCGGATACCATTCAACCATGATATTCGGATAATAGGTCAGCCAGATCGCGCCGCGCGGCGGTTGCTTGTCGCCACAGTAGGCGCGCACCGCCTGCTGCCAACGCTCATAAACCGGCGAGCCCGACTCGGTCAGCGCGGTGATGCCGACCTGCTGCACCGAATACCATTCGCCGAACTGCCACGACAGGTCATCACAGGTGACGAAATTGCCCAGGCCGGGGTGGAAGGGCACAACGTGGTAGTCCTCAAGATAGACTTCGATGAAGGTCTTCCAGTTGTAATTGCACTCGTGGATGAGGACTTTATCGAGCTTGAAGCCGGAAAAATCGAGCGCGTCGGCGACCTTCATCCCGGCGAGGTCTTGCGTCGCCGAACGCGGCCCCTGAAACAGCAGCCCGTTCCAGCACTCCAGCGGGTCGCGTTTCAGGCCCAGGCACGGATTGGCGGGGAAATGCGGCGCGCCAAGGAGCGAACCGTCCTGATCGTAAGTCCAGCGGTGAATCGGGCAGACGATGTTGTCGGTCTTGCCCGAGCCTTGCAGCATGACCGCCTGGCGGTGGCGGCAGATGTTGGAGAGCTGGTGCACGCCCTCGGCGCTGCGGTAGAGCAGCCTGGCGTGGTCGAGCCACTCCGCCGAACGGTAGCTGCCGACTTCCGGCACCATCAGCCCGTGGCCGACATAGCCCGGCCCGCCATCAAAGAGGAGTTTTTTCTCCAGCGCAAAAATTTCCTCGTCAAAATACCAGGCCACGGGTAATTGCGAGCTTGCCGGAGCCAGCCGGGCAGTGGAAGCGATGTCGGACATATACCAACCCCCTAGTGTCCAGAAACAGAAAGCCGGAAAAAAGAGCAAGGATTTTAAGCTACGAACGGTTTGACCGCCAGTTAGCCATCGGTTATTTTCGCGCCTTGACTATTTGCGACCCGCCTGCGCCCCCATGACCAAACCGGCCTCTCCCCCCAAAACCTTCGAGGCTGCCGTCACCGAACTCGAAACCATCGTCCGCCAGTTGGAGAGCGGCAGCCTGTCGCTCGAACACGCGCTCGAACACTACCAGCGCGGCGTCGGCCTGTTGCGCCACTGTCAGGATACCCTGAGCGCCGCCGAACAACAGGTCAAAGTTCTCGAAGGCGAGCAGCTCGTGCCCCTCATTTCCCCTACTGCGGAAGGGCAGTCATGAGCGCCCCTACCGTTCCCCCGTTCACCGAGTGGATGCGACGCATCCAGGAACGCACCGAAAGCGCGCTTGACCGCATCCTCCCCGCCGCCAACATCGCCCCGACGCGGCTCCATGAGGCGATGCGCTACGCCGTGCTTGGTGGAGGCAAACGGGTGCGGGCGCTGCTCGTCCACGCCGCGGGCGAACTGGTCGCCGCCGCGCCAACGCGGCTGGATGCCGGGGCCAGCGCCGTGGAATTGATCCACGCCTATTCGCTCGTGCACGACGACATGCCCTGCATGGACAACGACGTGCTGCGCCGGGGCAAGCCCACCGTACACGTCGAATACGACGAAGCCACGGCGCTCCTGGTTGGCGATGCGCTGCAGACACTCGCTTTCCAGGCGCTCGCAGACCCTCCGGGTGATGCCGCAGGCGGGCAGATCGAACTCATCCGCCTCCTTGCCAGCGCCTCCGGCTCACGGGGCATGGCGGGCGGGCAGGCGATTGATATCGCCGCAGTCGGGCAGCACATGAGCCGCGAAGCCCTCGAATTCATGCACGTCCACAAAACCGGCGCGCTGATTCGTGCGGCGGCGCTCATCGGCGTGCGCTCGGGAGCAAGTTCGAGCACAGACACCTCGGACACCTTTGAGCGCGTCGACCATTACGCCCGCCGGGTCGGGCTGCTGTTTCAGGTTGTTGACGACATTCTCGACGCCGAAGCCGATACTGCCACTTTGGGTAAAACGGCGGGCAAGGACGCCGAACACGACAAGCCCACCTACGTCAGCCTGCTGGGCCTCGCCGATGCGCGGCGCTTTGCCGAGGGTTTGCTCGCCGACGCCCACGCCGCCCTCGCCCCCCTGGACAAAAGCAGCGTCCGCCTGCTTGAACTGGCTGACTACATCGCCCACCGCGCCTTCTGATTGGCTTTTCCTCTCAATGCATACGACCCCACTTCTCGACCGCATCAATCTCCCCGCCGACCTGCGCACCCTGGAGCGCAAGGACTTGCCCGCACTGGCCGAAGAACTGCGGGCCTTCGTCATCGAATCAGTCGCAAAAACCGGGGGCCACCTGTCGTCCAATCTGGGCACGGTCGAGCTCACCATCGCGCTCCATTACGTCTTCAATACGCCGGACGATCGCATCGTCTGGGATGTCGGCCATCAGACCTACGCCCACAAGATTCTCACCGGTCGCCGCGCCGCGATGGCCGGTTTGCGCCACAAAGGCGGCATTTCGGGCTTCCCGCGCCGCAGCGAGAGTGAATTCGACACCTTCGGCACCGCGCACTCATCGACCTCGATCTCCGCCGCGCTGGGCATGGCCGTGGCCGCCCGCGACCGCGGCGAATCACATACCTCGATCGCGGTGATCGGGGATGGCGCGATGTCGGCAGGCATGGCCTTCGAGGCCCTCAACAACGCCGGCGACACCAAGGACATCAAGCTGCTGGTGATCCTCAATGACAACGAGATGTCGATCTCGGCCCCGGTCGGCGCCCTGACCCGCATCCTCGCCCGCCTGATCACCCCTTACAGCGCCGCACGCCGGGTAGGCAAAAAAGTGCTCGGTGTCGCCCCGCCGGTGGCCGATCTGGCGCGCAAGGTGGAGGAATACGCCAAGGGCATCATCTCGCCCAGCACCCTGTTCGAAGAATTCGGCTTTCATTATTACGGCCCGCTCGACGGCCACGACCTCGACACCCTGGTGCCGATGTTGCAAAACATCAGGAAACTCGACGGCCCGCAGCTCCTCCACATCGTCACCCGCAAAGGCCACGGCTACAAACTCGCCGAAGCCAACCCCATCCTCTACCACGGGGTCGGCAAGTTCGACCACACCACCGGCATCCAGCACGCGCCAGCCAGCAACCCGCCGACCTATACCCAGGTCTTCGGCGACTGGCTCTGCGACATCGCCGCCCGCGACGAGCGGGTCATCGGCATCACCCCGGCGATGAGCGAAGGCTCGGGGTTGACCCGCTTCGCCGCAGAATTCCCCCGGCGCTATTACGATGTCGGCATCGCCGAACAGCACGCCCTCACCTTCGCCGCCGGGCTGGCCTGCGAAGGCTATCGCCCGGTGGTTGCGATCTACTCCACCTTTCTGCAGCGCGCCTACGACCAGCTCATCCACGACATCGCCCTGCAAAACCTGCCCGTGGTGCTGGCGATCGACCGCGGCGGGCTGGTCGGAGCCGATGGCGCCACCCACCACGGCGCGTTTGACCTCTCCTTTCTCGCCTGTATCCCCAATCTCGTCATCATGACCCCGGCGGATGAAAACGAGTGCCGCCAGATGCTCTACACCGCCTCGCAGCACGACGGCCCCAGCGCGGTGCGCTACCCCCGCGGCAAGGGGCCGGGCATCCGCCCGGTGGCGGAAATGAGCGCGCTGGCGCTGGGCAAAGGCGAAATCCGCCGCAGCGGAGGGCGCGTGGCGCTGCTCGCGTTCGGCAGCCTGCTCGCTCCAGCGCTCGAAGCCGCCGCAGAACTCGATGCCACGGTGGCGAACATGCGCTTCGTCAAACCGCTCGATGAAGCCCTGGTGCAGCAGCTTGCCGCGAGCCACGAATTCATCGTCACCCTGGAAGAAAACACCGTGGTTGGCGGCGCAGGCGCGGAAGTCGCCCGGGTGATCGGCGCCCTGCCCCACCCTCCCCGCCTCCTGCGCATCGGCCTGCCGGATGCGTTCATTGATCACGGCGAGCAGCACGAACTTCTCGCCGCAGCCGGCCTCGACCGCGACGGCATCCTCACCCAAATCCGCGCCTGGCTGGAAGGCTGAGATGGGCACGATCCCCGACATCCAGAACAGCCCCGACAGCCGCCGCATCGCCATCAATCAGGTCGGCATCAAAGGCATCCGCCACCCGGTGTGCATCACCGACAAATCAGTTGGCGTCCAGCACACCATCGCCACCTTCAGCATGTACGTCGGCCTGCCCCACAACTTCAAGGGCACCCACATGTCGCGCTTCGTCGACATCCTCAACCGCGAGGCGCGCAATCTCTCGGTCGAATCTTTCGAGCCGATGCTGCGCGAAATGGTCGAACGTCTGGAAGCAAAAAGTGGCCGACTGGAAATGAATTTCCCCTATTTCATCAGCAAAACCGCCCCGGTCTCCGGCGTAAAAAGCCTGATGGATTACGACGTGAGCTTCATCGGCACCCTCGACGAAGCCGCACGCCACGAATTCAGCATCCGCGTCATCGTCCCCGTCACCAGCCTGTGCCCCTGCTCACGTGAAATCTCCGCCTACGGCGCGCATAACCAGCGCTCCCACGTCACCGTCACTGCCACCACCAACGATCACGTCTGGATCGAAGAGATCGTGCAATGGGTGGAAGCGCAGGCGTCGTGCGAAGTCTATGGCCTGCTCAAACGCCCGGACGAAAAATACGTCACCGAGCGCGCCTACGACAATCCGAAATTCGTCGAAGACATGGTGCGCGATATCGCCAGCGTGCTCAACGCCGAACCACGGATCGACGCCTATATCGCGGAATCGGAAAACTTCGAGTCTATCCACAATCATTCGGCTTATGCACTGATTGAACGCGACAAGCGCCAAGGCAGATCCTAGAGATAACATAACTTCATGAGGTAAGCAGTCATGGTCTACGCGCTCAGGAGTGTCACAGTGGAAGATACGGAAAAGGTTCGTTCAAACTTTGGGCTGTCCGCATCTCCGGACAAGATGTTACGCCTTGTTCGCGTCCCCTCTGCTGGGCGCTATAGCATGTGGGTTGTTGATGATGAGAGGGGGTTTTATATTTTTCAGGCTCCCACCGATATGCGGTCAGGTTATGGCTCTTACGCTTTCTTTTTTGAGAATCTGACTTATGTTGTCAGAGTGTATCAGTGGCCTGGTGTGTATGGGCGCTCGGTTGGTTCGCAACAAGTAGATCACGGATTTTCCTGCCTTGAAGGATTCTCACCTATTCCACCAGATGATCTGATGGAGGAATTCCAGCGCGAATTTATCGAGGCATTTTTACTATTTCGTCCTGATGACTACGTAATACCTGCTTTCAGTGATCCTGCAATAGTGCATCGGATTAGGTTAAATGGCGGAGTTGCCTGAGATGACCATCCCGCCGGGCGGGCCGAGACCTGTCGCGCTTTTCTGCAACAGGCGCAATACCCCCTCCCATGCACACATGCGAAGGGCGGGTTTGAAACCCGCCCTTCGCATATTGTGCCAGGAAGCCTTACTGCTTGCGGATGATCTCGACCTCGTCACCGTTTCCCAGCCCGCCAGCGTTGGCTTCGTCGGTGTCGATGTGAAACTCGCGGAAGTGGGCGTCACCTGAGCGAATCAGCACGTCCTTGAAAACCACCGGCCTTTTGCCGTAAGTCTCCACATCCACCTTTCTCCCGCGCAGGCCAAGGAAGCGGGCGTGGCAGACAAAGACCTCGTGGGTGTGGAGACTTACGGCAAAAGG
>BNUB01000055.1 GCA_025997045.1 Betaproteobacteria bacterium
AGACCGTAGCGCCGGGCAGCACATTGAAGACCGCCTCATGCATCTGCTTGGCGCTCGTCACTTCCACCCGATGCACCCCGGCCGGCACCGGCAGCGCCACCGGCCCGCTCACCAGCACCACTTCGGCCCCGGCATAGGCGCAGGCCGCCGCGAGCGCGTACCCCATTTTGCCCGAACTCGTATTGGTCACGCCGCGCACCGGGTCGATCGCCTCGAAGGTCGGCCCCGCAGTCAGCACCACCTTGCGCCCGACGAGCAGCTTCGGCACGAAGAACGACAGCAAGGCCTCCGCCACCGCCGCAGGTTCCAGCATCCGCCCCGCGCCGAATTCGCCACACGCCTGCTCGCCCACATCCGGGCCGAGAATCGTCACCCCATCGGCGCGCAGCGTAGCCACATTACGGCGGGTCGCCGGGTGTTCCCACATCTGACCATTCATCGCCGGAGCGACCAGCAGCGGGCAGGTGCGCGCCAGACACAGGGTGGAGAGCAGATCGTCGGCCTGGCCCTGGGCGAGTTTGGCAATGATGTCGGCGGTCGCGGGCGCAATCAGGATCGCATCGACGTCGCGCCCCAGATCGATGTGCGCCATGCCGCTCTCGGCGTGCTCATTCCACAGCTCCGTCCAGACCGGATGCCCTGACAGGGCCTGGAAGGTAAGCTGCGTCACAAAACGCGCCCCGCCGTCGGTCAGCACCACCTGTACGTCGGCGCCAGCCCGCACCAGCAGCCGGGTGATCTCGGCGGCCTTGTAAGCCGCGATCCCGCCGCTGACGCCCAGCACAATTTTTCTTCCCTGCATTACACCGATGACGTTAGTATAATCCATCTTTCATTACCTCCTCGTGCTCATCATGGCAATTACCGACTGGCCCGAAAACGACCGCCCCCGTGAAAAACTCCTCAATTCCGGTGCTACATCCCTGTCCGACTCCGAGCTGCTGGCCCTGTTCCTGCGCGTCGGCACCCGCGGGCAAAGCGCGGTCGACCTCGCCCGCACCCTGCTCACCCACTTCGGCTCACTCAACCGCCTCTGCCATGCCAAGCCCGCCGAGTTTGCTGCGGTGCGCGGAGTGGGACTTGCGAAGTATGCCCAACTCCAGGCGGTGATGGAACTGGCGCGGCGTGCGCTGGCCGAACAACTGGTCGAGCACAGCCTGTTCGACTCGCCTGAAGCGGTACGCGACTGGCTGCGCCTGCACCTGGCCCACCTGCCCCATGAAACGTTCTGCATCCTGCTGCTCGACACCCGGCACCGCCTGATCAAAGCCGTCGACCTGTTCCGTGGCACCCTCGACCAGACCAGCGTCTATCCGCGCGAAGTCGTCAAGCTGGCCCTGTCCCACAACGCCGCCGCCGTCGTGTTCGCCCACAATCATCCGTCCGGCGTCGCCGAACCCAGCGATGCCGACCGCCTCCTCACCCGCAACCTGCGCGACGCCCTGGCGCTGGTGGAAATCAACGTCATCGATCACTTCGTCGTCCCGGCGCAGGGGGCGCCGCTGTCATTTGCCGAACGCGGCCTGATGTATTAATTTGCTCAGTCTTGCACACTTCATGCGTTCTGCGCTACACTGTCCGGCTTCTGAAAATCCATTCAAGCTCTTGGAGTATCTTCATGGCTCGCGTCTGCCAAGTCACCGGAAAAGCACCGATGGTGGGGAACAACGTCTCCCACGCCAACAACAAAACCAAGCGTCGTTTCCTTCCCAACCTGCAAAACCGCCGGTTCTGGAGCGAAACCGATGGGCGCTGGATTCGCCTGCGTGTCACCAACGCGGCGCTTCGCACCATCGACAAGAAGGGCATTGATGTCGTCGTTGCCGAGCTGCGCGCTCGCGGCGAAAAGATCTGACCCCCACCCGTAACCCACCGATTCACGGAATTGCACGGAGATAGCCATGGCTAAAGGCGCCCGCGAAAAGATCAAGCTGGAATCCACCGCCGGCACGGGTCATTTCTACACGACCTCGAAAAACAAGCGCACCACCCCGGAAAAACTTGAATTCAACAAGTACGATCCGGTCGCGCGCAAGCACGTCATCTACAAAGAAATCAAGCTCAAGTAAGACACGCGCCGACAGGGCGCAAGCCCGTGGCCATCAATGGAGTATGAGGTGGGGTCTATGCCGGATGCGCGACTATGCGCTATCCTGAGCACCCTCCGGCGCGCATCACCCTCGCATCAGCGCCGGATTCACCTCATAGACCCATTGAAGGAGCCATCATGGCGCGTGATTTTTCCGAAGTATATCTTTATAACTTTGAAGACCTCAAAGTAGGCCAGACCGCCTCGATCGCCCGCACCGTTTCCGAAGCCGACATCCTCGCCTTCGCTGGTGTCTCCGGCGACACCAACCCGGTACACGTCGATCAGGAGTTCGCCGCCGGTACCGCGTTCAAGGGCCGCATTGCCCACGGCATCCTCTCGGTCGCCTATATCTCGACCGTACTCGGCACCAAGCTCCCCGGCCCCGGCGCGATCTACCTGTCGCAAACGGCAAAGTTCAAGGCTCCGGTACACATCGGCGACACCGTCGTCACCCGTGTCACCATCACCGACCTGAAGCCGGAAAAACGCCGCGTGACGCTGTCAACCATCAGCTCGGTTGGCGACACCGAAGTCACCGTCGGCGAAGCCGAAATCCTGTTGCCAAAGCACTAAACCGCCTGACCGTGGGGGCGGGTTTGGAACCTGCCCCCCTGCCTCTGCAACACTGCCACGAGTTTTGAATCTGTCCGGTGTTGTAGCAAATGAACTGTCCGGTTGTCATCGTCACCTGAATATAAGGCGTTACGCTTATTATCCGGCTACCTGCGCGGCTACCTGCGCTTCGGTCTTGTCAGCGGGTTCCCGGGCTTCGTACAGCATGTGCAGCGTGATCTTGCGCACTTCGGCCTTGCTGGCCTCGATATGGGTGCGCAAGCGGCTTGCCGCCTGAGCGCCCTGACGGCGGGAGATCAGGCGCAGGATTTCATGGTGCTCATCGTAAGTGGCGTCGATGCGGGTCTGGAAGGTGAAGTCGAGACGGCGGACGACCCGGATTTTTTCGGTCACTTCATGGTGCACGCGCGCCATCTCGACATTGCCGCTCGCCAGTACCAGCCCCTGATGGAAATCTTCGTCCAGTTCGCAGACGTGCTTGCCATCGCTGCTGCGCCCGGATGCGGGCGTCGACCAGACCGCTTCCAGCGCATCGAGGCCGGTGGGCGTTTGCGCTTCGCACAGGCGGGCGACCGCCGCCAGTTCGAGCACGATGCGCAGGTCGTAGAGCTGATCGAAGCGCTTGAAGTCGAAGGGACGCACGCTCCAACCGCTGCGGAAGGCCACCTGAAGATAGTCTTCGCGTTCCAGCCGGTACAGCGCATCGCGGATCGGCGTGCGCGAGGCGCCATAGCGACGGGCCATTTCGGTTTCGGTGAACCGGTCTCCGGGCAGGAGCACGAAGTTGAAAATGTCGTCCTTGATGCGCTGGTAGACCTGTTCGGCCAGCGCGTTGGCCTGGGTGATGGCGGGCTTAGTGTCGGGCATATTGCACCAGCGTGGGATAGAAACAGGCAACCTGGCGCGGGCTGTCGTCGATGGCGCTCAGGACGGGCGCAGCCTCGGCGCAGGGGGCAAGGCCGCGTGGGCAGCGGCCCAACAGGCGGCAACGATTGGGGTCGGGGTCGATCGGGCTTTGCGGGTCACCGCCGACGAGCAGATCGGCGGCGCCTGGCGTCTGGCCGTCGATGGCGCCCGGCAGCGAGGCGATCAGCGCCCGGGTGTAGGGATGCGCCGGGGCGTGAAAAACCGCGTCGGTATTACCGCTCTCCACGATCTGGCCGAGGTACATGACCAGCACCCGGTCGCAGAGCAGGCGCACGACGTTGAGATCGTGCGAGACGAAGAGAAAGCTCATCTCCAGTTCCCGTTTGAGACGGTCGAGCAGTTGCAGGATGACCGTCTGCACCGACACGTCAAGCGCCGCAGTCGGTTCATCGAGCACCAGCAGCGCGGGTCGGCTGACGATGGCGCGGGCGATGCCGACCCGCGCCTTCTGCCCGCCGGAGAGCTGATGCGGATAACGCTCAAGCAAGGCGTGCGGCAGGCCCACCCAGTCGGCGACCTCATCTACGCGAGCGTCAGCCTGGGCACGACCGAGGCCGCAGAGCAGACGCACGGACTCGGCGATGGTCTGGCGCGCGGTGTAGCGCGGGTTGAGGCTGTCGGTCGGGTCCTGAAACACCATCTGGATGTTTTTGCGCTGCGGGTGTCGGGCCATGTCGCGGGCACGAATCAAGCCCAGATCGTGGTTGCGAAAACGCACCTGACCCGCGCTCGGGTCGAGGGTGCGCGTCAACAGCCTGACCAGGGTGGATTTGCCACAACCGGATTCGCCGACCAGACCGACGGTCTCGCCCGCCGCAAGGTGAAAGTCGATGCCGTCGACTGCGTGCAGTTGGCGGGTTTCGCCATTTTTCCGTACCGGGAAGTAACGTTGCAGATCTATGCTTTCAAGCAGATGTGACATGTTCGGTCTCCAGTCGGAGCGGGATGGCGTCTTCCAGCGCCCGGTGGCAGGCCACGCTATGTGTGGCGGAGAGGGGCCGCAGCTCAAGCGCCGCATCACAACTTGCCCCATAGCGGGAGCAGCGCTCGGCGAAACGACAGGCGGGAAGATCGTCGCGGCGCAGATCGGGAAGATTACCCGGAATCGAGGCCAGTGCGGAGAGCGCCGCCGCGCCGTGCGGTGTCGCGGCAATCAGGCGCTCGCTGTAGGGATGACAGGGATGGGCGAACAGTTCGGCGCTGGGGCCGACTTCGACGATGTGCCCCGCGTGCATGACCGCGATGCGGTCGCAGTAGGCACGCGCCAGGCTGAGGTCGTGGGTGATGAGCAAGGTGCTCATCTGGCGCCTGGCGGACAAGTCGTGGATCAGGCGCATGATCGCCGCCTGGGTGGTGACATCCAGCCCGGTGGTCGGCTCGTCGGCGATCAGCAGACGCGGTTTGCACGCCAGGGCGATGGCGATCATCACCCGCTGACACATGCCGCCGGAGAGCTCGAAGGGATAGGCGTCGTAGCGGCGCTCGGGGTCCGGAATGCGCACCTCGGCCAGACACTGAAGCGCCCGCTCACGGCACGCCGCCGCGTGTACGCCGGTGTGACGTGAGATCACGTCGGCGATCTGGCGCCCCACCTGCCGGATGGGATTGAGGGCGACGCGGGGATTCTGGAAAATCATCGCCAGCTCACGCCCGCGCAGCGTGCGCATGGCTTTGCCGCGGTTCGCCAGCAAATCCTGCCCCGCAAAGTGCAGGCTGCCGGCGCTGATGCGGGCGGCGGCGTCCTGAATGCCCATGATGGCAAAGGACAGCACCGATTTGCCCGAACCCGACTCACCCACCAGCCCCAGCGTCTCGCCGCTGGCGAGCGTCAGACTGACCTTGTCCAGCGCGTGCACGGTGCCGCTGCGGGTGCGGAAGTCGACGGACAGTCCGGCGACTTCAAGCAAGGCGTCCGGGGTATGACTCATGTCCGTCTCCTCGGGTCGATGAGATCGCGCAGCGAATCGCCGAGCAGATTGAAGCAGAACACCGCCAGCATCAGCACCAGACCGGGGAAGAGCGCAATCCACCATTCCCCCGAAATGATGTACTGGGCGCCTTCGGCCACCATGATGCCCCACTCGGCCTCGGGCGGGCGCACGCCAAGACCGATAAAGGACAGGCCGGCGGCATTGAGAATGGCCCAGCCCATGTTGAGCGAGATTTGCACCATCAACGGCGGCATGACGTTGGGCACGAGATGGCAGAACAGCACCCGCAGCTCGCCATTGCCTGCCAGACGGGCGGCTTCGATAAAACCGGCTTCGCGCCGCACCCGCACTTCGGCGCGCGCCACGCGCAGGTAGAAAGGCAGGTTGATGATCGCGGTGGCGATCACGATGTTGGCGACGGTGTTGCCCAGGGCGGCAACGATGCCCATCGCCAGCACAAAGAGCGGAAAGGCCATGATGGTGTCGGAGATGCGCGTGCTGGCGCGATCGAACCAGCCGCCAAAGTAACCGGCGAACGCGCCTGTCAGACCGCCGAGGATGCTGGACAGCGCCACTGCGGCAATCGCGATGCCCAGATCGAGCCGGGTGGCGACGATGACACGCGACAAAATGTCGCGGCCCAGCGCGTCGGTGCCAAACCAGTGCGATATCGAAGGCGACGACAGCGGTTCACCGACGTGCGAGGCGAGCGGGTCGAACGGCGCCAGCCATGGCCCGATCAGGGCCAGCAACACAAAAGCTGCAAAGAGCGCAGCGGCGAAGGCAGAGAGTGGATTTTCGCCGAACACATAGCGCAGCGTGTGCCACGTGCTGGCGAGGGGGACGGGATGATGGGCGCTCATGTCAGGACTCCAGGCGCGCGCGTGGATCGACCAGGCCATAGGCGATGTCGATCAACTGGTTGAGCAGAACGTAGAGCAGCGCCATCGCCAGCACGAAACCTTGCACCGGCGCGTAATCGGACGCCACCAGCGCCTCGATGGCGAAAGAGCCGACACCGGGCCAGGCAAAGACCTTTTCCACCAGTACGTTGGAGCCGAGCAGAAAAGAGAACACCATGCCGAGCGTGGTCAGTACGGGCAACAGCGCGTTGCGAAAAGCGTAGACAAACAGCACCTTGAGCGGATGCAGGCCTGATGCGCGGGCGGTGCGGATGAAGTCGGCCGAGAGCACGCCGAGCATGGACGCGCGCGTCATGCGCGCCAGTGGCGCGAGCACGAACAGCGCCAGCGTGATCGCAGGCAGGACGAGCTGTTTGGCCGCAGCAACGAACGTGGCGCCGTCACCCATGACGAGGCTGTCGATCAGATAAAACCCGGTGATGAATTCGGGCGCAGTGGTGTAGGGATCAAGCCGCCCCAGCGGCGACGGCGCCCAACCGAGCAAAAAGTAAAACACGTAAGCGAGCAGCAGTCCGGTAAAAAAGGTGGGCAGCGACACGCCCGCCGTGGTGATGGCCCGGCACAGGTGATCGATCCACGCGCCGGGCCGGGTGGCGGCGAGCACGCCGAGCGGGATGGCAACCACCACGGCCAGCACCAGACCGGCCAGGGTGAGTTCGAGTGAGGCGGGCAGGCGTTCGGCGAGTTCAGTCAGCACCGGCTGCCCCGTCGTCAGTGAATTGCCCCAGTCGCCATGCGCGAGATCACGCAGATAGAGGACGAACTGCTCGGGCAGACTGCGGTCGAGGCCGAGTTTGGCGCGCACCTCTTCAATCGCTTCCTGCGACCCCGCGGGCCCGGCGAAATACGCCGCCGGGTCGCCCGGCAAGGCGCGGGTGAGCACGAAGGTGACGATAACGACCCCGAACAGCGCAGGCAAGGCACCGAGCAGGCGTTTGACAATCATCTGGAACATGGCGATTCCTGGCCCTTTATTGCTTGTACAACTGACGGTAATCCGGCTGCAAGTGGAACCAGTAGGTAAAGCCGTGCACATTCTTTTGCATCGCCACGTCCATCACCGGTTGCACCACCGGAATGCGCGGGACTTCGGTGTAGGCGATGGTGATGAATTGCTGCAGCGTCCCGGCGTATTTTTCGGGGTCGGTCTCGAAGCGCGCCGCATCAACCAGCTTGTCGAGCTCCGGGTTCTGGTAGCTCATGGTGTTGAAGACCGCGTTCTGACCGTGGTAGGCCCACAGGAAGAAATACTCCGCGTAGTTCAGCCACCCACCCATGCGGTTGAACAGCATGGGCATGTCTTTCCTGGTGATCGCAGAACGCCAGTTGGAACCCGGCACCTTGTTGATGGCGACCTTGATCCCGATCCGGGCGAGCGCCTCCTGCACCAGGATGGCGGTCGGCTCGGAGACGGTGGCGGTGCCAAGGTCGAAGGACAGCGTGGTCTCGAAGCCATTGGCGTAACCGGCTTCCTGCATCAGTTGTCTGGCCTTGGCCAGATCCGTCACATAGGCCGTCGCCTGGGGCCAGCTTGCATCCTTCACCCCGCTACCACCGTAGAGCGCGATGCCGCGATCATAGAAAGCGTTTTTCATGATCTTGTCGTAAGGCATGGCCCAGGCGATGGCCTGGCGCACCCTGGGATCGTCGAAAGGCGCAATCCTGGTGTTCAAGCCGAGGTACCACATCGAATTTTCCGCCGGCACACTGGCGACCTTGACCGTGCCGCCCGAGGTGGCGATTTCGGCGAAATCCTTCGGCGGCAGCTCAAAAGTGATGTCGATATCGCCACGGGTCAGCAGCGCACGGCGATTACCCGCCGAAGGCACATCGCGCTGGATGATGCGTTTGAGCCGGGGCAAGGGGCCGTTTTTCCACTCGTCAAAGCGTTCGTAGATGATCTCCTGACCGGGCTTCCACGCCGCAACCTTGTAGGCTCCGCCACCGGCGGTATTGGTTTTGAGCCAGGTCGCGGCCCACGGGTCGTCCGCCGTCGCGTGCTGTTTGGCGAGACGGGCGTTGTAAATCGACGCCACCGGCACGGCGAGGTCAGGCAGGGTCATTTTGTCCTTGCGCAGAAAGTTGACGCGGAAGGTATGGGTGTCGACCACCTCGAACTGCGTGGGCTGCTCCAGCGACCCCGCCTTCATCTGGAACGCAGGAAAACCACCCATGCCGAGCGCACGATCGAGCGACCACTTGACGTCCTCGGCAGTGACCGGAGAGCCATCGTGGAAAGTCGCATCCGGGCGCAGGTAAAACGTCACGCTCATGCCGTCAGGCGCAACTTCCCAGCGCTGGGCGAGTTCAGGCTTGAGCCTGGTGAAGTCATAGCTGTAGAGGTCGTTGCCCAGTTCTTTACGCTCGTAACTCAACAGGCGGTCATAGGCCAGCCAGGAGACACCGTAAGCCGGACGATTGGCCCCTACCCCGTGAATGTCGAGCATGTTGGGGCCGAATTCGTTGGCGACGACCAGGGTTTCGAGGCGCTTGTCCTGGGCATCACTACAGGTCGGCAAGCCAGCCAGCAGGCTCAGCGCCAGCGGCAGGATCAGTTTGGGAAGGGATTTCATGACGCATGACTCCTGTGGTGAACAAAGGAAGTGTTCAGGGAAAAATCTCAACGGGACAAGGTGGCGAGGTAGGCGCGCCAGCCTCCCGGTGCGCTGATGTCCTGAGCGTCAGCGACGGCGGCGGCTTCGCAGATAAAGCCTTTCACCCAGCGCCCATCAGCCAGTTGCAGTGAGCCGATGCCCAGCGGCGCAGCGATTCCGGCCACGAAACTGCCAAAGTAACGTAGCGGCAGTCGCCAGATTTCCACCTCGATCGCCCTGCCCCCGCTGGCGACCCGCACCAGACCGGGCTTGGGCGGTGTCGTGCCGGGCAAGGCATAAAGACGGTAATCGGGTGCGGTTCGGGTCGTCTGCAGCAGACGGGCATTACGTTCGACAAGCTGCCAGTTCAAGGGCAAGCCGTGCAGATGTGCGCCGACGACGGCAAGCTCGATCATGGCTTCGGCGCTGGGCAGGGGTTCGAGCACCGCTGTCGGCGGTGGCGGCAGCGTGCTCATGCCCAAGCGCTGGTGCAGGCACGCTTGCAGGCGGCGGCCAAATTCAGCGAGCCGGTAGTCGGAGCCATTCACGCCGAGCAAGGTGATGCCGGCTGGCAGGCCGTCGGCCCGGAACGGCCCGGGAATCGACAGCCCGGCCATGCCAAGCAGGTTGACGAAGTTGGTGTAACGCCCCAGCTCGCTGTTGCGCGCCACGGGTTCTGCGGCAATGGCGGCGTGGGTGTGAAGGGTCGGCGCTGTCGGCACCAGCATCAGGTCGATCTCGTCGAGCACCTGCTGGCAGCGCTTGCGCAACGCTTCAAGCTGATAGCGACCAGCGAACGCATCCACCGCGCTGAAATTTTCGCCCCCGGCGATGATCCCGCGCACCGTGGCATCCAGCGCCGCAGCGTGCGTGTCCATGAACTCACCCAGCGCCCAGCGCCGCTCCGCCACCCAGGGGCCGTCGTAGAGCAGCCGGGCGACTTCATGAAAAGGCCTCAGGTCGATATCGACAAAGCTGACCCCTGCTTCCGCGCGGAGGTGTTCGAGCGCGGCCTGCCAGGCGGCCTCGGCCAGCGGGTCGCCATAGAATTCGAGACAGGTCGGCAGACCAAGGCGCAGTGCACGTGGGAGCGGCCCGAGCGCAACGGGTGAGGTCGAAAACGGATCACGCTCATCCTCGCCCGCCAATACGCTGAGCACGTCCCAGCCGTCTTCCACGGTGTGGGCCAGAATCGAGACGCAATCGAGGCTGCGGCATGCCGGCACCACCCCATGACTACTGACCAGCCCCGTACTGGGTTTGACCCCCACCAGATTGCAGGCTCCTGCCGGTACCCGGCCCGAACCGGCCGTATCCGTACCCAGCGCGAACGCCACCCAGCCGCGCGCAGTGACGGCAGCCGAACCGGAACTGGAACCGCCGGACATGCAGGCCGGATTGAAAGGATTGCCAACCGCGCCGTAAGGCGAACGGGTGCCCACCAGACCGGTCGCAAACTGGTCGAGATTGGTCTTGCCGATCAGGATGGCGCCGGCTGCGCGCAGACGCTCGACCACGGCGGCGTCGCTCTTCGCCACATAAGCAAAATCAGGACAACCGGCGGTCGTGGGCAATCCGGCGACATCAATATTGTCTTTGACCGCATAGGGGATGCCGAGCAGTGGCAGCGCCGCACGACAGGCGGGATCAGCCAGTCTGGCGGCAGCGTCGTGCGCGTCTTTTATCACCGCCGCCCGCTCGCGCAGGCAAATCCAGGCTTCACCGCCCGCTTCGGCGGCAATGCGGTCAAACAAATTCCCGATCACCTGAACCGGATGCGTTTGACCCTCCGCATACGCCGCACGCAGCGCACGAATTGTGAGAGGAGGAAGAGCTGTTGATTTCATGCACGCCTTCTTGAATACAAGATCATGCCAATCCCAAGCGATTAGCGTGCCAGCTTGTGGTAATTTTTTAATGTATTGATTTATAACAAGATCTAAACACTCCCTCTTCACCTGGTGATTTTATCTTTGCTGTCTGATATCCAGCGGCACCAAAACCGGGCGTCACTCAAGTCATTTGCACATTTGTGGTGCTTGAGTCGACGCCAATTAATCCAATTTTCCGCGCTGCGGTCTACTAATTAGTGCGTTTCCCTTGTGTGCCATTTTCAGGGCGTAAAACAGCGTTGAAATGTGGGCAATTTCATATGGCACGGTGTTTGCTTAGCTTATTGCAGTTTTGTATACAAGAATGAACCCAACTTTCTGCAAGGCTACAAGGAGCATTGCCATGTCCACTCTTGATCGTCGTGACTTTCTCAAGCTGACGGGCCTGATCGGCCTCAGCGCCGCCCTGCCGCTCAGCCTGGCACGCGCTGCCGATAAACCGCTGGCGGTGGGTTTCATCTATGTCGGCCCGCGTGATGACTTCGGCTACAACCAGGCCCATGCCCAGGCTGCGGCGATCATCAAGTCCTTGCCAAATGTGCGGGTAATTGAAGAAGAGAACGTCCCGGAAACCGTGGCGGTACAGAAAACCATGGAGGCGATGATCCGTCAGGATGGGGTCGGGCTCATCTTCCCCACCTCGTTTGGTTACTTCGACCCGCACGTGATTCGTGTCGCCAAGCGCTTCCCCGAGGTTCGTTTTGCTCACTGTGGCGGTCTGTGGCAGGAGGGTGTACATCCGGGCAACGCGGGCAGCTTCTTCGGTTATATCGACGAGGGCCAGTACCTCAACGGGGTAGTCGCCGGCTACGCCAGCAAGTCGAAGAAGCTGGGCTTCATCGCCGCCAAACCGGTGGCGCAGGTGCTGCGCAACATCAATGCCTTTACCCTCGGTGCGCGTTCAGTGGCCCCGGACATCACCACCACGGTGATCTTTACCGGAGACTGGTCGCTGCCAGTCAAGGAAGCCGAGGCGGCCAACAGCCTGATCGATCAGGGCTGCGACGTGTTGACCTGTCATGTGGACGGCCCCAAGGTGATCGTCGAGACGGCCGAGAAGCGGGGCGTGATGAGTTGTGGCTATCACGCCAGCCAGGCCGCACTGGCACCCAAAGGTTATCTGACCGGCGCGGAGTGGAACTGGGAGACACCTTACCGCGCCCATGTCGAAGCAGCGCAAAAAGGGGCGCCGATGAACAACTTCCTGCGCGGAGGGCTCAAGGATGGTTTCGTCAAAACATCGTCCTACGGCCCGCTGGTCAGTGATGAGGCACGAGCCCGCGCTGATGCCATCAAGGCGCAGATGATCGCCGGAAAACTGGACATCTTCATCGGCCCGATCAAGGACAATCGCGGCAATGTGGTGATCGCCGCAGGCACTGCTCACGCCCAGACCGATGTCGTGCTTGAAGGCATGAATTATCTGGTCGAGGGTGTGCGTGGACAGATCTGAGTCCTGACGATGAATCGTCTCCCCTTGTTGCCGCGGACAATCAGGACAGCGCTTCCCGCACTACCGACACTGCTGGCGCTTGTCTCCTCGTTCCTGCTGTTCATGCTGTTTTTGGGCGTGCAGGGCAAGCCGTCGTGGGAAGCCTGCCGACTGGTTTTCGAGGGTGCCTTCGGGTCAGTGTTCGCCTGGGAAAACACGTTGCAGCGCGCCGCACCGCTGATGCTGACCGCGCTGTGTGTGGCGTTGCCGGCGCATGCCGGGCTGATCATCATCGGCGGTGAGGGGGCGCTGGTGCTCGGTGCGCTCGCGGCTGCGGTGTTGCCCCGGATAGTGCCAGGGCTGGCACCGCTACCGATGCTGCTGGGCATGGGGTGCGTCTCGATGCTGGCAGGTGGTCTGTGGATTGGCATCAACGGCTGGATGCGGCAGAAGCGCGGCCTCAACGAGACGATCGGCAGCCTGCTACTGTCCTATATCGCCATCGCGCTGTTCAACCAGTTGGTGGAAGGGCCGCTGCGTGACCCGGCGAGCCTCAACAAGCCATCCACGCCGCCATTGGCGGAGGATTATCTGATCGGCCCGCTCAGCGAATCCTTCCAGGTGCATTGGGGACTGGTTGCGGGCGTGTTGGCCTGCGTACTGGCGCATGTGCTGGTGCGCTACAGCGTGACCGGCTTTTCGTTGCGCATCGTCGGCGGCAACGTGCGCACCGCACGGATGGTCGGGCTGCCGGTGGATCGTCTGGTGCTGCTTACTTGTGTGCTCGGCGGAGCCTGTGCCGGACTTGCCGGAATGTTCGAAGTGAGCGCAGTGCAAGGGAGTGCGAACGCCGCGTTGATTGCCGGTTACGGCGTCAGTGGCATTCTGGTGGCCTTTGCCGCACGCCACAACCCGCCTGGAATCATCGTCTGCGCGATTCTGCTGGGCGGCATTGAAGCCAGCGGCAGCCTGCTGCAACGTCGTCTCGGCCTGCCAGATGCCACTACCCTGATTCTGGAGGGGTTGCTGTTTACCAACCTGCTCGCGTGGGAGGCGCTGTGGGGGCGCATCGGTCGTTGGCGCTTGTACCTGGGCGAGCGCTATGAGCGGCGTTACGCCATGGAGGCACAACATGGCTGAACTTGATCTGGCAAGCTTTTTCCTGGCGCTGTTGGCCGGGGCCATCCGCGTCGGTACGCCGTTCATCTTCGTCAGCCTTGGCGAATGCCTGACGGAAAAAAGCGGACGCATCAACCTTGGTCTGGAAGGAATACTCATCACTGGCGCAATGAGCGGCTATGCGCTCGCCTGTCTGACCGGCTCCCCCTGGAGCGGTGTATTCGCGGCTGGCTGCGCCGGGTTGCTGCTGGGGCTGCTGCACGGCATCGTCTGCTCCCTGCCACGGGTCAACGACATCGCTTTCGGCATTGCCCTGATTCTGTTTGGCACCGGCCTGGCATTTTTCCTCGGTAAGAGCTTCATTCAGCCGCAGGCGCCGATGTTGCCAGCGATCATGCTCGGTGCCTGGAGTGATGACGAACGAGTGCGCTCGGCGCTGAGCATCAATGTCTTGTTCTTCATCGGCGTAGCACTTGCCGTGGTGCTGCACTGGGGACTGCGCAGCACACGCTGGGGGTTGATGCTGCGCCTGGTGGGGGAACACGCCGAATCGGCCCACGCGCTCGGCTACCGCCCGGTGTTGGTGCGCATCGGTGCTACCGCCACAGGAGGCTTCCTCGCCGGGGTCGGCGGCGCTTACCTGTCGCTGTATTACCCGGGGAGTTGGAACGAAGGTCTGTCCAGCGGTCAGGGCTTGATGGCCGTGGCGCTGGTGATCTTTGCCCGCTGGCAACCGCTGCGCTGTCTGTGGGCTGCGCTGCTGTTCGGTGCGGCGGGCGCGATCGGCCCGGCTTTGCAGGCGGTGGGGATCAGTGCTGGTTACTACCTGTTCAGCGCTGCGCCCTACATCCTGACCCTGCTGGTGATGTTCGTCACCTGCCGCCCCAACCGCACACTGAACGGCGCGCCTGGCGAACTCAGCCTCACCCGATAGGTGTACGGACGATGCCCCTGCCGTCTGGACAAACCAAAACCTCAATCCGGAGCCATTATGAGCGAACGTTACCTGCCTGCATCTCCCTATCCGTGGCCATACGATGGCCGTTTGTACCCGGAAAACACTGCGCTGATCGTCATCGACATGCAAACCGACTTCTGCGGCAAGGGCGGCTATGTGGATAGCATGGGCTACGATCTGGCGCTGACCCGCGCCCCGATCGAGCCGATCAAACGTGTACTCAGCGCCATGCGTGGTCTGGGTTTCACCATCATCCATACCCGTGAAGGACATCGTCCCGACCTCTCCGACCTGCCGGCGAACAAGCGCTGGCGCTCCCGGCGCATCGGTGCAGGCATCGGGGATGCAGGCCCGTGCGGGCGCATCCTGGTGCGTGGTGAACCGGGGTGGGAAATCATCCCCGAACTGGCGCCGCTGGAGGGAGAAATCGTAATCGACAAACCGGGTAAAGGATCTTTCTGCGCCACGGATCTGGAACTGATTCTGCGTACCCGCGGTATCGACAATCTGATTCTCACCGGCATCACCACCGACGTCTGTGTCCACACCACCATGCGCGAAGCCAATGATCGCGGCTTCGAATGCCTGGTGCTGGAAGACTGCTGCGGCGCAACCGACCACGCCAATCACCTCGCAGCACTGAGCATGGTAAAGATGCAGGGCGGAGTGTTCGGGGCGGTCGGCGATGCGGCGATGCTCATCGACCTGCTGGGCCGGGGGTAATGCGATGCGCGCCCTGAGCCTGGAAACCATCGGCGTCGGCAAACGTTTCGGCAGCTTCCGTGCGCTGGACGATGTGACGCTGAAGGTGCGCGCCGGCAGCGTACATGCGCTGCTGGGCGAGAACGGCGCGGGCAAGAGCACGCTGGTAAAAGGGATCGTCGGCTATGGCCCGCTGGACGAAGGCAGCATCCTCGTCGGCGGACGCGAACACGTCATCGGGACACCGCGTGACGCCCATGCGCTGGGTATCGGAATGGTCTACCAGCACTTTACCGTGGCGCCCGGCCTGAGTGTCGCGGAGAATCTGGTGCTGGCGCGTGGCGAACTGCCATGGCGTCTCGACTGGGCTACCGAGTTTGAACGCCTGAATGCATTCATGGCGCGCATGCCGTTTCGCCTGGACATCCAGCGTGCAGTGAGTTCTTTGGCGGCAGGGGAAAAACAGAAACTGGAAATCCTCAAGCAGCTCTATCTCGACCGGCGTTTCGTGATACTCGACGAGCCGACCTCGGTACTGACCCCGCAGGAGGCGACGGAAGTCCTCGGCTTGATGCGTGATCTGGCTCATGCCAATGAGCTGACGGTGCTGATGATCACCCACAAGTTCAGCGAGGTGACGGCCTTCGCCGATGATGTCAGCGTGCTCCGGCGTGGCCGACTGGTGGGCAGCACGTGCGTGAGTGATACCTCGCCAGAGGAGCTGTCGGCCTGGATGATGGGGCAAAGCAGCAGCAAAGCCTCAGCCGTGGAACGCAAGCCGGTAGATGACAATCTGCCGTCGCGCCTGGAGATTGAGCACCTGGACGTACCCAACGATCGCGGCACATTGGCGGTGAGGCGTCTCAGCCTGAGCGTGCGTCCCGGCGAAATCGTCGGTATCGCCGGCATCTCCGGCAATGGGCAGCGTGAGCTGACCGAGGCCTTGCTGGGACAGCGCAAATCCGTAGCCGGGGATATCCGCATCAACGGCCAGCACTATGGCGCCACACGAATCGAGATGCAGCGCGAGAAGGTCTACAGCCTGCCGGAAGAACCGCTGCGTAATGCCTGCATTGCCGGCATGACAGTGGCCGAAAACCTTGCCCTGCGTGACTACGACCGTGGTGAACTTTGTCGGCATGGCTGGCGCGTCGACCGGAGAGCAATCCGGGCACGGGCACGGCAACTGATTGCACGCTTTCAGGTGCGCCCGGACGACCCTGAGCGTCCCATCGGCACCTTGTCCGGCGGCAATGTGCAGCGTGTCGTGCTGGCCCGCGAACTTACCGACGATGTCGCGGTGATGGTGGTTTCCAACCCCGTTTTCGGCCTGGATTTCGCTTCAGTGGAACTGATTCACCAGCGCATGCAGGAAGCACGCAACCGCGGTGCGGCAATCCTGCTACTCAGCGAAGATCTCGACGAACTGATTGAGTTGTCTGATCGTATTCTGGTCATCCACGATGGCCAAATCAATTTCGAAACCACTGCCGCCACTGCCGAGCGTCACGAACTGGGCCGCCATATGGCAGGGGCAGGGGCAGGCGCTATGGATTTGCACTCATAAATCATCTCTGCCTGCACTGGCGACTGCGAATGCCGGGAAGTACAGCAGGGCACTGGCAGTTAGCAGGAGGGATGCGGCTTATCGGCTTCTCAGTCCGTCCCGACCAGAGCGTGATAGGGATCATAGAGCATGGGATTGGCATTCGATGTCCCTTTTCTAGCGGAAAGAAGGTGGTAGCCTGCGGCCCGACCGACCTGATGCGCCTTGTTCGAGAGCGTATTGGTGATCTGGTTGATGGCTGCGTTGACCAACATGCCGATCAGGCCACCGCCGCTGCTGTTTTGTCCGGTGGACAGATAAACCGTGTTGTTCCAGATTTCCTGCCCGCTGCGAAGATCAACGAGCCGCGCATGGGCGGAAGCCTCCACAACGCTTTCAATCAGGCGGTAACTCGTGCCGAAACGCTCGATCGTGATGTAGAGCGCCGCGTCCGCCCCAAAAATTTTCCGCAACCTGGCATACGGAATGTTTTGCGCTTCGTCGGCAACCGTCACGCCGTTCTGCTTGAAAGTTTCTGCTGCCAGCGCGATGGGGATGACGTAATAGCCCGCTTCGCCCAGCGGAACGCTTGCGCCAGAAAGGAAGCTCAAGGGCGCATCTACTTCCGTGTGGGTTGGTGATTGTTTTGTCCCGAGTATTGTGAGGGGGGAAATGGATGTGAGGCCAATGGTGGCGCGGGGTTTGGGGCTTTTTTTATGCGGCAAATATATCGCGAAATTTTGCACAAAATGCGGCAGGAACGATCTTTTTCGCGTTTTATTTGTCCGTAAATGATCGCAGAGTGATCAGGAGTGAACAGGATGTAGGCCGCGCCGGTATTGGGATAGAGGGCGTTTTGGTGCAGCGGATCGCATGTAACAAAATGTTGTGAATCGGACGCGAATCGGACGCGAATCGGACGCGATACGTTACATGCTATAAGTATAATACAGAAACTCATTCAGAATAAGTGCACAAAAAGTGCGCGACACGTTAAATGCGAGAAGCATCATCCAGCAGCTCGCGCAGGATGTCGAGCACAAGAGTGGTATCCCCTCCCGACAGCCCCAGAAAGGGCCGCGCCGGGATGTGACCGTCGCGGGTGCCGAACTGGTGCACGGCGGCGCTCACCCCATCGCCCTCTTGCTCAGAAGCGCCATCCTCTTTCTTCTTGCGCGGGAACGAGCGGTTTGTCCCGACTTCCACCCCGGCGCCGCCGTGGACAATCTCGGCGTGGATGCTACCGAGCAGCCTCCCGCTCTCATCGAGCGGGCGGATCAGCCTGCCTACCGAAGCCGTTGCCAGCCGTCCCGCGTTGGGGCCATTTTTCTCGTTGAGGCCGGGCATCCCGCCGAGCATTTTGCGATACCGCTCCAGCACTGTGCCGGGTTTTAACGGTTTCCACGGTGAGCCGTCCGGCCCGGTGCCGGTCTCGAAGCGGCGGATGGTCGACTCGACAAGCGAATCGCCGATCTCTTTCATGGCCGGGGCCATGCCTGCGGGCGTCGTCACGCCCAGCAACTGCTGTAACACGGCCAGAACCGGGGGGGAGTCTACGGTGATGGTGATGGATGTCATGTCATCTTTCCTTTTAATGCCCTACACTGAGGGGGTAGACGCGGTGTAGCCCGATGGGTAAGGGTGGTAGGGGCACACAAAGCTCCCGAACGGATGCCGGTTCGAGTCCGGCCCCGCGTCACAACTTACCATCAATCAGTTCATACCCTTTTCCCAGTCCCCCCTTGATTGCCTTGATGGCGGCATCATCCAGTACCCGTGCGGTGCCGATGACGTTGAACACCCCTCTGACTGGCTTCTTGATCTGGTAATTAACCTGTACCACCACCTTTGTCCGTGCGCCGGGCTGATTCCAGACCAGCATGAGCGCAGGGGATTTGTGCGTCGTGTCCAGGATCACCGCAGAGATTTCGTCCAAATGCTGCGGAAGCTGACGGAGGAACTCAGGCGGTACGGGGGCAACCTTTTGAGTCCGAATCATGTGCACAATGTCATCATCACGCATGACCAGCTCCGCCGTGGCGGGCGCGACACCCGCTTTACCCATTTTTTCGACCCATGCGGGTTTCATGGCTCCGACAACCATCATCGCGTGCTGCGTTTGAGGAAACGCGGCCTCTGCGGCATCAAAGAACTTTGAAAACGCGGCATCTGTTTCCGCCCGCACCCCCGCCACCGTGGCAGCAGTTTCCGCCAGCGCCGCCCCCAGCTCGGCAGGCAGTGTCGTCACCTTCTGCTCCACCACATCCCGCACGCCCTCCGCCACGCTCCGCCCCGGCGCATAGGCCCAGCCCTTGCCCACGCCCGGCAGCGTGCCGTTTTCCCCGACCTTGTCCCACCCTTCCGGCGGGGTGGTCGCATCATCCGGCCCCGGCGCCCGCACCGACGTCACCCGGCACTGGCAGCCGAAGCCGTTGGGTGGGAAGTGGGTTTGCCAGAATGGATGGTCGTGGCGCAAGACCAGCCCGCTCCACGCCAGATGCTGCGGGCGCGGGTTGGTGACGGCCTCGGAGTGGATATATTTCCAGTACGGGCGGCGGGCGAGCAGGTCGGGGTCGGTGAGCTGGGCGTAGCGTCCGGCCATGCAAAAGGGGGCGCGGGCAATACTGGGTGGGGCCGCGTCTTCGCCACCCTCATCCGCCACGGCCACCGACAGTCAGAGCTGATGGACTACACCGCCCGCCAGCTCACCCTCTATTACAAAGAGGCGCTGGCGGCGGAGATGGAGGCGCAGGCCGGGGCGATCGTGACCACAAATCTGGGCTTCGCGGGGGGGAAGGCTGCGCAGGGGGCGGTGGAGCGGCTGAGGCGGGGGTAGTGCTTGTTTAGCGCGAGCGAGAGCCGAAGAGCAGCGACCACAGGGTTGTGATAAGGGTGATGGCGATGAGCGCGAACCCGCCGAGGATCAGGCTGGCGCCGATCCCGTCGGGCACGCGCTCAGGCAGGCCGATCCCGATGATGATCAGGCACCACGCCAGCGCATTGGGGTTTGTTTTCATGGGGGTGTCCTGAGATGGCGGCAAATATGCAACTTGCGATGCAGATCACGGCGGACATACAGTCTGCGCATCGCAACCTGCAGACGCTCAACGCTGATATTAATACGACGACCGCCGCCGCTCAAGGGGCTGCACGCAGTGTGTAGAGGCAAGTTAGTAATGTCCGGTCTGAGCAAGTTAGAAATGTCCGCTTCGAGTATTGGAACAGGAAGCGGAGATGGCAGAACGGATAGAGATGAGCGAACGGGAAGTAAATCGGCTGGAAGT
>BNUB01000056.1 GCA_025997045.1 Betaproteobacteria bacterium
TTTGGAACCAGCGAGGCCGGCGAGGAGGGTGTAGCCGTCGACGTCGATGTGGGAGCCGGTGTTGTGGCGCATTTTTCCGTAGCCGATGGCGGCGAAGCCTTGCAGGCGGGGGCCGGTGCCTTCGGCTTTGCCGCTGGCGTGCAGGGCGGCGGTCAGGCCTTGGGTGGCGGCGAAATCCTGCGCCTGATTGAGGTAGGCGGCGCCGCTCAGGAAGGCTTCGGAGAGGGCTTTGGTTTGGGCGTTGAGGTTGATGCCGCCGTTGCCGGGGGGCGGGGGTTCGACGGGGGGAACGGGTGGCTCGACCGGGGGTTCGACCGGTGGCTCGACTACGGGCGGTTCGACGGGGGGCGGTTCAACTGGCGGCGGGGACGGCGGTGATGGGGGTGTGGGTATGAAAGGCGGGGTGACGGTGGGGGCTGGCAGCGTCCCCGGCCCGCCTGTCAGCGTCGCCACGAGGTTGTTGCCACTCCGGGTGACAGCGAAATCGGCGGAGAAGGAAATGCCTGCCAATGCGGGCACGGTATAGGTGGCGTTGGCAGTCAGATTAGTGGCGTGCAGGAGATTGATGCTTTCCGTTTGGCGCAAGACGGTCAGGCTGGTCGCGCTGCCGTCGAAGGCGAGGGCGACAGTGCTGTTGGTGATGTCGGCGTCGCCGTTCACGGTCAACAGGGTGGCGCCCTTGCCGATGTTGCCGGGCAGGAAGAAATTCAGCTTGCCGTTGGTCGCGTCAAGGTCGCCGTTGTAGGTGGCTTGTCCGTAGATGTCGTAGGTGCTGAAGTTGGTGTAGGCTCCGCTTCCGGTGATGCGGAAGGTATGCCCGCCGCCCAGTTCGAGGGTGTCGAAGCGCACGCCGGTGGCGCCGCTCCAGGCTTGGGTGCCACTGAGGTTCACGGTCAGGTCGTTGCTGCGGGCGTCGAGGATCTGGATGTCGGCGATCAGGGTGTTCGTGTTTTTGTTCAGATTCAGGGTCGTGACGCCGCTCAGGATGCCGCCTACGGTCAGGCTCACGTCGCCATTGGAAGAATCCACGGTGTAGTCTGCGTGCGGCGCGCTCCAGTTGCCGGGGGCGTTGATGCTGTTGTGGAAGAGCTTGATGGCGTTGTTGCTGCCGGTGTCAGTAGAGAGGTCGTAGCCGTAGCTGACGCCGGTTGTGGCGTCGGTGTAGTCGTTGGTGAGGTTGGGCGTTCCGCTGGTCTGGCTGATCAGGGTGACGGTATCGCCGAGATCGAGGTTGGACTGCCCGATGACGCGGATGGCGCTGTCAGTGATGTCCGACGTGTTGGTGACGGTGAGCAGGGTGCCGCCAGCGGCGAGGGTCGTAGGCAGGTAGAAATTCAGGGTTTGGAAATTCTGGAAAGTTCCACTGACCGTCAAGGGCGTTTTCAGGTTCAGGGTGTTGCCGGTAGCGCTGCTGGTGTCGCCCTGAAGATCAACTAAATTGGTAAAAGACAAACTACCGTATTCATCGGAAATGGTTACGGTGTTGTTATTGCTGTTGAGGCCGCCATAAATAAATGTGCCGCTAGTGGCGTCGAACGTGCCGCCGGAGATGATGATCTCGCCTGATGCGCCACTAGCCCCGCCCTCGATTGTGGTGGTGTCGCCGTTCTGGCTGCCGTCAAAAGTGCCGCCTGTGATAATGAGTTTGTTGTTGGCGCCGGAGGAGGCGGCGTAGGGTTCTATGATAGAGACATTGTGATGAAACTCGCCGCGGTTGATGGTGACGGTGTTGTTGTTGAATGTGCCGACGCCACTGTAAGCAGACACGCCGTAAATAGGCCCATTAAAAATGCCGTCGTTGATGGTGACGGTGTTGTTGTTGAATGTGCCGCTCTGAGACCTGCCGCCGTAGATGAAGCCTTCTACTGTACCCGTATAGCCAGTATCAAAGGTAACGTGGTTGTTGGAGACTTCGACGTCGTAATGTCCTAGTCCGCCAATCACAAAGCCGATATTACCTGCGCCGCTGTTGACGTTGACGGTGTTATTCATTACATCAAAATTGGCGCTACTATCATCATATCCCCCATAGACATCGCTGGTGACGCTCCCGCCGATGAGGATATTGACGGTGTTGCCGTTGAGCTTGTCGGCAGAGGTGGTATCAGGGGAACCGTTGCCGCTGGCAGAGACAGGAGCATCCCCATTCCCATAGATCTCGCCAGTGACGGCAGTACCTACATTCACTGTCTGCCCTGCCGCCGCCATCCCCGGCGACAGGAGCAAGGTCGGGGTCAGCCCCAGGGCAATGAGAAGTCCGAGGGCGCTGCGCGCGCACGGCGCGTTCTCCGATGCCGCCCTACCTACGCTTGCTTGCTTGCTTGCTTGCTTGCTTGCTTGCTTGCTTGCTTGCTTGCTTGCTTGCTTGCTTGCTTGCTTGCTTGCTTGCTTGCTTGCTTGCTTGCGAAAATTATTTTGCCTGTTTTGGAAAAGTCAAGGGAATTTGTTGGATTTTGCATGATTTATTTACCTTGAGGGTAGAGGAGACGCGGGGGATTTTAGTCTCTTTTGCGTGAGGCTGACGGTGAAATAATTCTTGTGAGTGCGCTGATATTTTCCCGCAGGGGCGGTGATCCGTCTCCGGCACCCCGCGCAGCGATGCAAACGGTCATGTTTTGGTCACGGTGCGAGGCGAAACGAAAAACCCACAAGATCATGACCAAGTGCATGATTTTGTGGGTTTTTATGGTGGGCCCAACAGGACTTGAACCTGTAACCAACGGATTATGAGTCCGCTGCTCTAACCAATTGAGCTATGGGCCCGGTGAGGAGGTGCGTCAGCTCAGGGGTTTTCGTTGTCGAGGAAGCTGCGCAGTTTTTCCGAACGGCTGGGATGGCGGAGCTTTCTCAGGGCCTTGGCTTCTATTTGACGGATGCGCTCGCGGGTGACGTCGAACTGCTTGCCGACTTCTTCGAGGGTGTGGTCGGTGTTCATTTCGATGCCGAAACGCATGCGCAATACTTTCGCTTCACGCGGGGTGAGCGAGTCGAGCACTTCGGAGGTGGCGTCGCGCAGGCCGGCATAGGTGGCGGCGTCGGCGGGGGCCAGGGTCGCCTGGTCTTCGATGAAATCGCCCAGATGGGAGTCGTCGTCGTCGCCGATCGGGGTCTCCATGGAGATTGGCTCCTTGGAGATTTTCATGATCTTGCGGATCTTTTCTTCGGGCATCTCCATCTTTTCGGCGAGCGTGGCCGGATCGGGTTCCTGGCCGGTTTCCTGCAGGATCTGGCGGCTGATGCGATTCATCTTGTTGATGGTCTCGATCATGTGCACCGGGATGCGGATGGTGCGCGCCTGATCGGCGATGGAGCGGGTGATGGCTTGACGAATCCACCAGGTGGCATAGGTGGAGAACTTGTAGCCGCGCCGGTATTCAAATTTGTCGACCGCTTTCATCAGGCCGATGTTGCCTTCCTGGATCAGGTCGAGGAATTGCAGGCCACGGTTGGTGTATTTCTTGGCGATGGAGATCACCAGACGCAGGTTGGCCTCGGTCATCTCGCGCTTGGCGCGGCGCATCTTGGCTTCGCCGGTGGACATCTGGCGGCTGATGTCCTTGAGTTCCTTGAGCGGGATGCCGGTTTTTTCCTGTAGCGCGGCCAGTTTTTTCTGCGCTTCGAGCACGGAGGGGTAGATCCGGGTCAAGGCGCCGACGTGGCTCTTGTTGGCGTTGGCTTCGATTTCGTGCGGCAGCCATTCCAGATCGGTTTCATGTTTGGGGAAGGTTTTGATGAAATGGTCGCGGGCCATGCCGCCGCGATCAATACACAGACGCTGAATCTGGCGTTCGGATTCCCGCACGCTGTCTACCATGCCGCGCACCGAGTCGCACAGACGTTCGATGGTCTTGGCGGTGAAGCGGATGTTGAGCAGGTTGTCGGAGATTTCGCGCTGGTATTTGAGGTAGGTCTTGTCCTGCGAGCCGCTCTTGGCAAGCGCCCGGATCATTTTTTTGTACAGGGCGCGGATTTCGTCGAACCGGGCCAGCGCATCGGCTTTCAACTGGGCCAGATTGGCGGCGTTGGCGGCGTTTTCGCTCTCTTCGCTGTCTTCTTCCTCTTCGCTGACTTCCTCTTCGGGGGGGTCGCCATCGGCGGTGGCCTCGGTGGCGGCTTCTTTGGCTGCGGCGGCGGCAGCTTCGGCGGCGGCTTCGGCGGCGGCGGCGGCTTCGGTGGCGTTGGGGTCGATCACGGCGTCGACGATTTCGTCGATGCGCATCTCGTCGCGCGTGACTTTGTCGGCGGCGTCGATGATTTCGGCGATGGTGGTGGGGCAGGCGGAGATGGCCTGCACCATGTGCTTGAGCCCGTCTTCGATGCGCTTGGCGATCTCGACGGCGACGAGATGCGCATCGACGAAATCGTCGACGCCGTGATCGACCCCAACGCCACCGATGCCGCCGCGATCAATACACAGACGCTGAATCTGGCGTTCGGATTCCCGCACGCTGTCTACCATGCCGCGCACCGAGTCGCACAGACGTTCGATGGTCTTGGCGGTGAAGCGGATGTTGAGCAGGTTGTCGGAGATTTCGCGCTGGTATTTGAGGTAGGTCTTGTCCTGCGAGCCGCTCTTGGCAAGCGCCCGGATCATTTTTTTGTACAGGGCGCGGATTTCGTCGAACCGGGCCAGCGCATCGGCTTTCAACTGGGCCAGATTGGCGGCGTTGGCGGCGTTTTCGCTCTCTTCGCTGTCTTCTTCCTCTTCGCTGACTTCCTCTTCGGGGGGGTCGCCATCGGCGGTGGCCTCGGTGGCGGCTTCTTTGGCTGCGGCGGCGGCAGCTTCGGCGGCGGCTTCGGCGGCGGCGGCGGCTTCGGCGGCGTTGGGGTCGATCACGGCGTCGACGATTTCGTCGATGCGCATCTCGTCGCGCGTGACTTTGTCGGCGGCGTCGATGATTTCGGCGATGGTGGTGGGGCAGGCGGAGATGGCCTGCACCATGTGCTTGAGCCCGTCTTCGATGCGCTTGGCGATCTCGATTTCGCCTTCGCGGGTGAGCAGCTCGACCGTGCCCATTTCGCGCATGTACATGCGCACCGGGTCGGTGGTGCGACCGAATTCGGAGTCGACCGTGGAGAGCGCCTGTTCGGCTTCTTCTTCGGCGACATCTTCGTCGACCGCTGTGGCGACGCTGTCGGTCATCAGCAGGTCTTCGGCTGCGGGGGCGGTGTCGAAGACGCTGATGCCGAGGCTGTTGAAGGTGGCGATGACGCTCTCGATCTGCTCGGCGTTGGTGACGTCGTCAGGCAGATGGTCGCTGATTTCGGCGTAGATCAGGTAGCCACGCTCCTTGCCGAGCGTGATCAGGGTCTTGAGTTGGGAGCGGCGAATTTCGTTGTCGAGAGACGACAGTTCGGTGCTCTTGATGATCGGCGCAGTTTTTTCCTTGGCCTTGGTGTTGCGGGGTTTGCTGGGGCTGTCCTTGCTCTTTTCGCGTGCCATGGCGCTCCTCAATGAGAGGGAAAACTGATTGAACCGATAATCATACTATAGATTGCCGGTCTTGATGTGGGTGGAGAGACTTTGTTTTTCCATGATCAATTCGTTCAGGCGGCGGCGGTCGAGTGCGGACAGGGCGCCGATTTTGGCGCTCTCCGTCAGGGTGTCGATTTCGTGCGTGAGCGCGTCGGCATGGAGTTTCTTCAGGGTGTCTTCGAACAGACGCTCGACGTTCGCATCGTCGAATTCGGTGTCGGCCAGGGCGGTGGCCATGTTGCTCAGGGTCTGGCTGTGGGGGGTGTCGCGGAAACGTTCGATCAGGGCGCCCAGATTGTCGACCGGCTCGCCGACCTCCACCAGGTCGATGATCGCGATCAGGGCGCGGCCCTCGGCGCTGTTGTCGGGGATCAGTCCGAGCGGCAGCCGCGCCGCGAATGC
Organism: Betaproteobacteria bacterium; assembly: GCA_025997045.1. Classification (GTDB taxonomy): domain Bacteria; phylum Pseudomonadota; class Gammaproteobacteria; order Burkholderiales; family Rhodocyclaceae; genus WRNU01. Next base: position 5,879 of record BNUB01000056.1, read on the forward strand.
CGGGTGTTGCAGCACCAGCCACAGGAGTTTTGCGATGGTCGAGGACGGTGGCTGGCGCGGTGCGGTGCGGCGGGGCGCTTGGTCGCGGAATGTGTTGCCGCGAAAGTCCGGGTTGGCGGGTGGCTGATGGCGTGGGGCGGGCGCGAGGCCGCAGCTGTGTTCGACTTCGGCCTGGGACAGGTGGCTGACTTCGGCGAGCGCCTTGGCAAGTTGCAGGCGCAGGACGGCGGCGGCGTCCGCCGGGATGCGGGTAATCAGGGGTTTGGCTTCGTGGATGAGGCGGGCGCGGCCCTCGGCGCTGGCGGGGTCGCAGCGCTCCTTCAGGGTGTTGAGGAGAAAGCTCACCAGCGGGGTGGCTTGCGCGGCGGCGGTGCGGAAGGCATCGGCGCCTTCGCTGCGCACAAAAGTGTCGGGGTCGTGTTCCGGGGGCAGGAACAGGAAGGCGAGCGTGACGTCGTCGCGCAGCGCGTCGAGCGCGTTTTCCTGTGCGCGCCAGGCGGCACGGCGTCCGGCCTCGTCGCCGTCGAAGCAGAAGACGATGCGGTTGGTCTGGCGTAACAGGGCCTTGATATGGTGGGGGGTGGTGGCGGTGCCCAGGGCGGCGACCACATTTTCGACGCCGAACTGGGCGAGGGCGACGACATCCATATAGCCTTCGACCACGAGGGCGAAACCGGTGTCGCGGATGGCTTTCTGGGCGAGGAAGAGGCCGTAGAGTTCGTGCCCTTTCTCGAACAGCGGGGTCTCGGGGGAATTCAGATATTTGGGCTTGCTGTCGTCGAGCACCCGGCCACCGAAGGCGATGATGCGCCCGCGGCGGTCGTGGATCGGGAACATGATGCGGTGACGGAAGCGGTCGTGGCGCCGTCCCTGCTCGTCGTCAATGACGAGACCGGCGCTGAGAAGCTGTTTGTGCTGGTAATCGGGGAAGACTTTTTGCAAGGGCTGCCAGCCGTCGGGGGCGTAACCGATACCGAAGCGGGCGGCGATGGCGCCCGACAGTCCGCGTTGTTTCAGGTAGTCAATGGCGGCGGGGGAGGTCTTGAGCGTTTCCTGATAGAACTTTGCCGCCGTGCTGGTCAGCCCAAGGAGATCTTGATGGTCTTCCGCAGGCTTGAAGGTGCGGCCTTCCTGCGGGACTTGCATGCCGATGCTGCGGGCGAGCTCCTCGACGGCTTCCGGGTAGGAAAAGCTGCTGTATTCCATCAGGAACCTGATCGCAGAGCCGTGCGCGCCGCAACCGAAGCAGTAGTAAAACTGTTTGGTGGGGCTGACTGAAAAGGAAGCGGATTTTTCGCTGTGGAAAGGGCAGCGGGCGTAGTAGTCGACCCCGCTTTTCTTGAGCGGGCCATAGAAACGTTCGATGACGTCGACGATGTCGACGCGGGCGAGCAGATCCTGAATGAAGGACGAAGGGATCATCGAACGCAAAAACGCCAAACCGGGTGAGAGTCCGATGGATTCTCACCCGGCATAGAAAGAATGAAGCCGACGGCTTGCGCCATCGGCGATGAGAGCGTAGAGCGGCTTTTTAGCGAAGCCTCAGTACAGCTTTTGCGGCAGCGTTTGGCTGCGCAGGCGCTTGTGATTGCGCTTGACCGCAGCGGCGAGCTTGCGCTTGCGCTCGGCGGTGGGCTTTTCGTAGAACTCACGGGCGCGAAGCTCGGTGAGCACGCCGGTTTTCTCGATGGTGCGCTTGAAGCGACGAATGGCAACTTCGAACGGTTCGTTTTCTTTGAGGCGAATACCCGGCATTACCTGCGTCCTGTAAAAATGTGAGGATGTAAAGCTCGCCATTCTAGCGGGTGAGGAAACATGACGCAAGACCTCTTTGTGTGAGGCTGGCACGGGCTGGGGTAGAATCCGCCACTTCGGCAGGCAAGGCATGAACAATGAAGGTATTGGGGATTGAGTCGTCGTGTGATGAAACCGGGGTCGCCATTTACGAGTCCGGGGTCGGGGTGTTGGCGCAGGCGCTGCATAGCCAGATCAGTCTGCATGCGCTGTACGGCGGCGTCGTGCCCGAGCTCGCCTCCCGCGATCACATCCGTCTGATGCCGGGCCTGATTCGTCAGACCCTGGCCGGGGCGGGGCTGAGGGTGGCCGATCTCGATGCCATTGCTTACACCGCAGGCCCAGGGCTGGCGGGGGCGCTGTTGGTCGGGGCCAGTGTCGCTGAGGCGATGGCGTTTGCGGCGGGGATTCCGGCCTTGCCGGTGCATCATCTTGAAGGTCATATGTTGTCGCCCTTGCTCGCCGCTGACCCGCCCGACTTTCCTTTCGTGGCCCTGCTGGTGTCGGGGGGGCATACCCAGCTCATGCGCGTGGCCGGGATCGGTCAGTATGAGCTGCTCGGCGAAACCCTGGACGATGCGGCGGGCGAAGCCTTCGACAAGACCGCCAAACTCCTTGGTCTGGGGTATCCGGGGGGCGCTGAACTGGCCGCGCTCGCGGAACGCGGGCATGCCGGGCGCTACAAGCTGCCGCGGCCGATGCTGCGTTCAGGCAATCTGGATTTCAGCTTCAGCGGCCTGAAAACGGCGGTGCTCAATATTGTCTCCAACGCTGCCTGGCAGCGGCCTCATGCCGCCCGCCTGGCCGCCGATCTGGCTGCCGATTTCCAGCAGGCGGTGGTCGAAGTGCTGGCGGACAAGGCGCTGGCTGCACTCGAACAAACGGGCTTGCGTGCGCTGGTGGTCGCTGGCGGGGTGGGGGCCAATGTGGCGCTGCGGGCGAAGCTCGACAGCACGCTGCGCCAGAAGGGGGCGCGGGCGTATTACCCGGAACCGGCGCTGTGTACCGATAACGGCGTCATGATTGCCTACGCCGGAGCGCGGCGACTGGAGCTGGGCGAACGTCCGCCGCGTGTGGCGACGATACGGGTACGACCGCGTTGGCCGCTCGCGGAGCTTGGCGCACCGCTCGCGCCGCGCTGACTTATTTGCCTGCGGCGGATTTTTTCGCTCCGATCCTGCCTTCCTTGCCGGCAAAAAGGCGCTTGAGATTGGCTGAGTGGCGCCAGATCAGCATGATGCTCATGAGCAGCACGATCAGGACAAGCGCCATGTTGCCGCTGATCAGTCCGGTGACAAACGGCGCGGCGATGGCGGCGGCCAGCGCGGCAGCGGACGAGTAGCGGCTGAAAAGCGCGACCAGCAGCCAGATGCCGAGGATGGCGAGGGCGAGCCACAGGCTGATGCCGGTCAGGACACCGAGCGCGGTGGCGACGCCTTTGCCGCCCTTGAAGCGCAGAAAGAGGGAGAACACGTGGCCGAGAAAGGCGGCCAGTCCGGCGAGCGCAGCCGTCAGCGGGCCGAAACCGAGTTCGCCTGCGGCCCACACCGCCAGCCAGCCCTTGAGGCAGTCACCGACCAGGGTGAGCGCCGCAGCGGTTTTGTTGCCGCTTCTGAGTACGTTGGTGGCGCCGGGGTTGCTGGAACCGTAGCTGCGCGGGTCTTTGAGGCGGAACAGACGGCTGGCGATGATGGCAAACGGAATCGAGCCCAGGACGTAGGCGCCGAGGAAGAGCAGGAGGATAAATACGAACGACATTGTTTCTCCGGGGGAGCTTGAGCGCGAAGGATGGTACGCCAACCGGCGCCATCCGCTAGAATTGGAGTGATTTTAATCAGGAATCGTGATGGATTACATCTTTATCGAAGCACTGCGTGTGGATGCCCGGGTGGGAATCTATTCCCGTGAGCGCGTCGCAGCGCAAACCGTTGAGCTTGATCTGAGCTTCGGCCTGCCGGAAAAAGCGGCGAGCCATGACAGTATTGTCGATACGATTGATTATGCCAAAGTGATCGAACGCATCAATGCCGAACTGGCGCAGCGGCATTTCAATTTGATCGAAACGCTGGCGGAGTTCGTCGTCAGCCTGTTGTGCGACGAATTCGCTGCCTCGTGGGTGAAAGTTCGGGCGGCCAAGCTCGGGGTCACTAAAGGTGTACGCCGGGTAGGGGTGTGTCTGGAGCGGGACAATCCGCAAAAATGAGCTGACGAAAGAAAGCCCGGTTGCCCGGGCCTTCTGAACGCAACTACACGAAACCGCGCGAAACCGAGCAGAACCGGGTGTAGCTGCGTGAAACGTGAAGCGGTGGAAAATTAAACGGCGAGTTGTTCCAGCGAGCCACCATTGTCCAGGTAGTCGACAACCCAACCCGGCTTGCGCCCGTGGCCGGTCCAGCCTTTGCTGGGGTCGACCGGATTGCGATATTTGATCACGCCGCCGGAGCGGGAGAAGCCTGCCAGTTCGGTGGTGACAGCGCCGCTATTGGCAAGCGCGAGCAGTTCGTTGAGCGACAGACCCTGGTCGTCAGCAATTTTTTGTACTTTTCTGATCAGGCGTTGAGTGGCGGAGCCACGACGACGGATTTCAGCCTTGATCTGGACTTCCAGAGTGCGCAGTTCGGGTAGGGACAAACTTTCGAGATCGACCATTATAGGGCTCCCACTGTTGATTAAAAGAAGTACTGAATGCACTACGAACGCCTTGGGAAGCGCCCGTGTGCGCAACTGACGATGCTGTGAGGTATCAAAGTTACAACTCATCCACCAACTTGCGTCCAGCAACTCTCAATTGCATGGTGAGTCATTCTGCCAGCGTTTATTTCTAAATGCAAAGATTTTTTTGGCGGGGTGACATCAAACACAGATGCCGCTGAGGAGGGGGAGGCTTACAGCGCAACATTCACGACAGAATGTTTCAGAATGCGTTGCAGTTCGTGAGGGTGCAGACTGAGCAGATAACCGCGCCGCCCGCCGTTGATGTAAATCAGTGGCAGATCGAGGATGGTTTGTTCGATGAATACCGGCATGGGTTTGCGGGTGGCAAACGGGGAGGTGCCGCCGACGAGATAACCGGAGTGCCGGTTTGCGACTTCGGGGCGGCAGGTTTCAATGTGTTTGTGTCCGCTCTGGCGGGCGAGTTCTTTGAGGGAAACCTTGCGATCCCCATGCATCAGGACAATCAGCGGCTGGGCGTTTTCGTCTTCCATGATCAGGGTTTTGATCACCTGATGTTCATCGACAGCAAGCTCACGCGCCGAGACGGCGGTGCCGCCGTGTTCCTCGTATTGATATGGATGGCTTGAATACGTGACCTGGTGCTGACGCAGAAAGCGGGTCGCAGGGGTTTCGGGGCTCTGTTTTTCGTTTTTGCCCATGATCGTTTCATCCGCGCGGATGGTGGGTGTGGTGGAGTTGTTTGAGGCGCTCGCGGGCCACGTGGGTATAGACCTGGGTGGTCGAAATGTCGGCATGGCCGAGCAGCATTTGCACCACCCGCAGGTCAGCGCCGTGGTTGATCAAATGGGTGGCAAAAGCGTGGCGCAGAGTATGGGGAGAAATGAGCTGCGGGGTAATGCCGACGCTGTTGGCATGCTGTTTGATGATTGCCCAGAAGCGTTGGCGGGTCATGGCTGCGCCGAGGCGGGAGACAAATAATTCGTCACAATTTTTCCCGGCGAGCAGCACGGCGCGCGCTTCGGTGAGATAGCGTTTTATCCAGTCGGCGGCAATTTCGCCCAATGGCACGAGCCGCTCTTTGCTGCCTTTTCCCATGATACGCACGACGCCGTCGTTCACGCTGACGGCGTATATTTTGAGCCCGGTGAGTTCGGAAACCCTGAGTCCACTTGCATACATGACTTCAAACATGCAGCGATCACGCAGTCCCAGCGGCGTATCGGTATCCGGTGCGGCGAGGAGTGCTTCTACTTGGGGTTCGGTGAGCGTGCGCGGAAAACGTTGTGCGGGCAGCGGGCGGTCGAGTTTTAATGTGGGGTCGGTGCTGATGCGTCCTTCGAGCACAAGATGGCGGTAATAACGCCGCCATGCCGAGAGTAATCTGCGCTGGCTCGCCGGTTTTGCCCTGGGGCTGAATTCGGCCAGATAAGCCGCCAGGTCTTCACCTCCGGCCTGGATAAGCGTGCGTCCGCGCCCGGCAAGCCAGCGCCCGAATAACAACAGGTCGCTGCGGTATCCGGCGAGGGTATTGCGCGCCAGTCCATGTTCGAGCCACATGGCGTCGACAAAAGCATCGAGCGCAGCGCCCAGATCGGGCGCTGTGGGCAGGATGGGATAACGGCTCATCGCTGACGGATGCCGCTGCGGGGACAGATCTCAGTTGCGGACTTCACCATTGCCGAATACGACCCATTTCTGGCTGGTCAATCCTTCGAGACCGACCGGGCCACGGGCGTGGATTTTGTTGGTGGAAATACCGATTTCGGCGCCGAGGCCGTATTCAAAGCCGTCGGCAAAACGGGTCGAGGCATTGACCATGACCGAGGACGAATCCACCTCACGCAAAAAGCGCATTGCGCGGGTGTAATTCTCGGTGATGATCGCGTCGGTATGGGCCGAGCCGTAAGTGTTGATGTGGGCGATGGCTTCATCGAGACTGGCGACGATTTTAATCGAGATGATGGGGGCGAGATATTCCTCGCGCCAGTCTTCTTCGCGTGCGGGGACGAGCCTGGCTGCGGGGAGCTTGGCTTGTTGCAAGATGGCGAGTGCTTCCGGATCGGCGCGCATTTCCACGCCCTTGGCGGCGAGCATGGCGCCGACCAGCGGCAGGTGGCGTGCGGCGACGGCGCGCGCGACCAGCAGCGATTCGGTGGTATTACAGGGGCTGTAGCGTTGGGTTTTGGCGTTCTCGACGATGGGCACGATCTTGGCCGGGTCGGCGTCGTCGTCAATATAGACATGGCAATTGCCGTCAAGATGCTTGATGACCGGCACCCGCGCTTCCCGGGCGATGCGCTCGATCAGCCCCTTGCCGCCGCGTGGCACGATGATGTCGACGAATTCGGGCAGGGTGATCAGCTCACCCACCGCGGCGCGGTCGGTGGTGTCGACCACCTGGATCGCGTGCACGGGCAAGCCTGCCTGTTCAAGTCCGGCGAGGATACAGGCGGCGATGGCGCGGTTGGAGTTGATCGCCTCACTGCCGCCGCGCAGGATGGCGGCGTTACCCGATTTCAGGCACAGGGCGGCGGCATCGGCGGTGACATTGGGGCGGGCTTCGTAAATGATGCCGATCACGCCCAGCGGCACGCGCATCTTGCCGACCTGGATGCCCGAGGGGCGGCGGCGCACATCAGTGATTTCCCCGACCGGGTCGGGCAGCGCCGCGATCTGTTCCAGCCCGGTGGCCATGGCGTCGATGCCTTTTTCAGTCAGGCTCAGGCGATCGAGCAAGGCGGGTTCCAGCCCCGCTGCCCGCGCCGTGTCGACATCGGTGGCATTGGCGGCGAGGAGCGCCGCACGACGCTGGCGAATTTCTGCCGCCATGGCGAGCAGGGCGGTGTTCTTGGCGTGGGTCGAAGCGGCGGCGGTGAGGCGCGACGCGGCGCGGGCCTGACGGCCCAGAGTGTGCATGTATTGTTGAATGTCCATGTTCATCACGCAACAAATTGAATCTTTGATTAGACCATCAAATGCGCAGGGGTGGGGCGCCTCATCGTGTCGGGACGCCCGTTTTGGGCTTGTTGACCAGGCGCAGCGCCAGGGTCTGAAACTCGTCCCACACCTCGCCGGGGACCAGTCCCTTGATCATGCGGTCGATGCGTGCGGCGGCGAGCAGCGCGGTTTGCAGTGCAGGCCGGGTGAGTCGCCCCACGGCGGCGCGTAGCGCCTGCTGGCGGGCGGGCTCAAAAATGCGTTCGGACTTGAACAGGGCGGGGAGCGGCTGCCCCTTGTCGGCGCCGGTGCGCAATTGCGCCAGGGTGCGGATCTCGTTGGCGAAGGCCCATAGCACCAGCGGCGGGGCGACGCCTTCGCCGCGCAGGCCGTCGAGCAGGCGGATGCAGCGCACCGGATCGCCTTCGAGCAGCGCCTGACGCAGCATGGAGATGTCGTAGCGGGAGACGTTGAGCACCGCGCTCTCGACCGCGGCGAGGCTGAGTTCGCCCTCGTCGTGGAGCAGGCCGAGTTTGCGGATTTCCTGATGCGCGGCGAGCAGATTGCCTTCGACGTGATTGGCGATGAAATCAAGCGCGTCCGGCGGCGCGGATTGTTTTTGCGCGCTGAGGCGGCGCGCAATCCAGGCCGGCAGACGCTCGCGCGGCGGGGTGTCGAGTTCGAGATTGAGGCCGCTGTCCGCGATCGTCTTGAACCAGGCTGTTTTTTTGGTTTGCCAGTCGAGCGCAGGCAGGGTGATGAGGGTGACGACACCCGCAGGGGGCGCGGCGGCGTAGCGTTGCAGCGCATCGCCGCCTTCGCGCCCCGGCTTGCCGGTGGGGATGCGCAGGTCAATCAGCTTGCTGCCGCCGAACAGCGACAGGTTGGCGGCGGCGAGCGTCAGCATGTTCCAGCGGAAGGACGGATCGACCACCAGCGTGTCACGCTCATCGAACCCCTGACGCCGGGCCGCGCCACGAATGGCGTCAGCCGCTTCCAGCGCCAGCAGCTCGTCGCCATGCACCACCCACAACGGCGCCAGCGGGCGTTCAAGCTGGTGGACGAGATCGTCCGGGCGCAGGTTCACGGACGCTGCCAGGCGGCGAGCCGGCGCATGAGTTGCTGGATGAGGTCGGTTTCCATGTCGCGGTAAAGCAGGGCTTCTTCCTGTTCCTTGCCGAGAATCTGTTCGTCATTGAAGGTGTATTCGCGCCGCGCGGTGAGATTGGTCGGCGGAATCAGCTCTTCGTTGGTTTTACTCAGGACGCGAAAGCGAATGCGCTGCCCCAGCTCATATTCCCGCACCTTGCCGGAGGCGTTCAGGCTCAGAATCTCGCGGCTACGCTCGTTGGTGAGAATCTGCAGGCGGGCGTCGGCCATGGCTTCATTTTCTTCCACCTTGGTGCTGCCGGAGAGCGTGACCTGGCGGCGCAGGGCCGTGCCCAGATCCGAATATTGATTGGCGCTCACGTAGAGCGTGGCAAACGCCAGCGGCTGCGGGCCGCGCAGGTGAAAACCACAACTGGTGAGCGTGAGCACGGTGAGCGCGGCGGCGGCGAGATGGCGGAGACGGGAGGAGGGAGGCGTCATCAATTTACACCACGATGTTTACGAGGCGGCCCGGCACGACCACGATTTTTTTCGCCGGTTGGCCTTCCATGAATTTCTGCGCGGACCCGGAAGCCAGCGCGGCGTGCTCGATGTCGCTGCGCGAGGCGGTGGCGGCGATTCTGAGGCTGCCGCGCAGTTTGCCATTGATTTGCAGCATCAGCTCGATTTCATCCTGCGTCAGTGCGGCGTCCAGCGGTTCCGGCCACGGCGCATCGAGGATGTCGGCGCCAAACCCGCCTTCCTGCCACAGTGCGTGGGCGATGTGAGGCGTAATCGGCGAGAGCAGGCGCAACAGGATGGAAAAGCCTTCGGCGGCGACCGCCTGGGCTGCGGTTTCGCTGCGCGGCAGCTTTTCCAGCGCGTTGAGGATTTTCATCGCCGCCGAGACCACGGTGTTGAACTGGTGTTTGCCGAAGTCGTAATTGGCCTGTTTGAGGTGGGTGTGAATCTCGCGGCGGACATCGGCGACGGCGGCGGGCAGTTGCGCGGGAATGGCGACTTGCAGGCTCGCTTCGCTCGCCAGGGCGTAGCCGAAATTCCACACCCGGCGCAGAAAGCGCGACGCACCTTCCACGCCGGAGTCCGACCATTCAAGCTGCTGCTCGGGCGGGGCGGTGAACATGATGAACAGCCGCGCAGTGTCCGCGCCGTACTGCTCGATCAAGGCTTGCGGGTCGACGCCGTTGTTTTTCGACTTCGACATTTTGACCATGCCGCCGATCGTGACGGGCGCGCCGTCGGCAGTCAGTGTCGCGCTGAGGGGGCGGTTGCGCTCGTCAGTGGTGATGGAGACCTCCGCCGGGCTGAACCACTGTTTTTTGCCGCTGTCATCTTCGCGGTAATAGCCATTGGCGACCACCATGCCCTGCGTGAGCAGGCGGGTAAACGGCTCGGAGATGCTGACCAGGCCGCAATCGCGCATCGCACGGGTGAAAAAGCGCGAATAGAGCAGGTGAAGAATGGCGTGTTCAATACCGCCGATGTATTGGTCGACAGGCGCCCAGTAGTTTGCCCGCGCATCGACCATGGCCGTCTGGCTGTCGTTCGAGGCGTAGCGCAGGAAGTACCACGAAGACTCGACGAAGGTGTCCATCGTGTCGGTCTCGCGCCGCGCAGGCTTGCCGCACTTCGGGCAGGAGCATTCGTAGAACGACGGCAGCCTGGCCAGCGGCGAGCCGCGCCCGGTAATGGTGACATCCTCGGGCAGCACGACCGGCAGTTGCGCGTCGGGCACGGGCACATCGCCGCAATCGTCGCAGTGAACCATCGGAATCGGGCAGCCCCAATAACGCTGGCGCGAAATGCCCCAATCGCGCAGGCGAAACTGCACCCGCTTCTGTCCCAGTCCCCTGGCGTCGAGATCAGCCGCAATCGCATCGACCGCCGCCTGAAAATCCAGCCCGTCGTACTTGCCGGAATTCACCAGCCTGCCATGCTCGGCATAAGCATCCAGCCAGGGCGCGACGACCTCCTGATAAGCGTCATGCGCCGAGCTCACCACCGTCTTCACCGGCAGACCATACTTGCCCGCAAATGCGAAGTCACGTTCATCGTGCGCAGGCACCGCCATCACCGCGCCTTCGCCGTAGCCCATCAGCACGTAGTTGGCGACCCACACCGGCAGCGATTCGCCATTGAGCGGATGCACCACCCGCAGGCCGGTATCCACGCCCTTCTTTTCCAGCGTCGCCAGATCGGCCTCGGCGACGCCGCCCTTCTTGCATTCTTCAATGAACGCGGCGAGGGTCGGATTATTCGCTGCCGCCTGCGTGGCGAGCGGATGTTCAGCGGCCACCGCCACATAGGTCGCACCCAGCAGCGTATCGGCGCGGGTGGTAAACACCTTGAGCACGCCCGCCTTGCCGATGCTTTGCTCGTCGTAGGGGAAGTGCACCTCGACCCCTTCGGAGCGTCCGATCCAGTTTTTCTGCATCAGCTTGACCTGCTCCGGCCAGTCGGGCAGCTCGTCGAGCGCCGCGAGCAGCTCGTCAGCGTAGGCGGTGATCCGCATGTAATACATGGGAATCTCGCGCTTTTCGACCAGCGCATCCGAGCGCCAGCCGCGCCCGTCGATCACCTGCTCGTTGGCGAGCACGGTTTCATCCACCGGGTCCCAATTCACCGTACCGAGTTTTTTATAGATCAGACCTTTCTCAAACAGCCGGGTAAACAGCCATTGCTCCCAGCGGTAATACGACGGCGCACAGGTGGCGATCTCGCGCGACCAGTCGAACGCGAAGCCGAGCCGCTTCAGTTGTCCGCGCATGTAGTCGATGTTGGCGTAAGTCCACGCCGCTGGCGGCACGTCGTGCTGGATGGCGGCATTTTCGGCGGGCATGCCGAAAGCGTCCCAGCCCATGGGTTGCAGCACGTTGAAACCCTTCATGCGGTGATAGCGCGCCAGCGCATCGCCGATGGTGTAGTTGCGCACATGCCCCATGTGGAACTTGCCCGAGGGATAGGGGAACATCGACAGACAGTAGTATTTGGGGCGCTTCGGGTCTTCGGTGACGCGAAAGGCTGCGGTGTGCTCCCAGTGCTGCTGGGCGGCGGCTTCGATGGTGGCGGGCTGATATTTGTCCTGCATGACGGCGTGAGCGTGAGCGGTAAAGCCGGGGAGTATACCGGTAGGCGACGCTTCCCTGCGATGAGAATTGCCCGTCGGCAGGGCAATCGCACGAATTTTCCTGTCATAGCGTGGGTACAAGGGGCGGTTCGCGAACCGCCACTACCGCCTGTTGGGAGCGATGGCGGGGACGCCATCGCTCCCGGTGGTGCTCAGAACCGATATCCTGCTTTCACGTTCCCGGTGATGCCTTCGCGTTTGCCTGTGTAGCCTTGTATGCCGACATCCAGTGACCAGCCTTTTTCGGCGGGGGTTAAGGTCAGGCCTAGTTCAAGCAGGGCGGTGTCGCCTTTTAACGTTGGGGCGTCCAGTTTGTAGCCGTAGATGCTGGCGTTGGCCTTGCCGTCGTATTCGTGCTCCCAGGCTGCGCCGATCCAGGCGGTGGTTTGGGGGGTCAGGGCGTAATCCCATTTTGTGCCCAGTCTGGTTCTTTGTGAGGCTACGTCCTTGAATTTCACCGTCTCGCCGGTGGTGAGTTTTACGGTGTCGCCGTCTTGATGGCTCCAGAGGTATTGTCCGTAGACATCCAGCTTGCTTTGCTCGGAGAGTTTCAGGAGGTAGCCTGCGCCGACGTGTGCGCTCAGGTAGGTGGATTTGGCGTTGTAGGCGCTGTGGAGGGTGGCGCCGTTGACGAAATGGCCGCCGAAGTCGGTTTTGACCTGGCCTGAGCGCAGGCTGGCGTCGAGGTAGGGCTGGGCG
>BNUB01000057.1 GCA_025997045.1 Betaproteobacteria bacterium
ATGGGCTGTGTGGTCAATGGCCCGGGGGAGAGTCGGCATGCCAACATCGGCATTTCGCTCCCCGGCACGGGCGAGAGTCCGGCGGCGCCGGTGTTTGTGGATGGGCAGAAGGTGGCGACCTTGCGCGGCGACAACATCGCCGCCGAGTTTACCGCCATCGTCGATGATTACGTGGCGACCCGCTATCCGCGCAAGGCGGGCTGACGCGGGGGGCGCTGGAATATTGCGGATGAATTGAGAGTGAGTGCTGATTGATGAGTCAAACCTTGCAGGCCGTGCGCGGGATGAACGATGTTCTCCCGGACGAAGCCGAGATCTGGGAAACTTTTGAAGAGCTTGTGCGTGACTGGTTGCAGCGCTACGGCTACCGCCCCTTGCGCACGCCCGTTGTCGAGCCGACGGCGCTGTTCAGCCGCGCGATCGGGGAAGTGACCGATATCGTCGAAAAAGAGATGTATTCGTTCGCGGATGCGTTAAATGGCGAGAAGCTGACCCTGCGGCCCGAAGGCACGGCGTCCTGCGTGCGGGCGGCGATCCAGCACAAGCTGGTGGAAGGCGCCGGGCCGCAGCGGCTGTGGTATCAGGGGCCGATGTTCCGCCACGAGCGCCCGCAGAGAGGCCGCTATCGCCAGTTTCACCAGATCGGGGTCGAGGCGCTGGGCTTTGCCGGGCCGGATATCGACGCCGAACACATCATCATGACTGCCGCGCTGTGGGATGACCTGGGCCTGGAGGATGTGCGCCTCGAACTCAATTCGCTGGGCGCGGGGGAGGAGCGGGCGCAGCACCGCGCCGCGCTGGTGACCTATCTGGAAGCGCATCAGGACAAGCTCGACGAGGACAGCCAGCGCCGCCTCCATGCCAATCCGCTGCGCATTCTCGACAGCAAAAATCCGGCACTGCAGGACATCGTCGAGGCTGCGCCCAAACTTGCCGACTATCTCGGCGCGGAATCGCGTGCCCACTTCGACGGCGTGCAAGTGCTGCTCAAGGATGCCGGGATTCCTTACCGTATCAATCATCGGCTGGTGCGCGGGCTCGATTATTACAATCGCACCGTGTTTGAATGGGTGACAGATCGCCTCGGGGCACAGGGCACGGTGTGTGGCGGCGGGCGTTACGATGGTCTGGTTGAACAACTCGGCGGTAAATCGCTGCCTGCCGCCGGTTTTGCCATGGGGGTGGAGCGCCTGCTGGCCTTGTGGCGGGAGAGCGTGGGCGAGATGGCGCCGGGGGAACTCGAAATTTATGTGGTGCATCAGGGCGCTGCGGCGCAGCGCCTTGCGTTTCAGGTGGCGGAAGCCTTGCGTCGGGATAGCCTGAGCGTGGTGGTGCACTGCGGCGGCGGCAGTTTCAAGGCGCAAATGAAGAAGGCCGATGGCAGTGGCGCCTTGCTGGCGCTGGTGATCGGGGAAGATGAGGCGGCGGCAAACGAAGTTGGCATCAAGCCGTTGCGGCTCGAAGGGGCACAGCAACAACGGGTAAGTCTCGCCGCACTTGCCGAAACAATCGAGAATATCCTGTATAACGACGACGATAACGACGAAGGAGCCGGGCATGGCGGTGTATGACCTCGAAGAACAGGAACAGATTTCCGAACTCAAGGCGTGGTGGAGTCAGTACGGTAATCTGCTTGTCGGGCTGGTGCTGGCGGCGTTGATCGCCTCGGTGTCCTGGCAAGGGTGGCGTTTGTACCAGAACCGTCAGGCCGATGAGGCCGCGGCGGTGTATTTTGAGCTGCAACAGGCGGTTGCCGCCGACGATGCGCAACGCACGCGCGATCTCGCGGGCAAGCTGATCAGCGATTATTCCGCCACCGCGCAGGCGCAACTGGGCGTGTTGCTGTCGGCGGGGGTGCAGTTCCACAAGGACGAATTCGATAACGCCCAGCTTCAGCTCGAATGGGCGGCGACCGAGGGTAAAGACCCCGCCCTGCGCGATCTGGCGCGGCTGCGTCTGGCGACGGTGCTGCTGCAAAAGGGCGCTGTTGACGACGCGCTGGCGCGGCTCGCCCCGGTGCCGGAAGGCGCTTATCGGGTTCATTTTGAAGATCTGCGCGGCGATGTGCTGGCCGCACAAAAGAAGCCCGCGGAAGCGCGCGCCGCCTGGCAGGCCGCGATCGATGCGCTCGGCGACGGCGAAGAGGCCACCCGGCTCGGCATGCTGATCCGGGCCAAACTCGAATCGCTGGAGGGTTGAGCGATGATGTCTTGCTCTCGTCTGTTGGCGCCGGGCGTCGCCGTGTTGATGCTGGCGGGTTGCTCCTGGCTCAATCCTTTCTCCAGTGACGCGGGCAAGCCGGCGAAGCTGACCGGATTTACCCCGGCGGCGCAGTTGCATGAGCGCTGGAACGTGTCGGTCGGCGCGGCGGATGAGGTGGTTTTCAGCCCCGCCGTGGTGGGCAACAGCGTTTATGCCGCAGGTATCAAGGGGCGTGTGGTGCGGATTGACGATGGCAAGATCGTCTGGCGCACGGATCTCGGCGCCCGTCTTTCCGCCGGGGTGGGCAGCGATGGCGATCTCGTCGTGGTGGTGAGCGAGAGCGGCGACGCCATTGCGCTCGACGCCAAAAGCGGCGCCGAGCGTTGGCGGGTGAATGTCGGGGCCGAGGTGCTGGCGCCGCCGGCGGTGGGGAGCGGCACGGTCGTACTGCGTGCGTCCGATCATCGCCTGTTCGGACTGGAAGCGCGCGACGGTCAACGGCGCTGGCTGTATCAACGCAATGCCCCGACGCTTGCGTTGCGCGCCCATGCCGGTGTGTTGATCGTGGGCGAAGTGGTGCTGGCCGGTTTGCCGGGCGGCAGACTGGTGGCGGTGAGCCTGGAAAACGGCGGCAACGTCTGGGAACTCAACATCGCCACCCCGCGCGGCTCGACCGAGCTGGAGCGGGTGACCGATGTGGCGGGGACGCCGGTGCTCAGCCGCAACGAGGTGTGCGCGGTCACCTATCAGGGCCGTGCGGCCTGCTTCGATGGCACCAACGGCAATGCCTTGTGGGTACGCAATTTTTCCTCTCACGTCGGGCTGGATCGTGACAACCGCTTCGTGGTGATTACCGACGAACGCGATTCTGTCCAGGCGCTCGACGTCTACAGCGGCGCGGTGGTGTGGCGTCAGGATGCGCTGCCGCGACGCACGGTTTCGCGCCCGCTGATCGTGGGCGACTACGTGGTGGTGGGAGATTTTGAAGGTTATGTGCATGTGCTGGGCCGCGAAGATGGCAATTTCGTTGCCCGTCGCCGTGCCGACAGCAGCGCAATCAGCGCCGATCCCCAGCGTCTGGGGGATGGCTTCGTCGTTCAGACCCGTGATGGCGATGTCGTCGCCTACGACGTGCAACGGTAAATTTGTGAAACCTACTGTCGTTCTGGTTGGACGCCCCAATGTCGGCAAGTCGACCCTGTTCAACCGCCTGACCCGCACCCGTGACGCGCTGGTGGCCGATCAGCCGGGGCTGACCCGCGACCGTCATTACGGCATAGGCCGGGTGGGCGAGCGTGACTATCTGGTGGTCGATACCGCCGGGTTCGACCCGGTGGTCAAAGACGGCATCATGCACGAAATGGCGCAGCAGGCCGAACAGGCGATCGTCGAGGCCGATGTGCTGCTCTTTCTCGTCGATGGCCGCGCCGGACTCACGCCCCACGACGAACAGATCGCCGCCCGCCTGCGTCGCGCCGGTCGGCCTGCGTATCTGGTGGTCAACAAGTCCGAAGGCATGGATCGCGCCATGGTGGCGGCTGAATTTCATGCGCTGGGTCTGGGCGACCCCCTGCCGGTGTCGGCGGCGCATGGCGAAGGGGTGAAACAGCTCATCGAACTGGTGCTGGAGCCTTTCGCTGCCGACGCCGCCGCAGCAGCCGACGAGGCGGATGTCGCAGGGCCACGGGTGGCGATTGTCGGTCGTCCCAACGTGGGCAAATCCACCTTGGTCAATACCCTGCTCGGCGAAGAGCGGGTGATCGCGTTTGATCTGCCCGGCACCACCCGCGACGCGATTGCGATTCCGTTCGAGCGTGGCGGACGCCACTACACCCTCATCGACACCGCCGGCCTGCGCCGCCGGGGCAAGGTGTTTGAGGCGGTGGAAAAGTTTTCGGTGATCAAGACCTTGCAGGCCATTCAGGAAGCCAACGTCGTCGTGCTGGTGCTGGATGCGGCGCAGGATATTTCCGATCAGGATGCGCACATCGCCGGTTTCGTGGTCGAGGCGGGGCGAGCGTTGGTGGTGGCGATCAATAAATGGGATGCGGTCGATGATTACCGCCGCAGTCGGCTGAAAGAAGATGTGGCGCGCAAGCTCGGCTTTCTGTCGTTTGCGCGCCAGCACCAGATCTCCGCGCTCAACGCCCAGGGGGTTGCGGGCCTGCTGAAATCGGTCGATGCCGCCTATGCAGCGGCGATGGTCAAGCTGCCCACGCCGAAGCTGACCCGCATCCTGCAGATGGCGGTGGCGAAGCAGCAACCGCCGCGCGCCGGGGTCTCGCGGCCCAAGTTGCGCTATGCTCACCAGGGCGGCTCCAACCCGCCGATCATCGTGATTCACGGCAATTCGGTCAATGATGTCCCGGAGTCCTACGTGCGTTATCTGGAGCATACTTTCATGGAAGCGTTCAAGTTACAGGGCACGCCGCTCTCCATCCAGTTTCGTGCCGCGCACAACCCGTATGCGACGGAAAAATCCTGATCGCGCCGCCCTCTGTACCGGGGCGGTTTTTCATTGCATACTCCCGGTAATGGCAAAAGCGATGACCGGCGGTATTTTTATAACAAACAACACCATCGAGGTTTGAGCGATGAGCAACAACAAGGGCCAGCTCTTGCAGGATCCATTCCTGAATACGCTGCGGCGTGAGCATATTCCGGTTTCCATCTATCTCGTCAATGGCATCAAGTTGCAGGGACAGATCGAATCGTTTGACCAGTACGTCGTGCTGCTCAAGAACACTGTGACCCAGATGGTCTACAAGCACGCGATCTCCACTGTCGTCCCGGCGCGCTCGGTGAGCATTCCGCAGCAGGACGATGGCGAGGCCGATAGCTGAACACGACCAGCCTGATTTCATCCACGCATGTTTGAGCGCCCGGCAAGCGGCGAGCGGGCTGTCGTGGTGCAGCTCGACCTTGGGCAGGACGCGATTGAAGAGCGCCTGTCCGAGGTGAGTCTGCTCGCCGCAAGCGCGGGCGCCGTCGTCGTCGCGGTAATTGGCGGGCGTCGTGCCGCGCCCGACCCGGCGCTGTTTGCCGGACGGGGCAAGGTCGACGAGATTGGCCAGACCCTGCGTGCGCATGAGGCCGATCTGGTGATCTTCAACCATGCGCTCTCGCCAGCGCAGCAGCGCAATCTTGAACACACGCTGGAATGCCGGGTCGTCGACCGCACCGCACTGATTCTCGACATCTTCGCCTTGCGGGCCAAAAGCCACGAAGGCAAGTTGCAGGTAGAGCTGGCCCAGCTCAGTCATCTGGCGACCCGTCTGGTGCGCGGCTGGACTCACCTTGAACGGCAGAAAGGGGGGATCGGGCTGCGCGGGCCGGGGGAAAAACAGCTCGAAACCGACCGCCGTCTGCTTGGCGCACGGGTAAAGCTGCTGAAAACCCGTTTGGGCCAGCTCGAAAAACAGCGCCGTACCCGCCGTCGTGCGCGTAACCGGCGCGAGATGCTCTCGGTGTCGCTGGTGGGCTACACCAACGCGGGCAAATCGACCCTGTTCAACGCCCTCACCAAGGCGGGCAGCTACGCCGCCGACCAGCTTTTCGCCACGCTCGATACGACTTCGCGCCGTCTTTATGTCGGCTCCGGCAACAATGTGGTGATCTCCGACACCGTCGGTTTCATCCGCGATCTGCCCCACGCCCTGGTGGTCGCGTTTCACGCCACGCTCGAAGAGACCGCCCAGGCCGACCTGCTGCTCCATGTCGTCGATGTGGCGAGCGAAGACCGTGAAGCGCAGATCGCCTCGGTCAACGACGTGCTCCACGAGATCGGCGCCGCGTCGGTGCCGCAGATCCAGGTGTGGAACAAGATTGACCTGACCCAGGCCGGGCCCGCAGTGGTGCAGGACAGTTATGGTAGAATCGAACGGATTTTTTTGAGTGCCAGGACAGGCGAAGGGCTTGATCTGTTGCGCGCCGCGCTGGCCGAGGTCGCCGAGGTCGCTCGGGCCGGTTCAGGGGCAGGCGATGCGGCGCAGGATTCCATCCCGTCTCTGGTCACTGATGCCGGTTCCGACCCCGATTTTGCCTTCGCGCCTGCTGCTGGTTCTGACCTCGGCGTCGGCTGATTCTCTGATGCCGGTTTTAGCTCCGGGGCTTTCCGGGACGACTCCTCACATATCCACTCATATGCATATTGACAATGAAACAAGGCATTTTTATGTCGCTCAATGACCCGCGCTGGGGCAATCGTGACGGTAACGGTGATCGCGGCGGCAACAGTGGTAACAACGGCAATCGCGGTGGCGATAATCAGGGGCCACCCGATCTCGAAGAAATCTGGCAGGACTTCAACCAGCGCCTCTCCAGCCTGTTCGGCAATCGCAAACGCGGTGGTGGCGACGGCCCGTCGGGGCCGGGGCGGGGGGGCGACAGCGCGCCGGCCAACTTCTTTGGCGGCCTGATCGTGCTGCTGCTCCTGGTGCTCACCGGTTGGTTGTGCAGCGGCATCTATACGGTCAACACCAACGAGCGCGGCGTGGTGCTGCGCTTTGGCCGTTTTGTCGGCCTGACCGGGCCGGGGCTCAACTGGCGCCTGCCGACGCCGATCGAGAGCCACCTCATCGTCGATGTCACCGGGGTGCGTTCGGTGGCGATCGGCAATCGCGGCAGTGAACACGGGCGGGCGCTGATGATTACCGATGACGCCAACATCGTAGACGTCCAGTTTGCGGTGCAATACGTGCTCAACGACCCGGAAAAATACATTTTCAATAATGTGTTCAGCAACGATCGCTCCGAAGAGGCGGTTGAGCTGGTGGCGGAGAGCGCGATGCGCGAGATCGTCGGCAAAAGCGCGATGGACTTTGTGCTTCAGGGCGGACGCGATGAGATTGCGGCGACGGCGCAGGTGCTGATTCAGGAGATTCTCGACCGCTACCAGACCGGTATCCAGGTGAGCCGGGTGTCCTTCCAGGACGCGCAGCCGCCCGAGCAGGTGCAGGCGGCTTTTGATGACGCGACCCAGGCGACCCAGGATCAGACCCGCAAGAAAAGCGAGGGCGAGGCCTATGCCAACGATGTGATCCCGAAAGCTCAGGGGTCGGCGGCGCGCCTGCGTGCCGATGCCGAAGGCTACCGCGCCCGGGTGATCGCCAGCGCCGAAGGTGAGGCGGCGCGCTTCGGTCAGGTGTTGACCGAATACAAACGCGCACCGGATGTCACCCGCGAACGTCTGTATATCGAAACCGTGCAGCAGGTGTTGTCGAAAACGAGCAAGCTGATGATTGATGCCAAGGGTGGAAACAAC
Source organism: Betaproteobacteria bacterium (assembly GCA_025997045.1). Taxonomy (GTDB): domain Bacteria; phylum Pseudomonadota; class Gammaproteobacteria; order Burkholderiales; family Rhodocyclaceae; genus WRNU01. The sequence continues at coordinate 7,466 of BNUB01000057.1, forward strand.
GTGTTGCTGCTGCCGCTGGACAAGCTGGTGCAGCAACAGCAGGGGGCGGTGCGCCCGACGAGCGCCCAGAGCGCGACGGTGGTGGAGATCCCCCGCGCCGTCACGCAGACAGAACCGCGTGATCGTGAATCACTGCGTAACCGCCAGCAGGGAGCACGTTGATGCGCGATAAATTATCTTTGGTGGTCGCGGTACTGGTCATTGTCGTCGCGGTGTTGTCGATGACGATGTTTACCGTCAGTCAGCGCCAGTTCGCCATCGTGTTCCAGCTCGGTGAAGTAAAAGAAGTCATCATGGAGCCGGGGCTGAATTTCAAGTTGCCGCTGATCCAGAACGTGCGTTACCTGGAACGCCGCATCCTGACGATGGATACCTCTGCGGCGTCGGAGCGTTTTCTGACTTCGGAGAAACAGAACGTCATCGTCGATTACTTCGTCAAGTGGCGGATCATCGACCCCCGGCTGTATTACGAGTCGGTGGCGGGCGAAGAGTCGCGGGCGGTGGTGCGTCTCAATCAGGCGGTCAATGCCGGGCTGCGCGAGGAGTTCGGCAAGCGCACCATCCACGAGGTGGTCTCGGGCGAGCGCAACATGATCATGGAGCAGATGAGTGCGCGCGCCGATCATGACCTGCGCAGCATCGGGGTGCAGATCGTAGACGTGCGTCTGAAACGGGTCGAACTGCCCCCTACCGTGTCGAGTTCGGTCTACAGCCGGATGGAAGCCGAGCGTAAACGGGTCGCCAATGAACGGCGCTCGCAGGGTGAGGCCGAAGCCGAAACCATCCGGGCGGACGCAGATCGCCAGCGCGATGTCATCGTGGCCGAGGCCTATGGCGATTCGCAGCGCATCATGGGGGAAGGCGAAGCCAAGGCGGCGGCGATCTATAGCGCGATGTACGGACGCGATCCGGAGTTCTACGCTTTCTACCGCAGTCTGGAAGCCTACCGCGAGAGCTTTGGCGGCAAGGAAGATGTCATGGTGGTTGATCCCAGCTCGGAGTTCTTCAAGTATCTGAAGTCCTCGCGTGGAGGGCGCACGGCCAATTGAGGCCGGAGTCGTTCACCGACGATGTCGCCAGGGAAAATACTGCTTCTTGCCATTGCCTTGATGTTGATCGTCGAAGGGCTGTTTCCTTTGCTTGCGCCGGGCGTCTGGCGCGCCGTGTTTACCCATCTCGTCAGTCTGAAAAACGGCCAGATCCGCTATATCGGTCTGGCCTCCGGGGCGGCGGGGGTGGCGTTGTTGTTGCTGCTTTCATTCTGGGGTTGATTTTTTGATGCGCTGGGTATTGCCCGATTATATTCAGGATGTGCTGCCGGATGAGGCCGCACGGCTCGAAGATTTACGCCGTCGCCTGCTCGATGCGTTTCGCACCCACGGCTACCAGTTGGTGATTCCGCCATTGATCGAGTATCTCGACGCGCTCACCACCGGAGCGGGCGAGGATCTGCGTTTATCCACCTACCAGTTGGTCGACCAGCTCTCCGGGCGCACGCTGGGGGTGCGGGCCGACATGACGCCGCAGGTGACGCGGATTGATTCGCACCTGCTCAACCGCGCCGGTGTGTCGCGGCTGTGTTATTGCGGCAGCGTGCTCCATACCCGGCCCTCGTCGCTCACCGCGACCCGCGAACCCCTGCAATTGGGGGCAGAGCTTTACGGTCACGCCGGAATTGAAGCCGATGTCGAAGTGCTGCGCCTGCTCGCCGGGGCGATGCGTCTGTCGGGCGTGCCGGCGACCCGGATCGACATCAGCCACGTCGGCCTGTTCCACGCGCTGGCCGACCGTGCCGGACTGGATGGGGCGGCGCGTGAACAGGCGTTTGGGCTGTTGCAGGGGAAGGACGCGCCCGGACTCAAGGAATTACTGGGTGACATCGAGCCGGTGTTTTCTGCGGCGCTGCTTGCCCTGATCGAACTCTACGGCGGCGTCGACGTGCTTGAGCGCGCCCGTGCGCGTCTGCCGAAAACCCCCGAAGTCACCGCGACGCTGGATGATCTGAGTCATCTGGCAGCAGAACTGCCCGATCTGCCCCTGAGCTTCGACCTCGCCGATCTGCGCGGTTATCACTACCATAGTGGTCTGGTTTTTGCCGTTTATGGCGGCACGGCCCCGGCGGCGCTGGCCCTGGGCGGGCGTTATGATCGTGTCGCCGAAGCCTTCGGGCGGGCGCGCTCGGCGACGGGCTTCAGTCTCGATCTGCGCGAGCTGGCGCAGTGTGCGCCGGTGACGCCCCCGCGTGGGGCGATTCTGGCGCCAGCGGAGACAAACCCGGCCTTGCGGGCGGAAATCGTCCGCTTGCGCGCGGCAGGCGAGATCGTGGTCGAGGTCTTGCCCGGACATGAAGGAACGTGGAATGAAGCTGGTTGCGACCGGCAATTGGTGATGCGCCATGACCGGTGGACGGTCGAAACGCTCCATGGAGAATGACGATGGCAAAGAACGTGGTAGTGGTCGGCACCCAGTGGGGTGATGAAGGCAAAGGCAAGATCGTCGATTGGCTGACCGATCACGCACAAGGGGTGGTGCGCTTTCAGGGCGGCCACAACGCGGGGCACACCCTGGTGGTGGGCAAGACCGAATACAAACTGAATCTGGTGCCCTCGGGCATCGTGCATCAGGGGGTGGCCTGCTACATCGGTAACGGCGTGGTGCTCGACGTGCATCACCTGTTGAGCGAAATCCACCGTCTGGAGACGGGCGGCATCGAAGTGCGCAGCCGCCTGAAGGTCAGCCCCGGCTGCCCCTTGATTCTGCCTTACCACAGCGCGCTCGACCTCGCCCGCGAGGCGGCGAAATCCAGCGGCGACAAGATCGGCACCACCGGCAAGGGCATCGGCCCGACCTACGAAGACAAGATCGCCCGCCGTGCACTGCGGGTGTATGACCTCTTCAATCCGGAGCGTTTCGCGGCCAAGCTCCAGGCCAATCTCGACTATCACAACTTCGTCCTCGCCCGGCATCTGGGCGCCCCGGCGGTCGACTTCCAGACCGTGTTCGATCAGGCGATGGAAGACGCCGAAGAACTGCGTCCGCTGGTGATCGACGTTTCCGCCGAACTGCACCGCATCAACAAAGCCGGTGGTTCGCTCCTGTTTGAAGGCGCGCAGGGCACCCTGCTCGACATCGACCACGGCACCTATCCGTTTGTGACCTCAAGCAATTGCGTGGCCGGGCAGGCGGCAGCCGGTTCGGGCCTCGGCCCCGGCAGCCTGCATTACGTGCTGGGCATCACCAAGGCTTACTGTACCCGTGTCGGCGGCGGCCCGTTCCCGACCGAACTCGACATCGAAACCGGGGGCACGCCGGGCGAGCAGATGTCCACCCGTGGGCGCGAAGTCGGCACCGTCACCAAGCGCAAGCGCCGCTGCGGCTGGCTCGACCTCGCCGCGCTCAAGCGTTCGATCATCATCAACGGCGTCACCGGAATCTGCATCACCAAGCTCGACGTGCTCGATGGCCTCAAGGAATTGAAGCTGTGCACCGGCTACAAGCTCGATGATGGCAGCGTCGACCTGTTGCCGCTGGGGGCGGAAGAAGTGAGCCGCTGCGAGCCGCTCTACGAGACCCTGCCGGGCTGGAGCACCTCGACCGTTGGCGCCAAAAACTGGAGCGACCTGCCGCTGGAAGCGCGCACCTACCTTCATCGCATCGAAGAAATCTGCGAAGTGCCCATTGATGTGATCTCAACCGGCCCCGAGCGCGAAGAGACGATTTTGCGTCGGCATCCGTTCGGGGTTTGAGCACGGGAGCCTTGGGGAACCCAGCAGACATGAAAAAAGCCGGAAACCCTGATTTTCAAGGATATTCCGGCTTTTATCGTGCTGCATCGAACTGAAACCGGTACCGTCAAGTATACCGTCACATACCGTCGGATTCTACTGGAGCACTATGGACTGCAATGGACATGAAAAAAGCCGAAAACCCTTGTTTTACTTAGGTTTTCCGGCCTTTATCGGACTGCTTTGGAACTACTGGTGGTGCCCAGAAGAGGACTCGAACCTCCACGCCTCGCGGCACTAGTACCTGAAACTAGCGCGTCTACCAATTTCGCCATCTGGGCTGAGCCGCGCATTATAAAAAGTTGAAGAAAAAAGTCAATGACCAGGAACAAAATTTCCCAAACCGCCCCGGCGCGGGCGCCGAGCGCCATCCGCCGTGCCGATCCGTGTTACGAGCGTGAGCTGGGCAAGTATCCCGATCCGTTGCCCAGCCGCGAGTATGTTGAACAGATACTTGCGCAGCGCGGAGTGCCGCTGCGCTTCGATGAGTTGGTCGCGGCGCTGGATGTGCGTGAGGATGAGCGCGAGTTTTTTGACCGTCGCTTGCGCGCGATGCAGCGCGACGGGCAGTTGCTGCGCAATCGGCGTGAGGCTTACCTGCTGCCTGACAAGGCGGATCTGATTCGGGGGCGGGTGGAAGGCCACGCCGATGGATTCGGGTTTTTGCGCCGTGACGATGGCGGTAGCGACATCTTTCTGGGCGCGCGCGAAATGCGCGAGGTGTTCCATGGCGACCGCGTGATTGTGCGCGTGGTGGGGCAGGATCGGCGCGGACGGGCCGAGGGCAAGATCGTCGAAGTGCTGGAACGGGGCAACTTGCGCGTGGTCGGACGGGTGCTCGACGAGCACGGCGTGCGGACGGTGGTGCCGGAGGACAAGCGCCTGACCCAGGCGATTTTGCTCGCAGCGGGGGGCAAGCGGGCCAAGGCCGGACAGGTGGTGACGGTTGAACTGATTCAGCAGCCTTCGAGCACGGTCAGGCCGGTGGGGCGCGTCGTCGAGGTGTTGGGCAACTACGCCGATCCGGGGATGGAGATCGAAATCGCGCTGCGCAAGCACGAATTGCCCCATGAGTTTTCGCCCGAAGCGCGGGCGCAGACGCGCAAATTGCCGTCTGCGGTGCGGCAGAAGGACAAGCAGAAGCGCGAGGACATTACCGCGCTGCCGCTGGTGACGATCGACGGGGAGACCGCGAAGGACTTTGATGACGCGGTGTATTGCGAGCGTCAGGGACGGGGGTTCCGCCTCGTGGTGGCGATTGCCGATGTGTCGTATTACGTCACCGCGGGCAGCGCGCTCGATGTGGAAGCGCGTGAGCGTGGCAACTCGGTGTATTTCCCGCGCCGGGTGATTCCGATGTTGCCGGAGCCGCTCTCCAACGGCTTGTGCTCGATCAACCCGCAGGTGGAGCGGCTGTGCATGGTGGCCGACATCAGCCTGTCGTCGGGCGGGGAGATCAAGGCTTATCGTTTTTATCCGGCGGTGATGTTCTCTCATGCGCGCCTCACCTATAACCAGGTGGCCGCCGCGCTGTACGACAAGGACGCCGAGGCGCTGGCCGTGGTCGGCGCACTGCTGCCGCATCTGCAAAATCTGGACAAGCTCTTCCGGGTGCTGCTCAAGGCGCGGGCCAAACGCGGGGCGATTGATTTCGAGACTACCGAGAGCCGGATGGTGTTCGATGATCAGGGCAAGATCGAGCGCATCGTGCCCGAGGTGAGAAATGACGCGCACCGTCTGATCGAGGAATGCATGCTGGCGGCTAATGTCTGTGCCTCGGAATTCCTCGAAAAGAACCAGCATCCGGCGCTGTATCGCATTCACGAAGGGCCGACGCCGGAGAAGCTGGAAAAGCTGCGCGCCTTTCTGCTGGAGTTCGGGCTGAATCTGGGCGGCGGTGATACGCCGACGGCCAAGGATTATGCCCAGTTACTGGATAAGGTCAAAGATCGCCCGGATGCGGCCCTGCTGCAGACGGTGATGCTGCGCTCACTGCGGCAGGCCGTGTATAGCCCGGACAATGTCGGCCATTTCGGGCTGGCCTACGATGCCTATACCCACTTCACTTCGCCGATTCGGCGCTACCCTGATCTGCTCGTCCATCGGGCGATCAAGGCCGTGCTCGGCGGGGAGCGTTATGCGCCGGGCGACTGGAGCCAGATCGGTTTGCAGTGTTCGGCGACCGAGCGCCGCGCAGATGATGCGACCCGTGATGTGGTGGCGTGGTTGAAGTGCTATTACATGCGCGACAAGATCGGCGAGACTTTTTCCGGCAGCGTTTCGGCGGTGCTTCCGTTCGGCTTTTTTGTTGCACTTGATGATGTATTCATAGAAGGACTTGTGCATATTTCGGAATTGGGAAGCGATTATTTCCATTTTGATGATAAACGTCACGAATTGGTCGGTGAGCGCACCAATGTGCGCTATCGCCTCTCCGATCGGGTCAAGGTGCAATTGTTGCGCGCCGATCTCGAAACCAGCAAAATCGACTTCCGCCTGGTTGAGGAGGCTGTCAGTCCGACGATGCGCAGTGGTAAAACTGCACGTGAGCGTAACGTCGGTTCGACAAAGAAAAAAGGTAGAGGGTCTTGAGCAAGCGATTTTCATCTGCAGCAGGAAATGGGGCGCAGGGGACGGAGCGCGGCGCGGCGCAGCCGTCCGGTTCGCGGCTGATTTACGGTTTTCATGCGGTATTGGGACGGCTGCGGCGCGATCCGGATGCCGTATTCGAGCTTTTCCTCTCGGCGCAGCGCGGCGATGCGCGCGCCCGCGAAGCCACGGCGCTGGGCGAAGCCACCGGGGTCAAGCTGAGCGTGCTCGATGGCGAGCGCCTCGATCACATGGTGGGCACCCGCCGTCACCAGGGCATCGTCGCCCGGGTGGATGCGCGCAATCGTGCCGTGAGCCTGGATGATGTGCTGGAAAATCTCTCCGGGCCGGCCTTGTTGTTGGTGCTCGATGGCGTTCAGGACCCGCATAATCTTGGCGCCTGCCTGCGGGTGGCGGATGCGGCGGGGGTGGATGCGGTGATCGCGCCCAAAGATCGTGCGGTGGGGATTAACGCCACGGTGGTCAAGGTCGCCAGCGGCGCGGTCGATACCGTGCCCTACGTGACCGTGACCAACCTTGCCCGTGCGCTGCGCCAGTTGCAGGAAGCCGGGGTGTGGGTGATCGGCACCGCAGGGGAGGCGGAAAAACCGGTGTACGACATCGACCAGAGAGGGCCGGTGGCGTGGGTCATGGGCGCCGAGGGCGATGGCTTGCGCCGTTTGACCCGTGACACCTGCGATGAGCTGGCCCGGATTCCGCTGCTGGGCACGGTAGAGAGCCTTAACGTGTCGGTGGCGAGTGGCATTTGTCTGTTCGAGACGCGACGCCAGCGCGGTGCTCAGCGGCTTCAGGGAAGCCATTCCTGATGCTGAAAGTACTGGGTCATTATTTGCCATGGCACGTGCTGGCGCGGATCGCGCTCGATCTGGTGTTGTTGATCGTGGGCGTGGTGGCGCTGGTGGTGTTCCGTGGCGAGCAGGTCGGGCCTCACTGGAATACGCTGCTCCTGTCCGCCACGGTCTTTTCATTTGTCATGGTGGCGGTCAATTTTGCGACCGGCATTTACCGCCCGGTCGTCGAGGATACCCTGCTGACCGCTGTTGCCCGTGTGGTGCTGGCGCTGGTCTTTGTGCTGCCGGTGGCTTACGGTCTGGTGTTGTCCTTGCCGTGGACGGCGTTCGCCACGCTGTCGATGCAGCTCGCGGCGGTTTTGCTGACCGTGGTCGTGCTGGTTTTGCGTGCGCTGGTCAACCGCAGTCAGGTGTCCTCGCTGTTTGCGCCGCATATCCTGATTCTGGGGGTGGGGGAAGAGGCGGCGGCGGTACAACGCACCTTGCTTCATCCGGAGCAGGGGCGCGTCGCAGCGGAAGGGTTTTTCCCGGCCAGCCACGATGAGACTCGTGCGGTTGACGCGGACAAGATCATCACTGATGAGCCGCTGCTGAGCGCGGTCAAGCGCCTCGGGATCGACGAGATCATCGTCGCAATTCATGATCTGCGGGGCAGCGGCGTGCCGCAGCGCGAGCTGCTCGACTGCAAGCTCGCCGGGGTGCAGGTGTTTGATTTGTCTACATTTTATGAGCGGGTGGAGCGCCAGGTGAAGATCAACTCCCTGCGCGCGGGATGGCTGATTTATGGCGACGGTTTTCGCCAGGGCGTCGACCGCGTGATCGCCAAACGTTGTTTCGATCTGTTTTTTTCGCTGTTGCTGTTGCTTGCGAGTGTGCCGATCATGCTGGTGACGGCGCTCCTGATCGTGCTCGAAGATCGTGGCCCGGTGTTTTACCGTCAGGAACGGGTTGGCTTGGGCGGCGAGGTCTTCAAGGTGATCAAGTTTCGCAGCATGCGTATCGATGCGGAGAAAGACGGCAAGCCGCGTTGGGCTACGTCCAATGATGATCGGGTGACACGGGTCGGTCGGGTGATTCGCAAGCTGCGTATCGACGAGCTGCCGCAGCTTTTTAATGTGCTCGATGGCGATATGAGTCTGGTGGGGCCGCGTCCGGAGCGGCCTTTCTTCGTTGATCAACTTGCGGATGAAATTCCGTTTTATGGCGTGCGTCATTGCGTCAAGCCCGGGGTGACGGGGTGGGCGCAGGTGCGTTACCAATACGGCGCGTCGGTCGATGATGCCGTTCAAAAACTGCAATACGATCTCTACTACGTCAAAAATCACACCCTGCTGCTCGATACGCTGGTGTTGCTCGAAACCGTCAGAGTCGTGCTGACCGGCGCGGGAGCGCATTAAAGGTGAGCCGACGGTGACAGCGTTTGCGTTTTGGGGCTACGGCTTCGCCGCCTGTGCTTATGCCATCTTCGGGCTGTATCTGTATCTGGCCTGGCGCGGCGGGCGCATTGGCGGCGCCTTGCTGGCGGCGGTCGGGCTGTCGCTGCTGTGGGCGCTGGCGCAGTTGTGGTCTAACCAGAAATTCGGCGTCGACATTCATGTTGTGGTGCTGGTGCTGGATGTGTTGCGTGCGGGCGGATGGTTTGTTTTTCTGTTGCTGCTGCTGGGTTCGACCATCAGCCACGGCGTGCGGCGCTATGCCGTGGTGGCGGTGGCGGTGCTGGCGGTGCAGCTTGCCGGGGTCGCCAGCAGCAGTGGCTATCTGTTTACCGGGACGCTGACCTTGCGGCTCTATCTGGGTGGCGCGCTGGCGGGGGCCATTCTGGGGCTGGCGCTGGTCGAGCAAATCTACCGCAGTCTGGCGGCAGATGCGCGCTGGGCCTTGAAGCCGGTGCTCATGGGCCTGGGCGCAAGTTTTTTGTTTGAGTTGTACCTGTTTGCCGACGGCTTTCTGTTTGGTCGGCTGGACCCGCTGATCTGGGTGGTGCGCGGCCCGGCGCATGCGCTGGTGTTGCCCTTGATTGCGCTGTCGGTGATGCGCAATCCGGCGTGGGCGTTGCGCATGGCGCCGTCGCGTGCGGTGGTGTTCCATACCGCAGCGCTGGGCGCCGCCGGGGCTTACCTGTTGGTGGTGGCGGCGGCGGGCTATTACGTGCGCTATTTCGGTGGCGAATGGGGGCAGGCGCTGCAAATGGTGCTGCTGTTCGCCGCGCTGGTGCTGATGGCGGCGTTCATGTCGTCGGCGGCGCAGCGGGCGCGGCTGAAAATCTATCTCAGCAAACACCTGTTCCCCTATCGCTATGATTACCGCGCCGAATGGCTGCGGTTTACCCAGGCCCTGGCAACGCCTGACAGTCGGCTCGATCTGGGCCAGATGGTGATCAAGTCGCTGGGCAATCTGGTGGAGAGCACGGGGGGCGTCTTGTGGCTGCGCGTGGCCGGGGAGGAGGAATACCGCCCCTGCGCCCACATCAATCAGGTCGAAGTGGACGCGGCGGAGCTGGTGGAAGCGGCGGATTCCTCGCTGGTGCGCTTTCTGCGCGAACGCGAATGGATCATCAATCTTGAGGAATGTCGCGCCAATCAGGAAGATTTCCGCGACCTGGCGCTGCCCGCCTGGCTGATGTATTTCCCCGACGCCTGGCTGCTGATTCCGCTCACTGGCGGCAGCGGGCTGGTCGGTTTTGTCCTGCTGGGCGCGCCGCGCACCCGCTTCGAGATCGACTGGGAAGTGCTGGATTTGCTCAAAACCGCGCAGCATCAGGCGGCAAGCTATCTGGAGCGGATGCTGGCGACGACGGAATTGCTCGAAGCGCGCAAGTTTGAATCCTTTACCCGCATGTCGGCCTTTGTCGTGCATGACCTGAAGAACCTGGTTGCCCAATTGTCGCTGATGCTCAAGAACGCCGAACGCCACAAAGATAACCCGGAGTTCCAGCAGGACATGCTGGAAACCGTCGCCCACGTCGAGA
>BNUB01000058.1 GCA_025997045.1 Betaproteobacteria bacterium
ACATGAATGGCCTCATCCGGGAATACCTCCCCAAAGGCTTGAATCTAGCCCAGTTCTCGCAAGGCTACCTCAATGCCATTGCCGATCAACTCAACCATCGACCACGCAGATGCCTCAACTACGAAACTCCGTTCGAGGTCTATTCTCGTGAAATCAGTAACTTACAACACGGTGTTGCACTTCAGGATTGAAACCGCCATACACGGCGTTATGCCACATATTTTCCGAGTGTGAGGCTAATCGCGCCAGATTAATGCAGCGTTTATGGTCGGAAGAAGGTGGCAATCTTGACTTTGTTGATAGCCATATATTCTTGCGGGTTACATGCGCCGTGGCACATTGCCGTTTGAGAAGGCTTATCCGTCACTGCATTACCAATAGGCGATATAGAAGGGAACTGCTGTAACGGCAAGAGTGAGGAGCGCTGTGATTGCGCTTGTTTGGTAATGTGGCCCGCAGATGTGGACAAAGAGTACAAAGCTGGCGATTGGCCACAAGCCGAACAATGCGGCATGGTCGAAGCCTTTGGCGGACGATACGCCAATCGCTTCCGGCCAAACTAGCGCCAAAATAGCGACCAGGACAGAGACGGCTGCTCCAACGATGAAGATTCTGCCTTCAAGGGATCGTGCCACCACAGCCCTGAAGAATGTTGTGACCGACTCGCCTTCCCATCCGTCCGTAAGTCTGCCGTCGGCAGAATCTCGCTCAAGTTTTGCGCCTCGCCAAAGAATGATAGCAAAAAACGTCAAGAGCGCTACCATGGAGAGCATGATAAAAATGCCCTTCCAGTCTCGCTCCTGGAGCGCGACGGTCAAACCAATGAGGTTTAATAGCACGAGGGCAACAAGGCCAAGGAATCCGAGTAAGCGCATATAGGGACGGCTAATGCCTGAATTAAACCGCGCCACGAAGCGGTGACAGCGGTGTCCGCTTGGACGAAAGGTTAGGGCGCTTCCGGCGGCATCCCATAGAAAGATAGCTTAATCTCGCAACCCAACTCGGCGGCAGACTGTACAAGGGAGCGAGGAAGGCAGTAGGACGGCCAAGGGCGATCTTCTGTGGTCATGTCGTACAAGCAGAAATCAATTGATATTGACGAAAATCCAAGGCTTTTAATGAGCAGCAAGTCGTCTTTGCGCTTACGGATAAAACGAACAGCTTGCTTTGATTGAGCCTCCAAGCCTTCAGCAGTAGCGAGTTCAATGTTGAAGCCTGAGGTTTTGATGAGGACACGGCTTTTCGGATTGCGAGGCTCGCCTTTCCAGAAGACTCGTAGCGGTTCGATGGATGAACTTGCGAGGAACTTGCGTACCTTGGTGGTTGAGCCCGAAACTCTGAGAATGCATGACGGCATCAATGTGGCCTAACGTTGGAGTTAAGCGGCACCGCGACAGCGGCGTCCGCTTGGACGAAAGGTCAGACTTTTGCACAAAACTTCCCACGAAGCAAGCGCAGCGAGAAGCGAGGGCTTGAAGTAGCGCGAAACGAAATGGGTACGCTCACTGTGCTGCAACACGACCAGCGAGCACGGACAACTTGCGTGACCAAGAACACTGTGGCGATGCGCTACTTGATGCCGTGGAAAAATGCTTACGGTATTGGATGAGCCTAACGTGAAGGTCACCGGACGCTGTGCGGTTTCATCGCGCAGCGTCCGGTGGATCGCAGGCTTATGCCTCATGCTTACACATTCGTGATGCTGTGCAGTTGGTAGCGCTTTAGCCTTCCGTTCGCGGAGTTGACCTTGGTGACAATTGCAGTCAGGGGCTCAAACTCTCCACGTGCGACCTTGCCCAGGTTGTCCGCCATGATGGTTTTTTGGTAGTCATCCAAGTCACCGAATGGGTTAAAGCTATGCGAGATGGAATCGATTGCAGTAATCAATCGCCCGGTTCCTGTTCGGGCATTGAAGCGACTAACCGCGACGGACACAACTTCACTATCCGGCTCAACGACTTCAGTCTCTAGATAGTTCAATGTATCGGCGTCAAAGCCAATTATCGGAGTGCGCCCGAGCGACAATGAGACAGAGTAGCCTTGGTGTTTAACGGGAAGATGTGCCTTCAACAGCGCTCCCTCTAGGCGCTCGTGAAGATCTTCGTTTTCCTTTGTAAGTTGCTGAAGTTTCTTCTTTGCCTTACGGTTCGCGAGAACAAATGGAATTCCCAGGCAGCTCGATAGCACAAACTTAATGACATCGTACAGTCCGTTCTTTCCAAGGTCTGTGAGAAGTTCAAGTGTTGCAGGATCGGTTACGTAGAGTTGGATGATCTGCTCAAGCGATCCCTCGTAGTTTTTCTTGAGCACAAGGCGAAAACCTTTGGCCGCTGGCGCTTTAACTACAACCTCGCCCTGAATTGAGGCATGAGTGGTGAGGAGAAGAATTTCAGAAATTGCAGCAAGCGAATGTGCCCCGTAATACATGTCGAGGCCGTCAAAATCCCGCTCGCCATCATCGTATTTGACCCTGAAAGTCAGTTCCATTTTATTTTCCCTTGTGTTGTGTAAAGTTGGATGAGGCATAACGTGGATTTAGCTGCATGGCGATCGGTGGAAGGCGAACGCTATTGAGGTTGACGATTTCAAACGCGATGGCCGTAACCAACTTCGTGTAGCGAGGGGTGGCGACACCAAAATTCTTGTACTCCAGCGCGCAGGCGTAATCGTCAGAAACCCAAAGCGGTCTGTTCAATTTGTGTTTCGCACCATCGGAAATGCCAAAATGATGCAACTCGGCAGATGTTGAGATCGTTTCACGCGGAAACTGATGTAGAGGCAGCGCAGAGGCGAGATGGTTATTCATAAGGGATCTAACGTTTGAGATGAGAGGCGGTGCCCGGCTTGCCGGGTGACGTCCTTTCGATTGAAGGGTTAGGCATCGACTTTCCGCCTGCTAAAGTGAAACTCTTCTTCGTGGTGATAGGGGATAACCCAGTTATTGGTCAGCGGGAAGACAACTCTTTTCCCTGAGAGCGCAGACGACGATGCGAATCCGGTGTCATGAGGCCCTGGGTAGGGGCTGAAGCCAAGATCCGGCAGGCAACTATCGAACACGACTGCGCCATGCCGCGACAATACATGCACCAAAAGCCAAGACAAGCCCGGCAGGTACCAGAAAGAAGGAACCCAAGAAGCCCAACACAACAATCTGCTGCATTAGCGGGCTGATATCAACGCCAAGAAGGACACAGCCGTAGGCGGGACCTCCCGAACCAATTTTGCATTCGGGCATGAAGTGCCACAGCGTCATTCCAACGCCGAATACCACTGGGCACGCAAGTGCGAGAAGTACGCCAGCGAGAACGAGCTTGCGGGTCATGTGACGGCCAGCGCCTGGCGGGCGTGTTCCAGCCACTCCCGATGACGCGCCAGGGTGTTGCGATTATCCCAATAGCGGCTGTCAGCGATGACCTCTTCGTAGAGGGCGTGGGCTTGCGCGTGGTCGGCAGCGTCATGCCGGGCGGTGAGCCAGTCGGCGTAGCGGCATTTGACTTCCGGGCCGCTGGCGAGCTTTAGCGCAAGGTCGAAGGCGGTGCGGGTGTGGTCGGAGCCGCTGCCTGCCAGCGCACGGGCGTAATACAAGGCCAGATCGGTGTGCTGGCGGCGTTGCGGATAGGTGGCGAACAGTTTTTCCAGTTCTTCCAGTGCCCGGTGCGGCTCATCGAGTTCCAGCCAGATGCGCGCCATGCCGATCAGCAATTCCGGGTCGGTGGCGAAGGGGCCGTTGGCGGCTTGCTGGTATTGTTCGAGCGCCGCTTTATGCGCGCCGGTCTCCAGCAGCGCAGTGGCAAGGCGGATGCGGTTGCCGACGGTCGGGGTCAGATCGAAGGCTTTTTCTGCGGCGCGTAATTCCCGCGTCGGGTCGATGATGTTGACCAAGGCCCGGGCGGCGTTGCGTGCTCCCCGGCTGTGACGCAAATCCGGCAGGTAAATGGCGAAGAAATATGTCACGCTGCCCAGTCCGGGGAAAGCGAACAAAATGAACAGCCAGTAATTATTCTGGCGATTCCTGATCGCGTGAACCGCGAAGAACAACGCGATCAGGACATGCAGACCGATTCCGAAAACCGGCATGGCGTCATCACCTCATGAGGAGTGGCTGGGTGCGGTTCAGGACTCGAAGAACCCCTTGACCTTGTCCATGAACGATTTCGCTTTTGGATTGTGGCGGTCGGCGTTGCCGTTGGAGATTTCGTCAAATTCGGTGAGCAGCTCGCGCTGACGCTCGGTGAGCTTGACCGGGGTTTCCACCACGACGTGACACATCAGGTCGCCGTGGGCCTGGCTGCGCACGTTCTTGATCCCTTTGCCACGCAGGCGGAAGACCTTGCCGCTTTGGGTTTCAGCGGGGATTTTCAGTTCGGCCATGCCATCGAGGGTCGGAATCTCGATTTTGCCCCCGAGCGCGGCGGTGGCGAAGCTGATCGGCATTTCGCAGTGCAGGTCGTCGTGGTCGCGCTCGAAGACCGAGTGGCTGCGGATGTGGATTTCCACGTACAGATCGCCCGCAGGGCCGCCATTGACGCCGGGTTCGCCGTGACCGCCATGACGCAGGCGCATGCCTTCGTCGATGCCGGCGGGGATTTTGACTTCGAGCGTCTTCTGTTTTTTGATCCGCCCGGCGCCGCGACAGTCCGGGCAGGGCTCGGGGACGAAGCGGCCGCTGCCGTGGCATTTGTGGCAGGGCTGCTGGATGGAGAAAAAGCCTTGCTGGATGCGGGTTTGTCCCGAGCCACTGCACAGCGGGCAGGTGGTGGCATGGGTGCCGGATTTGGCGCCGCTGCCACGACAGTTTTCGCATTCTTCCACGGTCGGAATGCGAATGGCTTTTTCGGCGCCGCGGGCCGCTTCTTCGAGGGTGATTTCGAGGTTGTAGCGCAAATCGGCGCCACGGTAGACGTTGGAGCGACCGCCGCCGCGATTGCCGCCGAACAGGTCATCGAAGATGCTGGAGAAGGCGTCGCCAAAGCCCTCGAAGCCCGCGCCGCCCGCCCCGCCCGCGCCCATCGAGGGGTCGACGCCGGCGTGGCCGAAGCGGTTGTAAGCCTCGCGTTTCTTGGCGTCCGACAGAATTTCGTAGGCTTCTTTCGCCTCCTTGAATTTCTCTTCGGTCTCCTTGTTGTCCAGATTGCGATCCGGATGGTATTTCATCGCCAGCTTGCGATAAGCCTTCTTGATTTCGTCGTCGTTGGCGTCGCGTTTGACGCCGAGAACATCGTAATAGTCTTTTTTGGACATGAAGTGTTGTTTCCAGTGCGCTTTAACGGGGTTGGAACGGTTGTCCCCAATTCACATCTTGGGTGCGGCCCCACATGAACCAGTCGGCGCATGCTGCGCGTTCGCACAGTCGGCTGTCGATGTGGCGCAGGTTGACGTAGGCTGTGCGCTCATCGGTCGGTTTTTCCCGGACGCCGACCTGAACGGCCAGCAGGACGCTGTTTTCGCTGCCGGGAAATTCCGGGGTGATGCCGGAGAGGTAGGCGTAGCCACCTTCGTTGCGCATGCCTGAGTGGATGAGTGCGCTGTCCCGCGTCAGCATTGTGTCCAGGCGCACGACAACCCCCACGGTTTTGTTTTCCCAGCGGAACGGGTTTTCATCCAGTTGCCGCAGTGTGACCCAGGCATGAATGGCGTTTTTGCGTGTGAACTCAAGGAAGCGTTGCCGGCTTTCTTCCTGCTGCTGGCGGTGGTCTGCGCGCGCCTTTTCCTGGCGCAGGTCATTGGCGACCGAGTTCACGTAATAACTGATTGCGCCTGTCACCGGATTGACGCTGGCTTCGACTTGCGGGTTGGGCAGGATGTTGTTGGGGAGCGGCTTGAACGCGGTGGCATGGATGCCGATTTTGAACTCGCGGCTACCTTGGGGGTGGGGGCAGGTCTTGCGATAGTGCGCCAGCGTGTCGTGGACGAGCTTTTTCATGCTGTCGTCGTCGCCCAGGCGGGTGCCGGAGGCGGCTTCCAGGCGCAGGGACTCCACGCGGCACAGTTCGACCGGGCCGTCCCGTTCGCTGCGGCTGATGAACAGCAGCCTGGCGTTGCCGACCGTGCCCATCGGGACGATGTATGTGTCGCCGGGCAAGGGTTCGACTTCCTCGATCGTCTGAGCATCGAGGAAAACGCCGTTTCTGAACTCGCCCACCCAACTGCTTCTTACCTTCCCCGGCAAGCTGCGGTACAGCCACTCCGCCTTGCCCCGGCCTTCGGCGCGCCCGTTGTGGCAGCCGCCGTTGTAGCGCAGGGTGTATTCGTCGCTGCTTTTCAGGGTGGAAGGCGCCCACACCGCACAGCCGCCGCTGTCGGGCAGGACATAGGCGTCCTGATCACGACTGTCGGCAAACGTCAGCGGACTCACGAGGCACAAGGCGACGAAAGGGAACAGAGCGGTGCGCATCGGATTGCGCATGAGTTTTCCTGATCGGGTGAACGTGGACGTGGAGTGGGGATGACGCGCATCCCCGCTCCACGATGTGGCGGAAACATGAACAAGGACAAGGATATTAACCCATCAGGGGTTTATTTTTTGTCCTTGACTTCCGTGAACTCCGCATCGACCACATCGGCGTCGCTGGCTTTTTCACTGCTGCCGCCGCCGTTGTCAGGCTGCGCACCGTCCGCGGCCTGCTGTTGCGCGTACAGGGCTTCGCCCAGTTTCTGGCTCGCCGTGGCCAGCGCTTCCGCCCTGGCTTCGATCTTGTCCTTGTCGTCGCCCTTGATCGCTTCTTCCGCGTCCTTGATTGCGGCTTCGATCTTGTCCTTGTCGTCGGCGCTGATCTTGTCGCCGTACTCGGTGAGCGCCTTGCGCGTGGTGTGAATCAGGGTGTCGCACGTGTTTCTGGCGTCCACCAGTTCACGCACCTTCTTGTCCTCTTCGGCGTGGGTGGCGGCATCGCGCACCATGTTCTGGATTTCGTCATCCGACAGGCCGGAGTTGGCCTTGATCGTGATCTTGTTTTCCTTGTTGGTCGCCTTGTCCTTGGCCGAGACGTGGAGGATGCCGTTGGCGTCGATGTCGAAGGTCACTTCGATCTGCGGCATGCCACGCGGGGCGGGCGGAATGTCGGTGAGGTTGAACTGGCCCAGGCTCTTGTTGCCCGCGGCCACATCGCGCTCGCCTTGCAGGACGTGGATCGTCACCGCCGACTGGTTATCGGAAGCGGTGGAGAACACGTTGCTCGCCTTGGTCGGGATGGTGGTGTTCTTCTGGATGAGCTTGGTCATGATCCCGCCTTCGGTTTCGATCCCGAGCGACAGCGGGGTGACGTCGAGCAGCAGCACGTCCTTGACTTCGCCTTGCAGCACGCCACCCTGAATGGAGGCGCCGACGGCGACCGCTTCGTCAGGATTGACGTCCTTGCGCGGTTCCTTGCCGAAGAATTCCTTTACCTTTTCCTGCACCTTGGGCATGCGCGACTGGCCGCCGACGAGGATGACGTCGTGGATGTCGGCGACTTTCAGCCCGGCGTCTTTCAGCGCGATGCGGCAGGGGGCGATCGAGCGTTCGATCAGGTCTTCGACCATGGATTCAAATTTGGCGCGGGTGATCTTGATCGCAAGGTGCTTCGGCCCGCTGGCGTCGGCGGTGATGTAGGGCAGGTTGATCTCGGTCTGCTGACCGGAGGAGAGTTCGATCTTGGCTTTTTCGGCGGCTTCTTTCAGGCGTTGCAGGGCGAGCACGTCGTTCTTCAGATCGACGCCCTGTTCCTTTTTGAACTCGGTGACGATGTAGTCGATGATGCGCTGGTCGAAGTCTTCGCCGCCGAGGAAGGTGTCGCCGTTGGTCGAGAGCACCTCGAACTGGTGCTCGCCGTCGATGTCGGCGATCTCGATGATCGAGATATCGAAGGTGCCGCCGCCGAGGTCATAGACCGCGATTTTGGAGTCGCCCGGCTTCTTGTCCATGCCGAAGGCGAGCGCCGCTGCGGTTGGTTCGTTGATGATGCGCTTGACTTCCAGCCCGGCGATCTTGCCCGCGTCTTTGGTGGCCTGACGCTGGCTGTCGTTGAAGTAGGCGGGCACGGTGATGACGGCCTCGGTGACTTCCTCGCCGAGGTAATCTTCGGCGGTTTTTTTCATCTTGCGCAGCACTTCGGCGGAGACCTGCGGCGGGGCGATTTTTTTGTCGCGCACATTGACCCAGGCGTCGCCGTTGTCGGCCTTGACGATCTGGAACGGCATCAGGTCGATGTCCTTCTGCACTTCTTTTTCTTCAAAGCGACGGCCGATCAGGCGCTTGACCGCGAACAGGGTGTTCCTGGCGTTGGTGACGGCCTGGCGCTTGGCCGGGGCGCCGACCAGGATTTCGCCGTCTTCAGCGTAGGCGACCACGGACGGCGTGGTGCGTGCGCCTTCGGAGTTTTCGATGACCTTCGGTTTGCCGCCTTCCATGATGGAGACGCAGCTGTTGGTGGTGCCGAGGTCGATGCCGATGATTTTGCTCATTTTGTTTCCTTGGGTTTTCAGTGTTGAGATGAATATGGGGCAGATTGGTGCACTTTCAAGCCTTGGCCCTGGCAACGATCACCATCGCCGGGCGGATGACCCGGCCATGGAGCAGGTAGCCTTTTTGCAGCACATTGATGACGGTGTTGGGTTCCGCTTCGGCTTCGACCGCGCTGATGGCCTGGTGCTTGTTGGGGTCGAATTTTTGTCCGAGCGGGTTTTCCTCGGCGAGATTCGCGCTGCCGAACGCGGTGACGAGCTGCTTGAGGGTGAGTTCGACCCCTTCACGCAGCTTGTCCACGGTCTGGTTTTCGACCGCGAGCGCGGCTTCGAGGCTGTCCTTGACCGGCAGAAGCGCGGTGGCGAATTTTTCGGCGGCGAATTTCGAGGCTTTGCTGATGTCTTCCTGGGCGCGACGGCGGATGTTTTCCCCTTCGGCGCGGGCGCGCAACCAGGCGTCGTAGTGCTCGGTGGCCTTGGCCTCGGCGGCGGCAAGCGCGGCGGCGAGGTCAGGCGGAGCGGGCTGGGCGAGCGGCGCTTCCAGCACGTCGACCGACGGCTCGGTGAGGATGTCGATCGTGGTCGCAGTGTCATCCGCCTCGCTGACGCTGGCAATTTCGGCGTATTGGGCGGCTTTGGATGACTGAGGGGCGGCTTGGGATGACTGGGCGGCCTGGGTGGCTTGGGCCGTGGTCGTTTCCGGCGTGGGCCGGGCAGCCTGTCCGGGCGGGGGAGGGGGGCTGTCGGGCGTGGCCGGAGTTGGCGGGATGGGGGGGGCGCTGGCGTCCTGCATGGGGGTGAGCTTCCTCAAAAAAACGCGATGAGGGCGCAGAGTTGGGGGTCATGCCGAGGATTTCAAGGAGGGTCGGGAAAATAATTTTTCTGCCCTGTGGAGGTGTTTGCGGGGTCACTGATCTCCGGTCGAGGCCGTCGCACGTGATAGAATCCAACGTTTCTTCTTAGCCTTGAGCACCGAGCCGCATGACACAATTCGCCAAGGAAACACTGCCCATCAGCCTCGAAGAGGAAATGCGTCATTCCTACCTCGACTACGCGATGAGCGTGATTGTCGGGAGGGCGCTCCCCGATGCGCGTGATGGACTGAAGCCCGTACACCGCCGCTGCCTGTACGCGATGCACGAGGTCTCAAACGACTGGAACCGCCCCTACAAGAAATCGGCGCGGATCGTCGGTGACGTGATGGGGAAATACCACCCCCATGGCGACTCCGCGATCTACGACACCATTGTGCGCATGGCGCAGGATTTTTCCCTGCGCTACATGCTGGTGGACGGCCAGGGCAACTTCGGTTCGGTCGACGGCGACAGCCCGGCGGCGATGCGTTACACCGAAATCCGCATGGCGCGTATCGGCCACGAGATGCTGGTCGATATCGACAAGGAGACGGTGGATTTCGGCCCGAACTACGATGGCTCGGAACATGAGCCGCTGGTGCTGCCGACGCGCATTCCCAATCTGCTGATCAACGGCTCGACGGGGATCGCGGTGGGGATGGCGACCAACGTGCCGCCGCACAATCTGGGCGAGGTGGTTGAGGCCTGTCTGCAACTGCTCGAAGACCCCGAAACCGACATCGAAACCCTGATCGGCATCATCAAGGCTCCCGATTTTCCGACCGCGGGCCTGATCTACGGCCTGTCCGGCGCGCACGAAGGTTATCGCACCGGGCGCGGTCGGGTGGTGATGCGGGCACGCACCCACTTCGAGCCGATCGCGCATTCCGAGCGGCAGGCGATCATCGTCGATGAGCTGCCGTACCAGGTCAATAAGAAGACCTTGCAGGAAAAAATCGCCGAGCTGGTCAACGACAAGCGTATCGAGGGCATCAGCGAAATCCGCGACGAGTCGGACAAATCCGGCATGCGCCTGGTGATCGAACTCAAGCGCGGCGAAATGCCCGAGGTCGTGCTCAACAATCTGTTCAAGTACACCCAGTTGCAGGACACCTTCGGCATGAACATGGTGGCGCTGGTGGACGGCAAGCCGCGCCTGTTGAATCTCAAGCAGTTGCTGGTGTGTTTCCTTGAGCACCGGCGCGAGGTCGTCACCCGGCGGACGATTTTCGAGCTGCGCAAAGCGCGTGAGCGCGGCCATATTCTGGAAGGTCTGGCGGTTGCGCTCTCCAATGTCGACGAGATCATCGCCCTGATCAAGGCGGCGGCGACCCCGGCCGACGCCAAACGCAGCCTGATGGCGCGCACCTGGCGCTCGGCGCTGGTGGAGGAGATGCTCTCCCGCGCCATGGCCGACAGTTTCCGCCCCGATGGCCTGTCCGCCGAGTTCGGCCTGTCCGCGCAAGGCTATCTGCTCTCGGAAGCGCAGGCGCAGGCGATTCTGGAACTCCGCCTGCAACGCCTCACCGGCCTGGAGCAGGACAAGATCGTCGCCGAATATCACGAGGTCATGGATGTCATCTCCGATCTGCTCGACATCCTCGCCCGGCCCGAGCGCATCACCGCGATCATCGTCGAAGAGCTGGGCGCGATCAAAAACCAGTTCGGCGACCCGCGCCGCTCCGAGGTGGTGCTCAATACTTCCGAGATTGATATCGCCGACCTGATCACCCCCGAAGACATGGTGGTGACGCTCTCGCACACCGGCTACTTCAAGCGTCAACCGCTGGCCGACTACCGCGCCCAGCGCCGTGGCGGTCGCGGCAAGCAGGCGACGTCGATGAAGGATGAGGATTTCATCGACCACCTCTTCGTCGCCAACACCCACGATACGGTGCTCTGTTTCTCCAACCGGGGCCGCTGCTACTGGCTCCGGGTCTATGAAGTGCCCGAAGGCACCCGCAACGCGCGCGGCAAGCCCATCGTCAATCTGTTCCAGTTGCTTGAAGGCGAGAAAATCACCGCCGTGCTGCCGATCAAGGCGTTCGACGAGGAACATTTCGTGTTCATGGCCACGGGCCTGGGCACGGTCAAGAAGACGGCGCTCACGGCGTTTGCCAATCCGCGCAAAGCCGGGATCATCGCCGTCGACCTCGACGAGGGCGACCACCTGATCGGCGTGGCGATCACCAACGGCGAGAGCGACGTGATGCTGTTCTCCGACGCCGGGAAAGCGGTGCGCTTTATCGAAACCGATGTGCGCCCGATGGGTCGCAACGCCCGTGGCGTGCGCGGCATGGCGCTGGAAGACGGACAGAAAGTCATCGCCATGCTGGTGGCGCAGGATGAAGCCTATTCCGTGCTCACCGCGACCGAAAACGGCTACGGCAAGCGCACCCCGATCGCCGAATACACCCGCCACGGACGCGGCACCAAAGGCATGATCGCCATCCAGACCTCCGACCGTAACGGCGCGCTCGTCGGCGCGGTGCTGGTCGAGCCGCAGGACGAGGTGATGCTGATCTCCACCGGCGGCGTGCTGATCCGCACCAGCGTCGAGAGCATCCGCGAGATGGGCCGCTCCACGCAGGGCGTGACGCTGATCAATCTCGACGAAGGCACCGTGCTGGCCGGGATTGAGAAAGTGGCCGAGTCTGATGTGGATGTCATGGCGGGCGCTGAGGGCGCTGAGGCCGCTGATACCACTGAAGCGGCAGCGAATGCAGGCGGCGAGGCTGACGCGAGCGGCGAAGACAGCGGCGCTACGCCGGAGGCGGACGACGGAGAAGGAGCCGGGGAATGACCGCTTCGCATCGGGTGAGTAATTTCAGCGCCGGCCCGGCGGCGCTGCCCCTCGAAGTGCTGAAGCAGGCGCAGGCAGAACTGCTCGACTGGCGCGGCGCCGGTTGCGGCATCATGGAGATGAGCCACCGGGGCAAGCTGTTCACCGGCGTCATCGAAGAGGCGGAAAGCGATCTGCGCGAGCTTCTCGGCATCCCCGCCAACTACAAGGTCTTGTTCCTGCAAGGCGGCGCGACCCTGCAATTTGCCCAGGTGCCGATCAACCTGCTCGGTGGCCGCTCCGCTGATTACATCGTGACGGGATCGTGGTCGAAAAAGGCGTATCAGGAAGCGCAACGTCTGACGAGTGACCCAACCCGGTTCGGGCGCGTGCGGCTGGCAGCCTCCGTGGAAGAAAAGGGCAAACCGGCAGATGGTTTCACCCGCCTGCCGCACGCTGATGAGTTCGACCCTGACCCCGACGCCGCCTACCTCTACACCTGCACCAACGAAACCATCTACGGCGTCGAAATCTTCGACGAGTCCCGCCTGCCGCAGCGCGTGCCCATCGTCTCGGACATGAGCTCGCACCTCCTCTCCCGCCCTATGGACGTCAGCCGTTACGGCCTGATCTACGCCGGGGCGCAAAAGAACATCGGCCCCGCCGGGCTGACGCTGGTGATCGTGCGTGAAGACCTGCTCGGGCAAGCCCCGCCGTGCGTTGCGACGCTGCTCGACTACAAGGCTCAGGCGGATAACGGCTCCATGCTCAACACGCCGCCGACGTTTGCCATCTACCTGGCCGGGCTGGTGTTCAAATGGCTGCAAGGGCAGGGCGGGCTGGCGGCGGTGGAAGCCATCAACCGCGAAAAAGCCGCGCTGCTCTATGCCGCGATTGACGGCAGCGGCGGGTTCTATCGCAATCCGGTGGAGCTGTCCTGCCGCTCGCGCATGAATGTGCCGTTTACCCTCGCGCAGCCTGCGCTGGATGCGGAATTCCTCAAAGCGGCTGATGAGCGCGGCTTCCTCGGGCTGAAAGGCCACAAATCCGTGGGCGGCATGCGGGCTTCCCTCTACAACGCGACCTCGCTGGCGGATGTGCAGGCGCTGGTTGAGTTCATGACTGAATTCCGCGCTACGTATGGGTGATTGCAGGGGCAAAAATACTTTGCTTTTGTTGTAAGGTAGCGTACCTTACTTGTACGTTTCCGGAGAAAATCATGACAACTTTGACAGTCACGGCAAAAGGTCAAGTCACCATTAAACAGGACTTGCTACGGCATCTTGGTATCAGTTCCGGACAAAAAATCGAAGTTATTCCGCTCCCTGACGGCAAAGTCATGATTCAGGCGGCGCGGCGCGGGCATGATATCAGCGAGGTTTTCGGGATTTTAACGCCGGAAAACAAGGCTCATATTTCCCTGACGCTTGAGGAAATCAACGAAATTTCCCGTAAAGGCTGGGCGGGGGAAGCGTAATGAAAGGGATGACGAGGCATCACACTTCTCCAGTATCGTGGCTACGAGTTCCCGAGAGTGCCTGTTTTTCGGCTTCGGCGTCATACTCGGGGCCAATGTCAGCCGTTATTTTGTTCCGGCCCGAGGTCTTCGAGTTATAACACATCTGGTCGGCCAATTCCATTAGTTCTCGTGCACTTTTAATCTGATACGGGTATCTGGTCGCTATACCGATACTCACCGTGACATACGGCCCCGCCTCGCTCTTTGGATTGGGTATTTCCATGTCCCGGACGGCACCGCGTATTTTCTCGGCCAACCTCAGTACCAATTCGCCAGAAGTAGCAGGGAGCACAGCCACAAATTCTTCACCGCCGCAACGCGCGAACATGTCCGCTGAGCGCCTGAGGTAGTGTTTGACACACTTGACAAAAGAGCGCAGGCACTCGTCGCCTTTCAGGTGACCATATGTATCGTTGTAATACTTGAATCTGTCGATATCCATATACATTACCGCGATCGGAAGATGTGAGCGTTTGCATGCAGCCCAAACTCTCTCGACATATTCGTCCAGAGCCCGCCGGTTACTGATGCCGGTAATCTGATCGGTCGTCGAGAGTTTCTCAAGTTTACTATTTAATTCTTGCAGAAGTTTGGAATGTGATTCCAACGCGGCTTGCGCGCTCTTTATTTCCTTGGCTGCGCTGACGAGCGTGTTATTAAGAATCCCAAACTCATCCTTGCGCGCAACAGCACTAAGCATCTCGTAATCACCTTTTCCGAAGTGCTCGGTTACGCGGATCATCTGTCTTAAGGGAAGCCTTATGTTCTGGATAATCATCGACACGTACACAGCGCCCACTATAAAAAAGGCAATGATGGCAACATAGGATATTGTGACGTTTTCGTTGTAGTTTTTTTGGTTGACCTCCGATTCATGATCAATGTTGCTGACCAAAGCGTTAAACGCTATGGTCACATTACTGTCCAGAGGCTCAACGATCTCTTTTTGGAGCTTGATAAAGAAACCTTCTACCTCATCTGGTTGAAGCGACGGCAGGGCAAACCTGAAGTTCTGCAAATGATACAAATAGCCATAAACCTTGTTTATCGCTTCGTTTTGCGGCGAAAGTGGCGGCAGCATACCCTCCAGTTCTATGATGTCGGCTTCCAGTATTTTAAAGCTGGCGTCAAACTGCTCCGCGAGTCCGTTCGTTATGGACTTGTCGTCCCAAAATAGAAGATACTCAGTAGTCATGGCGCGTATCTTGTTGTAATTTCCCGATATGTCCCGCATAAGGCTGAACTGCCGGAAAAAATTATCCATACTTTTTTGGTAGCGTATATTGTTGTCAATTCCGGCAATTGTGATAATCGCCGACAAAGTAAACGCCAACAGTCCCGCAAAAATAACGATGGACGTAATTTTTTTATTAATTGGGATATCCCCAAGGACCTCGTCCAGTTTTCTCATGTGAGATAACTCTTCTGCTGTTGGCTGTGAAGCAGCATAATCCACGTTAATCGCTCCAGTTCCTATGCGACATTATCGAAGCGTATAAGTGTATACGCGCGTCTCACGACTACAGGTTCCATTTCTTTTTCAGTCGTTCCAGTGTGCCATCCGACTGCAATTCGCTCAAAAAAGAGTTCAAGTAGTCCAGCAGATCCTGATTGCCGAGCTTTATGGCTATGCCATAACTGCCGGGATGAAATGTTTCCTCCATCACTTCTAGATTTTCGTTCAGATACCCGAAAAGAGCCGCCCGGACGGTGCAGAACGCATCCACTTCACCGTTTTTCAATGCGCCCACAATGACCGGGTAATCGGGATAGATCCTCACCTTGATATTCAAGCCGCGTTTCTCGATCATGCCTGGCAGAGGCCAGGAGGGAGCTGTCCCTTTGGCGATGCCTACCGTTTTCCCGTCAAGCTGCTCGATACGGCTCAGGTGGTCACTCTTGCGAACCAGAAACGCCAGACCTTCACTGAAATAAGGCTCCGAAAAATGCACTAATTTTCTTCGTTCCTCGTTGATGGTGAAAGTCCCGATCGTGAGGTCAATGAACCCTTTATTCAGTTTGTCTACGCGGTTTTGAGGCGTTACCGGTTTGATGCGGATTTTGGTTTCATCCCCGAAAATCCGTTTTGCCAACAGCCTGGCGATATCGACCTCCATCCCCTCGAATTTGTTGGTCTGGTAGTTGAGCGTGCTCATGCGCGGGGAATCTACCTTGACGCCTACTAACAGCACCCCGCGTTCACGGATTATATCCATCGACTGGGGTGCGGCAGTTTCATCGCTAACGGAACAGCCGGATAGCGCACATAAAACCATTACGATAGCCAGTATTCTGTTCATACATCCTTCGCTCAAAATGCGATTGTAGAATCGTGACACGATGTAACGGCAACACAATGTAATATAATGTAACGCAATCATGCTGTTGCCCTATAAGCAAGCCCGGGCACTGTCCAAAATATGCGAGACAAGCATTTTGCTTCCCCGCCGCAAACCGTACATCTATGTATCAAGGATAATCCCGACGTCCCCCACCAGGGCAATCGCACGAATTTTTCTGTCATAGCGTGGGTACAAGGGGCGGTTCGCGAACCGCCCCTACCGCCTGTTGGGAGCGACGGCGTCTCGCCGTCGCCGATGGCGGGGACGCCATCGCTCCCGGTGGGGGTCAGAACCGATATCCCGCTTTCACATTTCCCGTCACGCCTTCGCGTTTGCCTGCGTAGCCTTGTACGCCGACATCCAGTGACCAGCCTTTGGTGGCGGGGGTTAGGGTCAGGCCGAGTTCAAGCAGGGCGGTGTCGCCTTTTAACGTTGGGGCGTCCAGTTTGTAGCCGTAGATACTGGCTTTGGCCTTGCCGTCGTATTCGTGTTCCCACGCTGCGCCGATCCAGGCGGTGGTTGTTGGGGTCAGGGCGTAATCCCATTTCGCGCCCAGTCTGGTTCTTTGTGAGGCTACGTCCTTGAATTTCACCGTCTCGCCGGTGGTGAGTTTTACGGTGTCGCCGTCTTGGTGGCTCCAGAGGTATTGTCCGTAGACATCCAGTTTGCTTTGTTCGGAGAGTTTCAGGAGGTAGC
>BNUB01000059.1 GCA_025997045.1 Betaproteobacteria bacterium
CAATGACAATCAACTTGTGGCCCCGGAAAAACTTGAACTGGAAAACGCCTGTCGATATGATTTCCACACACGAACAAACAACTATGCCATGACAATAGCTTTTATGCAGCTATGGGTTGAACGCGGGAACTTAGCTGAAAAACCAAGGTAAGGCTATGAAAGGCCGTGGTGGTAAACACTATTTTATCTGGTGTCAACACAAGCGTGAGGGCAGTTAAAAGCCCCGTCAAAACGCAATCGCCACCCCAAAATGCAGCCGCGGGGTTCGTTCATTGCGCCCCCAGGCCAGGTCAATCGCCAGCGGCCCGGCGGGGCTTTTCCAGCGTGCGCCGACGCCATAGCCGGTATGAGCCTGGAATGAGGTTCTGGAATCTGCGGCGTCGCCGCTATCAATAAACACCGCCGCGCCGGCGTCGGGACGGAACCAGCGCACGTATTCCACGCTGGCGGTGGCGAGGTAGCGTCCGCCGACCGTGGCCGTGCCCTCTTTCACCCCCAGGCTGCGATAGGCGTATCCGCGCACGGATTGCGTGCCGCCGGCGCGGAAGAGGAAATCCTGCGGAATGCCGTCGCGGCTGTCGGCCAGCGTGGCGCCGAGTTCGCTGCGCACGGTCAGCACATCGCGTTCGCCCACGGTGAAATAGTGCTGATAGCGACCGTAAAGGCGCACGAATTCGCGCTTCACCCCGGAGATGCCCAGGCCGCCGCCAAGCTGGACTTCGAGCACATGGCCCCGGCGCGGGTCGAGTACATCATCGACGACACGATGCACCCGGCCCCAGTTCGCCACCAGGGTGTTGTAGCTCGATTTTTCCGCACCATCCGGGTGGATGGCCTCGTGCTGCATCTTGACCAGGGTCTGGGTTTCGATTGCGCCGCGCCGGGTGCGGCGGTTTACCCCTACGGCCTGGCCATGGATTTTCAAACCTTCCAGATCGCTGCGCTCGATGCCCATGCCTACACTGTCCTGATGCCCCGCACGTGTCGGCAGCAGAAACAGGTCGGTGTAAAACTCCTGCCGCCGCTGCTCCAGGCGCAGCCCGCTGGATAATTCCCAGCCGCGCTTGAACAGATTGACGTCACGGAAACTGGTTTCCACCCGATAGCCGGTGTTGCTCGACACCCCGCCGCCAAACCTCAGCCGGTAGCGTTGCGCCTCTACCGCCTGCACCCGGACGGGGACCGCTGCGGCGTGCGCCGGGTCGGGTTCAATATCCACCACCACCGAGGCCAGTTGGGGGGCCGATTGCAGGGCTTCCTGCAAGGCGTACAAGGCGCGCCGGTCGTACACGCCCCCCACCTCCAGTTCGCTGTAGCGGGCGACAAAATCTGTGGGCAAATGGCGCAGACCGCTGACTTCGAGTTCGCCCAGGTGGAATGCCGGGCCGCTGTCGAGCACCAGCGCGAGCGTGACCTCGTTGCGCTCCGGATCGACATCGGCCAGGGCGGACACGAACTTTGCCGCCGCATATTTGCGTGCGCTCAATGCGTCGAGCAATTCCTGCTTGGCCTGATCCCAGTCGGCCTGACGAAACGGCGCATCGACCGGCAGCAGCCAGGCTTTGCGCAGCGTCTCACGCGCCCCGGCTTCGTCCTCGTCCGTGCCGAAGGCGCCGTCGAAGCGGATGTTGACGGCGGCAATCCGGGCGCGGGAGCCCGGCTCCACGCGCAGTTTCCAGTGGATTGAATCCGTGCGATCAATCCGGACGCGGGCGCCGAAATATCCTTCAGTCATGAGCAGTTCACTCACTTCCCGCCGCGTGCGCCGCACCAGCGCGCTGCGATCCGGGGCGCTGGCGGGGATCTCCTCCCCTTTCACCCGCAGCAAGCGCACGTGGCGCTCCAGCAACGCCCGCACTTCGCCCGGCGCTTCCAGCCCGACCGTGACCTTGCCGCCCTCTTCCTCTTCCCCTGCCGCCCACGCCTGTACCGCTCCCAGCGCGAGCCACGCGGAGCATAGCCAGCGCAGCAGGCGCAGGAGAGGGGAATCAGGCTTCGTGGTGATAGGACGTCACCCGTTCGACTTCGTTTTTGGACCCGAGGATGACCGCTACGCGCTGGTGCAGCTTGTGCGGCTTGATATCGAGGATGCGCTCGTGCCCGTTTGTCGCCGCGCCCCCGGCCTGCTCGATCAGCAGCGCCATCGGGTTGGCCTCGTACATCAGGCGCAGCTTGCCGCCCTGGGCGCGGGTCTTGTCGTCGAGCGGATAGAGGAAGATGCCGCCGCGGGTGAGGATGCGATGCACATCGGCCACCATCGACGCCACCCAGCGCATATTGAAGTCTTCGCCCCGCGGGCCGTCCTTGCCTTGTTGCAATTCGGCGATGTAACGCTGCACCGGTTTTTCCCAGTAGCGCACGTTGGAGGCATTGATCGCAAACTCGTGCGTCGCCGCGGGGATGGTCATGAACGGATGGGTATAGACGAAGCCGCCAAACTCGCGGTCGAGGGTAAAGCCGTGCACGCCGTTGCCCACCGTGAGCACAAGCTGGGTCGATGGCCCGTAGGTCGCGTACCCCGCCGCCACCTGCTCGCGCCCCGGCTGAAGAAAATCGCGCTCGGTCGGGTCTTTGGCCTGCCCGGCGAGCGGATTCTTGAGCACCGAGAAAATGGTGCCGACGGTCACGTTGATGTCGATGTTCGAGGAGCCGTCGAGCGGGTCGAAGAGCAGCAGAAAGCCGCCTTTGGGGTAGTCGAAGGGAATCTGGTGCACGGTCTCGACCTCTTCGGACGCCATCGCCGCCAGATGCCCGCCCCATTCGTTGGCTTCCAGCAGGATCTCGTTGGCGATCACATCCAGCTTTTTCTGGGCCTCGCCCTGCACGTTGTCGGTGCCCGCGTCGCCGAGCACATCGGCAAGCGCCCCTTTGGAGACATTGACTCCGATCGCCTTGACCGCACGGGCCACCACTTCGAGCAGCAGGCGCAAGTCGGGCGACACCCGCCCGGCGCGCTGTTCCGCGATGAGAAATTGGGTAAGACTGACACGTTTCTGCATGAGTGCTCCCGCAAGCGAGTGTTTGAATGTGGCGAATTATCCCGCTTCCGGCCCATGTGCGCATCAGGACAATAGCGGAGCGGGTTATCATGACGACTTCGCCCGTCACTTTCCTTCATTTTTTTCAACGGACACAGCCCTTATCATGCACGTGATGGTCTTGGGCGCTGGTATCACCGGCGTCACTACTGCCTGGTTTCTTCGTGAGGCCGGGTTCAAAGTCAGCGTCATCGACCGTCAGGGCGAAGCCGGGCATGAGACCAGCTTTGCCAACGGGGGTCAGATTTCGGTCAGCCACCCCGAACCTTGGGCCAACCCTTCCGCCCCGCTGGCCGCGCTGTCCTGGCTGGGGCGCGCCGGGGCGCCCTTGCGTTTTGTGCCCCATGCCAATCTCGACCAATGGCAATGGGCGTTCCAGTTCCTGCGCGAGTGCCTGCCCGCCCGCACCCATCGCAACACCGTCGCCATCGCCGCGCTCGCCCTCCATAGCCTGCAGGAGCTGCACCGGGTACGGGAAGCCACCGGTATCGCAGAAGCATACGATGCGCGGGCGCGGGGGATTCTTCACCTGTTTTTCGACGCCAGCCAGCTCGATCGCATCAAGGCGCGGATCAATCATCTCGCCCGCCTCGGCATCGAAACCCGTTTTTGCACCAGCGATCAGTGCATCGATCTCGAACCCGCGCTCGCGTCCCTGCGCCTGCGGCTGGTCGGGGGCATTTACGCGCCCAAGGACGAATCGGGCGATGCCCTGCGCTTCAGCCAGACGCTCGCCCGCGTCCTCGCCAGCCACGACGTGCACTTTCACTATCAGACCTTCATCGAGCAATTCAGCCGCGCCGACGGGCAGATCACGGGCATCGAGGTGATCAACGACAAAGGCGGCACCCAGATCCTCAGCGCCGATCACTACGTCGTCTGTCTGGGCAGTTACAGCCGCGAGCTGGTGCGCCCGCTGGGCGAAAACCTGCCGATTTACCCGCTCAAAGGCTACTCGGTCACGGCCGCCATCACCGACCCCCTGCGTGCCCCCAGCGTCAGCCTCACCGACGAAGCGCGCCGCATCGTCTGCTCGCGCCTCGGCGAGCGCCTGCGCATTGCCGGCACCGCTGAACTCGACGATTACAACCGCGACATTGACCCGGCGCGTATCAACGCGATGCTGGCCTGGGCGGAAGACCGCCTCCCCGGCGCCATCGACCACAAGCGCATCACGCCGTGGACCGGCCTGCGCCCCGCCACCCCCGGCGGCGTGCCCCTCATTGGCCGCAGCCCTTACCCCAATCTCTGGTACAACACCGGCCACGGCACGCTGGGCTGGACCCTGTCATGCGGCTCGGCCTCATCCCTCGCCACGCTGATGCGGGGCGAAAAACCGGCGATCGCGTTTCCGTTTCTACACTGAGTTATATCCTTATCTTCATATCCTAAGCTGAACATCATGTTTCAGTGTGCGGGCGTTTGCTGCTAATTTTGACCACAGTCATCGCATCCGGTGAAATAAAACCAGCGGATGTTTTGCAATCGTCATTACTGTACACAAGGAGACTTCACATGATTCGTTCTTGCATCGCCACCGCCACCGTTGGATTAGGGGTGCTCTTTTCCGGCACCGCACTGGCCGCAGCCCAGGTTCCTGCCGGCCCTCTGGTCTCCACCGAGTGGCTCACCCAAAATCTGGGTCAGGACAATGTCCGGGTAATCGAAGTCAGCGTCAACCCCGGTGTTTATGAGCGCAGCCACATCCCCGGCGCGATCAACTTCTCCTGGCACACCGACCTCAACGACAAGGTGCGGCGTGACATCGTGAGCAAGGAGGATTTTGAAAAACTGCTCTCCAACACAGGCGCGGGGGACGACAAGATCATTGTGCTCTACGGCGATACAAACAACTGGTTTGCCGCCTGGGGCGTGTGGGTGTTCGATATCTACGGGGTGAAGA
Organism: Betaproteobacteria bacterium; assembly: GCA_025997045.1. GTDB lineage: Bacteria > Pseudomonadota > Gammaproteobacteria > Burkholderiales > Rhodocyclaceae > WRNU01. The sequence goes on from BNUB01000059.1 coordinate 4,942, forward strand.
ACGTCAAGCTGCTCGATGGCGGCAGGGTGAAATGGGAAGCGGAAAACCGCGCCCAGGATAACCGCGTGCCGGAATACAAGAACAGCAATTACAAGGTCGCATCCGTGAATCTCGATCTGCGCGCCCGTTTGCAGGACACCCTGGCGGCAGCGGAAGGCAAGTCGGATGCAAAACTGCTTGATATCCGTTCTCCTGACGAATATGCGGGCAAAGTTTTCGCCCCCGCAGGGATTCAGGAACTCTCCATCCGCGCCGGTCACGTTCCGGGGGCGGTCAATGTGCCCTGGGGGCAGGCGGTCAATAAGGATGGCACCTTCAAATCGGCAGATGAGTTGAAGCAGCTTTACGGCGCGGTGGGCATTGATGGCTCAAAACCGGTCATCACCTATTGCCGCATCGGCGAGCGTTCCAGCCATACCTGGTTTGCGTTGAGCAAAATTCTCGGTTACAAGACGAAGAATTACGATGGTTCATGGACGGAATACGGTAATACCGTCGGTGTGCCCATCGACAATCCTGCCGGTACGATCTGGGCCGCCAAGTAAGCAGAGGCGGAAATGATGGAAGACGCCGCCTGCCATTTCCGGCAGGCGGCTTTTGCTTGTTTGGCGCATACAGATGAATATTCAAAAAGGATTAGCCCCCGTTTTGTTGCTGGCGCTTGGTGTACTGGCAGTCTGGGTGCAATCTGAACCGGGTGGCAGAGTCCCCGCGTTTGCGCTGATTTGCGGTGTGGCGCTGGGCGTGAGCATGCAACGCAGCCGGTTCTGTTTTTATTGCCACATCCGCGAGTGGCTGGAAGAACGCGACCCACGCGGCGTACTGGCGATTCTGCTGGCGATTGCCGTGGGCCTCATCGGCTATACCGTGGTGCTCGGCTCCTGGCTGCCGGAACCCAAACCGGGCAATTTGCCGCCAGATATTCACATCGGGCCGGTGAGTTGGGTGCTGGCGCTCGCCGGGCTGGTTTTCGGGGCCGGGATGGTGATCTCCGGTTCTTGTATCAGCGCCCATTTTTACCGTTTGGCTGAGGGTTCTCCTACCGCACCGTTTGCGCTGCTGGGGGTGGGGCTTGGCTTCGTTTTCGGCTTTCAGAGCTGGAACACGCTCTACAGCGTGAGCGTGTCTGAAGCGCCTATCCTGTGGGCGCCCACGTATCTGGGCTATGGCGGCGCATTGCTGCTTCAGCTTGGCATTCTTGCCCTTGTCGCGGGCTGGGTATGGCAGCGATTTGCCGCACGGACGATAGCACCCGCCCCGGCGCAAAACGGCGCCGCGCCACCCATCCCTTCGCTGGGGGATATTTTCCGCAAGGTGTGGGGCGGGAAATGGAGTTACTGGGTGGGCGGCTTGTTCGTCGGCCTGATCAGTGTGCTCGCCGTCATCCGCATGAAGCCGCTGGGGATGACGGGAAGCATCGCTTCCGCTGCGCGCGCGCTGGCCGCCAAGGCTGAGCTGATTCCAGTCAAGCTCAACGGCCTCGATGGCTTTGCTGGCTGCGCCAGCGTGGTGCAGGACACCTGGCTGACGGCAGAGAATCTGCTGTTGCTTGGACTGGTCGGGGGCGCTTTCGTCGCTGCGCTGGCGAGCGCCGGGTTCAAGCTGCAAAAGCCGGGCCGGGGGCACGTCGTGCGCGGGCTGGTGGGGGGCGTCCTGCTCGGGTGGGGGGCAATGAGCGGGCTGGGATGCACCATCGGCACCTTGCTGTCTGGCACGCAGGCGGGCGCAGTGTCGGGGTGGGTGTTCGGCGCGACGATGCTGGTGGCGATCCAGGCGGGGTTGAAGGTCAAGGCTTGTTTTGTGCAGCGCTATTTTTCCTGAGACCTCAAGCCGCCGAGTTCACGCAAATGAGTCACGCAAATGAGTTCACGCAAACAAGTCACGCAGACAAGGCGCAACCGCAACCCCCCTCTACATGCCCGGAATCACAGGCAGTTTTCCGGCCTGCGGGCACGGAGCAGGTTTCGGTGTCGAAGCCGATTTCCTTGAGGTAATAGGCAAGAGCCGCGTCCATGGTGTCGACATGCTGGTCAAACCACGGGTGGAGTTCTTCGACCAGACGGCGGCCAAGAAAGGCGTCGCCCTGCTCCACCCGCTGCCGCACTTCGCGCATCACTGCCAGCACACGCTCATGTTCGGCATGGTGGCATTCGGGGAAGTTTGTCGCCACCATCCAGCGGTCTTCCTGATCGAAATGGGCCACGGTGTGGGCGTAGAACGCATCGAAGCATTCAAAGAAACGCTCCGGTGTGGCTGCGGCGAGCGCATTGTAGTGGTCAACAAATTCGCGGTGGGTGTCATCCATACGACCGACGCCCAGTTCGTAACGCTCAGCCCATTCCATTTTCATCGCTCCGGCGGCACAACAGGATTATTTGACGACCTTCAGATGCCCGCCACGAACCGGTGATGGTGGGGGCGGCAGCGGCGTGTCATCATCAGGCGGCGGGGCGCTGGCGGGACGGGCGGTGGACACGACATCGCCACGGGCCTCATCTCCTTCCTCGACGATCTCGAACGCCATCCCCTGGCCGTTCTCGCGTGCGTAAATCGCGGCGACATTGCTCATCGGCACCACGATTTGATGGACGACACCGCCGAAGCGCGCCTGAAACGCGATCTGATCGTTGTCCATCGCCAACTGGTGAGTCGCTTCGGGGCCAACATTGAGCACAATCTGGCCGTTACGCACGTAAGCAGCAGGTACCCGTGTCTGACCGTTTACGGTAGCCGCGACATGGGGGGTAAACCCCTGATCGACGCACCATTCATAGATGGCGCGAATCAGATAGGGTTTGGTGGAGACGACGGGGTGGGCATCCATGGCCGTGCTCAGCGCCGCATGACTTTTTCAGAGGGGGTCAGGGCGTCGATGAAGCCCTGTCGGCTGAAAATGCGTTCGGCGTATTTCATCAGTGACGAAGCCGCTTTGGGCAGCTCGATCCCGTAGTGTTCGAGACGCCACAACAGCGGCGCAATCGCCACGTCGAGCATGGAAAATTCGTCGCCCAGCATGAACTTCTGCTTGGTGAAAATCGGCGCCAGTTGAATGAGATGATCGCGCACCGCGGAGCGTACCTTCTCGATGCCCTTGCCGCTGGCTTCGAGCGCGGGAATATTGGAGAACAGCTCCTGCTCGAAGGTGTGCAACAACTGCCGCGCCCGTGCGCGCATGATCGGGTCAGGCGGCATCAACTGCGGGTGGGGAAAGCGCTCGTCGATGTATTCGTTGATGATGTTCGACTCATAGAGCACGAGATCACGGTCGACCAGCACGGGCACCCGGTTGTACGGGTTGATGACCGCGATGTCTTCCGGTTTGTTGTAGAGATCAACATCAATGACCTCGAAGTCCATGCCCTTTTCAAAGAGCACGATCCGGCAGCGGTGACTGAAAGGGTCGGTTGTGCCGGAATACAGATTCATCATGGCGTTAAGGCTCCGGGGGGTACAAATAACGAAAGCGCACCGCGCTGAAAATGCGCGGTGCGTCAGAAAAATAATCAGTTTATGCCGGGTTTACGGCTGCTTCTTCGGGTCAGTGACGTCCTTCCACAGGTTCTTGCCCAGCGCGTGGGTGAGCACGTAAAGACCGGCAAGGAAGATCAGCACAAAATAGCCGATGGTCTTGCGCTGGTCTGCCACCGGTTCACCTATCCACACCAGGAAGGAGACGAGATCGGCCACGGACTGATCGTATTCTGCTGCCGACAGCTTGCCAGCCTTGGCGGGCGGAACAAGCTCGATGCTGTTCTTGCCATGCTCGTCGGTGACTTCCCGGGCTGTTTGCACGCCTTGCAAATCCCACAGCGCGTGCGGCATGCCGACGTTGGCAAAAATCTTGTTGTTCCAGCCGGTCGGACGGGCCGGGTCGCGGTAGAAGCTGCGCAGGTAGGTGTACAGGTAATCGGCGCCGGTGCCGGATTCTGACGCCTTGGCGCGGGCGATCAGGGACAGGTCAGGCGGCACGGTGCCGAACCAGGCTTCGGCATCTTCGCGGGTCAGGGCAACCGTCATCAGGTCGCCGATCTTTTCGCTGGTGAAGAGCAGGTTGTCGGTGATCAACTGTTCGCTGAGACCGATCTCCTGCAACTTGTTGTAACGCACCGCCGACGCGCCGTGGCAGTTCAGACAGTAATTGACAAACAACTGCGCGCCGTGTTGCAGGTTTTCCTGCTTGTTGCTGACCGGCGCCTTGTCCAGATGCACGCCTTCGGAAGCCATCGCCAGGGCCGGCGCAAGCAGCGCAACGACGGCAAAACGCTTGAGGAGCTTGATTACACTGGATTTCATTTGAACGTCACCCTTTCCGGTACCGGCTTGCATTTGTCGATCTTTGACCAGTACGGCATGGTCAGGAAGAAGAGGAAGTAGTAGACGGTAAACAACTGCGCGATGAGGTCGCCCGAGAGCAGGTAGTTCAGCGGACTGAACACGATCTCGTTGTCTGCCCCCACGGCAGGCGTGTAACCGAAGAAGTAATACCCCGGCACCTTGGTGCCCAGATAGCCGAGAATCAGGAAACCGATCACGAAAATGGTGAGCAGGGTCTTGAAGATCGGGCCGCGATAGCGGATGGACTTCGCCGGACTGCGGTCGAGCCAGGGCAGGAAGGCCAGAATCATCACACCGCCACCCATCGCCACCACGCCCCAGAGCTTGGCCTCGATCCAGAAGAAGTTCCACACCATGGCGCGCAACATCGAGTAGAACGGGGTGAAGTACCACACCGGCGCGATGTGCGGCGGCGTCTTCATCGAGTCTGCGGGCAGGAAGTTGTTGTATTCCAGGAAGTAACCACCGCCTTCGGGAGCGAAGAACACCACGGCGCTGAAGAAGAACAGGAAGATGACCGCAGCGGGGAGGTCATGCGCGATGGTGTAGTACGGGTGGAAGGCAATGCCGTCGAGTGGAACGCCCTTCTCGTTTTTGTACTTCTTGATCTCGACGCCATCAGGGTTGTTCGAGCCGACTTCGTGCAGCGCCAGAACGTGCCCGACAACGAGGCCGATCAGCACCAGCGGCACGGCGATGACGTGGAAGGCGAAGAAGCGGTTCAGCGTCGCGTCGGACACCACGTAGTCACCGCGAATGAGCAGGGACAGATCGGGGCCGACGAAAGGAATCGCGGTAAAGAGATTGATGATGACCTGTGCGCCCCAGTAGGACATTTGCCCCCACGGCAGCAGATAGCCCATGAAGGCCTCGGCCATCAGACAGAGGAAGATCAGGACGCCGAAAATCCACACCAGCTCGCGCGGCTTGCGGTAGGAACCGTAGAGGATGCCGCGAAACATGTGCAGATAAACGACGATGAAAAACGCCGAGGCTCCGGTCGAGTGGAGGTAGCGGATCAGCCAGCCTCCCGAGACTTCGCGCATGATGTATTCGACGCTGGCAAAGGCCGTCGGCAGGCCGTAGGCGTTGAGCGTGCCATCGGGCTTGTAGTTCATGACCAGGAAGATCCCGGTCACGACCTGAATCACCAGCACCAGCAGCGCCAGCGAACCGAAGAAGTACCAGAAGTTGAAGTTCTTCGGGGCGTAGTATTCGGACAGGTGCGCTTTCCACATGGAGGTAAGTGGAAAGCGGGCGTCGGTCCACTCCAGCACACCGCCCAGGAGGGTACCGTTCGATTTGTATTTCTCGTAGTTGGAATTCGCTGCCATGACTTATGCGTCCTTGGAATCTTCGCCGATGAGGATGGAGCTATCCGACAGATAGGTATGTGGCGGAATTTCGAGATTTGTCGGGGCGGGCATGGCCTTGAACACACGCCCGGCCAGATCGAACTGCGAGCCGTGACAGGGGCAGAGGAAACCACCCTGCCAGTCAGCGGCCATTCCTTCTTCGCCGCCAGTCTTGATCTTGTCCGAAGGCGAGCAGCCCAGATGCGTACAGATGCCGACCAGCACGAGAAACTCGTCCTTGATCGCACGTGCCGCATTTTTGGTGTAGGCGGGTTGATCGGATTTTTCCGAGCCGGGGTCGCTGAGCTTGTCAGCGACTTTTCCCAGCGAGGCGAGCATCTCCGGAGTGCGGCGCACAATCCACACCGGCTTGCCACGCCACTTCACCACCATCTTCTCGCCGGGGGCGAGCTTGCTGATGTCCGCCACAACCGGCGCACCAGCGGCTTTCGCCCGCTCCGACGGGGTCAGACTGGCAACAAACGGCACTGCGGTTGCCACCGCAGCCACGCCGCCAGCAGCGGATGTCGCCAGAATGAGGTTACGACGCCCGCTGTCCATTTTCTGATCACTCATGATCCCTTCCCTCATGAATCCTTACTTTTGCCCCGAATGGAACGAAACCTTGGAAAAACCCGTTGATTATAGCCAAACCACCCCGCCAGGAGAAGCCTGTCAGCACCGGAATCTCCCCGCCATTATACCTGCGCAAACCAGGGCGCCGGGCAGAAGGACGTGAGCCCATTACAATACCCGCCGCTCCGCCAGCGCCTGGGCAATGGTGCCGATATCGGTGTGTTCAAGCTCCCCGCCTACCGGCACCCCGCGTGACAGGCGGCTGACCGCCAGCCCCCGCGTGCCCAGTAGTGTTGCGATGGTGTGCGCGGTGACTTCACCTTCGTTGGTGAAATTGGTCGCCAGGATGACTTCGCGCACCACGCCATCGGTCGCGCGCACGATCAGGCGGTCGAGGCCCAGCTCACGCGGGCCGATGCCGTCGAGCGGCGACAGTCGCCCCATCAGCACGTAATACATGCCATCGTAAGACTGGCTCTGCTCGATCATCGCCAGATCGGTCGGATTTTCGACCACGCACAACCGGCTCGCATCACGGTTGGGGTTGGCGCAGCGGGCGCAGACCGCATCTTCGCTGAAAGCGTTACAGCGCTCGCAGTGGCGCAGCACTTCGAGCGCATGGCCCAAGGCGGCGGCCAGCCGCGCCGCGCCCGCACGGTCACGCTGCAGCAGATGGTAAGCCATGCGCGGCGCCGAGCGCGGCCCCACCCCCGGCAGGCAACGCAAGGCGCCGATCAGCTCATCCAGACTGGCGCTTGAATCTGCCACGATCACGCCGCCGTCAGAACGGCAGCTTCATTCCCGGCGGCAGATTGAGCCCGGCGGTAAAACCGGACATGCGCTCGGCCGAGGTCGCTTCGATCTTGTGCACGGCACTATTGACCGCGGCGGCGACGAGATCTTCAAGCATCTCCTTGTCATCCATCACCGACGCGTCGATCGCCACCCGGCGCACTTCATATTTGCCGGTCATCACCACCTTGACCATGCCTGCACCCGCCTCGCCTTCGATTTCCATCGCCGCGATCTGGTCCTGCATTTTCTTCATGTTTTCCTGCATTTGCTGGGCCTGCTTCATCAGCCCGGCCATTCCACCTTTCATCATGGGAACCGCTCCGTACACAAAAAATAAAAAGACAACCCGTGAATCAGCGCAGCCTGACGGTCTCTTCAAGCAGGCTGGCGTCGAAACGCTCGATCAACTCACTCACAAAAGGGTCGCTCTCGAGCGCCGCCACCGCCTCGGCATGCCGGGCCTGGCGTTCGATCGCGTCATGCTGGGCCGGGGTCGTACCGGCGATCGCGCCGATGTCGACGACGAGCTTGAGCGGGCGTCCGAGCGCCCGCTCGAGCTCTTCTTCGATGCGCCCGACCAGCGAACGGTTGATTTCATACAGGTGACGATGCGCTTCCGACAAGCGCAAGCTCAGGCGATCCGCCGCACACCCCACCCACTCGCAATGCTGGGCAAACTCGCGCACAAGGCCGGACAACCCCAGCCCCTGCACCACCGCCCGCCAATCGCCACGGACAAGCGCCGCGCTCACGCTGTCGTCGTCTTTGCCACCCTCACGCCCCTCGCCGCCGGGAGCTTGGGGAGCGTGGGGAACATCGTCCCGGTGTTCGGGTCGAGCGGAGCCTCGTTCCGGATGCTCACGCTCACGCGACGCGGGCACCGTCTCTGCGTCCACCATCGCCTCGGGGGGCAGCGCCTCCCACGGTGGGATGTCGCCCGTGCGCACGGGAGGCATTTCCCGCTGCACCACCACCGAAACCGGCCCGGCGTCCGCCGCCGCAGGAACTTCCCCGGGGCTGGCCGCAACAGGCGCAAGTGAGGGGGAAAGTGAGGAAATGTAGGGGCGGTTCGCGAACCGCCCCTGAGCAAGTGAGGATGCAGATGCGGAAGCGGGAGCAGATGCGCCTGATGGAGCCGGTGGAGGCGCGACAGGTTCCGGGCCACGGTTTGCGGCGGGCGCGGTTGCGGGAACAGGCCGCGCCCGGCCACTGTCGCCGCCCGTCAGCCCGGGAGAACCCAGCGCGGGGGGCTGCTCGGGGCGGAACGCCAGCAGGCGCAGCAGGGTCATGGTAAAGCCGGTGAATTCGTCCGGCGCCAGCGCCAGCTCATCCCGGCCATGAATGGCCATCTGATAGGCCAGTTGCAGGTATTCAGCCGCAAACCGGGCGGCATGGGGCAGCAGGATGTTGCGTTCGTGCTCCTCGACCACCGCAGCGGGAGCGAACTGCACCAGCGCAACCCGCGCCAGCAGCGAAGCCAGCGCCTGCAGGGCGGCATCGAACGACAGGCTGCGCACCTCCATGTCGTCGGCGATCGCCAGCAGGGCTTGGGCATCGTTGGCCGCCAGCGCATCGAGGATGGCATGGAGATGATCGTCACCGACGGTGCCGAGCATGCCCGTCACCTGCTCTTCCACCACCTGTCCGGCGCCGTGGGCAATCGCCTGATCGAGCAGGGACAGCGCATCGCGCATCGAACCGTTGGCCGCATGGGCGAGGTGGCGCAAGGCGCCGGGCTCGAAGCGCACCTGTTCCTCGTCCAGGATGTGGGCCAGATGGTCGATGATCTTGCCCGGCGGCATCTGTTTGAGGTTGAACTGCAGACAGCGCGACAACACCGTGACCGGGATTTTCTGCGGGTCGGTGGTGGCGAGGATGAACTTGACATGCTCGGGCGGCTCTTCGAGCGTCTTCAGCATGGCGTTGAACGCATGCCCGGTGAGCATGTGCACTTCGTCGATCATGTAGACCTTGTAACGCCCGGCGACCGGCGCATACACCGAGCGCTCCAGCAGCGCCGCCATGTCATCGACCCCGCGGTTGGAGGCGGCATCCATCTCGACGTAATCGGGAAAATGATCGCCATCGATCGCACGACAGGTCTCGCACACCCCGCACGGCTCCGCGCTCAGCCCGGTTTCGCAGTTGAGCGCCTTGGCGAGAATGCGCGCAATCGTGGTTTTGCCCACCCCGCGCGTGCCGGTAAACAGCCACGCATGGTGCAGTCGCCCGGTAGACAGCGCATGGGTGAGCGCACGCACCACATGCTCCTGCCCCACCAGGGTGGCAAACGATTTTGGACGCCACTTGCGGGCGAGAACCTGATAGCTCATGGGTGCGGATAATAGCAGAGGCGAGACGCCATCGCTCCCGGCGCATCGCAAGCCTTGGCGTCGTGCCCGAATGCTCGACACAGATCACAGTCCCTGCGGGGAAATATCAGCACATTCGCAGGAATTATTTCACCGTCAGCCCCACACAAAAAAACTAGAATCCCCCGAATTTCCTCCACCTTCAAAAGGCAAAATAAATCATGCAAAAACCTTCAAATTCCCTTGACTTTTCCAAAACCGCCGCAACAATTTTCGCAAGCAAGCAAGCAAGCAAGCAAGCAAGCAAGCAAGCAAGCAAGCAAGCAAGCAAAAATAGCGGCATCGTAAATCCTGCCCGGCCTTTTCCCCGCCCGACGGCGCACAGCGCCCTCGGGCTTTTCATCACCCTGGGGCTGGTTCCGACCTTGCTCCTGTCGCCAGACACGGCGCTGGCGGTGGATAGAACCTGGACTGGCGGTGACGGTAGCTGGACTACTGGCACAAACTGGAGTGGGAGTAGCGTACCGACCAGTAGTGATAACGTCACCATCGACAACGGCGGTACCGCCACCATCGGCTCCGGCGAAATTGGATACGGGGATATTTTCTACCTCGGCAGCAGCGGCGGTTCCGCTTTGAATATCACCGGCGGCGGGATACTTACTACCGGGGTGCCTACGCTTGGATCCTCTACGGGCACAACCGGCACGGCCACTGTGGACGGCACGGGTTCAATCTGGACTCCCAGTGCTGTATTGTTTGTCGGTGACAACGGAACCGGCGTCCTGAACATCACGAACGGCGGCACGGTTAACTCCAATGGGGGCAATATTGGACATTCCTCTGGCAGCGGCACGGTCACTGTGGACGGCACGGGTTCTCACTGGAACCTCGGTGTGTTTTCACTTGGTTTCAGTCAGAGCGGCAGCACAGCAACCGGCGTCCTGAACATCACGAACAGCGGCAAGGTTTCAACGACGGGTATTTATGCCGGGCTTGGTAATCACACCAGCACAATCAACATCGGAGCCGCCGGAGAGGCTGCGGGCATCCTTGACGCACCAAGTATTTCCGGCGGCAGTGCTGGAAGCACCGCCCTGAATTTCAACCATACCGGCGCAAGCGGCGGCACGGAGTATTACTTCACGCGGAGCGGGCTTGCAGGCGGAACCGGCGTTAATCTCAGCGGCAACATCAACCTCACCAACACCGCCGGATACACCGTGCTGACCGGCACGGACAGCCGCAGCGCCGGCACCATCGCCGCCGGCGCCACCCTGCAAATCGGCAACGGCGGCACGACAGGAAACCTCAACCGCGACACGACCAACAACGGCGCACTGATCTTCAACCTCAACGGTGACGTGGCTTACGACAGCATCATCTCCGGCAGCGGCTCACTGGAACAAAAAGGCGACACGCCCACGTCCACGCTGACCCTCTCCCGCGAGAACACCTACACTGGCGCGACCACGATCAGCGCAGGAACGCTGGCGCTCGTTTCAAACGGCGCCATCGCTCAATCCAGCGGCGTAGTGATCGGCGATTCGGGAACCTTCGACATCTCCGGCATAGGTTCCAACGCTACTACCATCAAAGGATTGTCCGGCGAGCTTGGCAGCACGGTCAATCTTGGATACAACGCCCTGACAGTCACTCAGAACACGTCTTCCACCTTTGACGGGAACATCACCAGCAGCGGGGCAGGCAGTATTCTGAACAAATATGGCGCAGGCACGCTCACCCTCTCCGGCACGAGCGACAGCATCGGCACCACCATCATCAACGGCGGAACGCTGGAACTTACCGGCAGCCTGACCGGCAACGTAGCCGTAACGAACACCACCGGAGCCACCTTCGCCCTGCGCGGCGGCGTCATGGGCGATGTCACCCTGCTTGACAGCAGCAGCACGCTGAACGCTTATCAGGGCAGCACCATCACCGGCGGCCTTTACGCGAGCGGCGGCAAGCTGAATTTCTACCTGCCCAACGGCATTTCAGCCGGTAGCACGCTGTTGACCGTCAATGGCAACGCAGACAT
>BNUB01000060.1 GCA_025997045.1 Betaproteobacteria bacterium
CATTTATTCCGTCGTTTTGCTTCCAATCATCCTCACTACCAGGAAGCTCCGCATCCATCGGCTTCAAAGTCCGCGCATTGATCACGTCCTGCTCTTTGTCGAGTCCCACTGCTATCGCATCCATCGCGCCTTGCAAGGTGCTGCCGTTGTATTCGTTGGGGTGATTAGCTTTACAGTCTCCTGGAGTTGTGCCGCATGCGTCGCTGCGGTACGCCGAAGTGCCAAACCCGTTTCCAGCCTCATAACCCGTACCCCCATTGCTGCTACTCAGCAACAGGGTTACGCTGCCAAGCGGTTGATGTACTGCCGTATTGCCGTAAGCACCGCTAAAGTAAATACCACCCGTAATCGTGCCTTGGTAAATGTCCTTGGTATCGTTCCCGATCACGACCCATTCGTGCCCGCCAAAGTTGATCTGCGTGGTGTTGATGTGTGTGTCTGTGGTCGCTATCGGGTGGGAACCAAGCTGCCATTGCGAGGTCTGCGCCGCCGCAGGCAAGGACACCAGCGCCAGCGCGGAGGCCACCGCCAAGGCCAAGGGGTGACGCGCGGGCTTGCAGGGTTGTCGGGCTTGTTTCATTTCCAGTACTCCCAGTGTATCCGTGTTGTGAACCGGGGCATTATAGGGGCGAAACGACCAACGTCGCCAGCGCGGGACGCGGCGGCGGCGTGAGGCTGACGGGAAATAATTCCTGCGAATGCGCTGGCGTACACGCCCCCACACATGCTAACCTCCCGCCCCACTTTCAGTCTGCCTCTCTTCCCATGAATTTCCATGGCCCCGGCAGGCTGGGATTTCGCATTCTGGTGCTGTCGGCCTTCAACGCCGACGGTTAAACGGGAAAGCGGTGCGTGCCCCACGAGGCACAAAGCCGCTGCTGCCCCCGCAACGGTAAGCAAGTGCGGGTCTGTCCTCCATGCCACTGGGCGTTTCAGCCTGGGAAGGCGACAGATCAAGACTTGTGAGCCCGGATACCGGCCCGAAGCGAGCTGATGGAAGTGCTGCGGGGTGGCAGCGCCGGTTTCACGGCTCCTCCTGTCCCGCTGTGCTTCCCTTTCGTCGATCACTGTTCGACCGTGCGGGGACGCAGGTCGAGAGGAGCCAGCCATGCGCATACACAAATCCACCACGCCCGCTTTTTGCCTGTCGGTTCTCGCCGTCGCCCTTGCCTTCCCCCTGCCCGCGCAGGCCCAACGCGGCAGCGACGGGGTGCCGGTGCTCGGCACCATTGTCGTCACCGCCACCCGGCAGGAAACCCGGGTCAATGAGATTCTGGCCGACATGACCGTCATCGACCGGGCGGAGATCGAGCGCACCGGACAGGGCACGATCATTGATCTGCTCACGCGCCAACCCGGCATCCAGACCACCTCCAGCGGCGGCGTCGGCACCTCGACTTCCCTCTACATGCGCGGAGCCAATTCAGATCAGACCAAGGTGCTGGTCGATGGCATCCCGATCAATTCCATCGACATGAGCGGCTCGCCGCTGCGCTACATCCCGCTGTCCGAAGTGGAGCGCATCGAAATCCTGCGCGGGCCGGCGGCCACACTCTACGGCGCGGATGCGATCGGCGGCGTCATTCACGTCATCACCCGACGCGGCACGCCCGGCCTCAAGGCCGAGGCCTTTGCCGGTTACGGTTCCCACGCCACCCGCGAAGCCAACGCGGCCCTCTCCGGCGGTAACGAACACTGGACTTACCGCGTCGGCGTCAACCACTACGCCACCGACGGCATCTCCGCGCAGCGCCATTCCACCCACCGCGATGCCGACGAGGATGCTTACCGCAACACCGGCGGCTCGGCGGCGCTCGCGTTCCGCCCCGATGCGAACCATGAATTCGGCCTCAGTGTGCGTGAAAACAGTGGTCTGTCCCACTATGACAGCGGCGACGTTCCCCCCTGGGGCAACCTGGACGGGGTCGACAATTGGCGCACCCGCTTCAAGGAGCGTCAATGGCAGGTGTCGAGCAGGAACCGCTTTTTCGACGAACGCTGGAAGAGCACCCTCCAGTACGGCCAGAGCATCGACGAGCAGGATGATTTCGGCCTCGGCGGCGAACGCACCTACCTGTCCACCCGCACCCGGCAGCTCACCTGGCAAAATGATGTCCGGCTGCCGCTGGGGGATTTGCTCGTGGCCACCGAAAATCTGCGCCAGCGCATCGGGCCCAGTGGAGATTACGACAAGCACAGCATGACCAACAACGCCTTCCTCGCGGGGTGGACGGCGCACATCGGCCAGCATGATGTACAGATCAACGCCCGTGCCGACCGCCACTCCCGCTACGGTAACGAAAACACCTACAGCCTGGCCTACGGCTACCGCCTCACCCCGAACTGGCGCACCCACCTCAGCTACGGCACCGCGTTCAAGGCCCCCACGCTCTACCAGCTCTATACCAAATACTGGGGCTACGGCAATCCGAACCTGAAACCGGAAAAGGCGCGCAACCGCGAGGCCGCGCTGTTGTGGGAAGACGGCCCCCACACCGCATCCGTGACCTGGTATTACAACAAAGTCACCGGCCTGATCACCTCGAATCCCGTCACCTGGCAGGCCGACAATATCTCCAAAGCAAAGCTCAGCGGGCTCACGCTGGCCTATGCGGGCAGCCTGGGCGACTGGCGGCTGGGCGCAAGCTACGACCGCCTCGATGCGCGCAACGAAGACACCGACCTGCGCCTGGGCCGCCGCGCCCGCGATTCGGCCAAGTTCAACCTCTCCCATGTGTGGGGCAAGCTCGACGTTGGCGCCGAAGTCGTCGCGGTCGGCAAGCGTTACGATGACAATCAGGAAGGGCGCACGCTGGGGGCCTACGTGCTGGCAAATCTGCTCGCCAGCTACGCCCTCACCCCGGAGCTGCGCCTCGAAGGCCGGTTCAACAACCTCTTCAACAAGAAGTACGAGACCGCCCGCTATTACAACACCGACGATGGGTTCAATGCCTTTATCGGTCTGCGCTACACCCCGCGCTAAAACCTTGTGCCGGGCCACGGTGGGCATCCTGCTGCCGGGATGCGCCACCCTTGCCCCCAGGAGAACCCACATGAAACCGGGCAAAAACCGCGCCGAACTCTGCTACAGCTTTATCTACGACACCTCCTGGCTCACCGACTACGAAGCCGTCACCGACGAACTCTGCACCCACCTCGGCATGGCCGTCTCCGTCGCCCTCGCCGACAGCACGCTGAGCGACATCGCCCACGATCTGGAACACATGCAACCGCTCGCCTTCCACGCCAACGGCTCCCTCCGCGGCAAAATGGCAATAGAAGAAAGCGACCTCGTCTGGCTCCACGAACGCTACGCCCATTACCGCGACGAAGTCGGCATCGAGCGCCTGAAAAATTTCGTCCTCCCCCGCGGCACCGCCCCCATCCCCCACCTCCACTTCGCCCGCGCCGCCGCCAAACAAGCCATCCGCTGCCTCGTGCGCGTAGAAACCGAAGGCCGCGACATCCCGCCCCCGCTCCCCCGCCTCCTGAACCTGATGTGCAATTTCTGCTTCCTGCTCACCGTCGTCATCAACCACCGCCGCGGCGTAGTCGAGCCGGTATTTGTCAGCAAGAGCTATCGGTACGGGACGCAGAAGGCGGAAAAAGCGGAGACAGCCGACGAATAATCCCGCCCCAAGGCTCAAAATGGACGCCCGCAAAAGGGACAGATAAAATTCGTCCAGACTGCTGACCAAGGAGATCCCCATGACTGAAACCACACCTGAAATGCCGAAGAGCTACCTGTCCGACACCGAACGTGAAGGACTCTCGCCGGAAAACCGTTACATTAGGGAATCAATCGCTGCAGGACGCGCAGGCGACGAGGATACGTCCTGGGCGTGGATACGCCTGATCGAACTGCCCGCCTTGGCACTGCGGTCACTCAGGGCCAGAGCGGGTGTCGATTTTGTCCGTGCGGTCGGGCTGGCTGACCAAGCCGAGAAAACGCTTGGCAAGAACTGGCAACAGATATGACGACACCCGATCGCCATGCTGAACTTCAACGTTTGTTGATACTTGAGGAAGTTTCTGCGGTCGTGGTCGCCAAAACACCGGAAACCGCTGCGCTGAACAGTAGCCGGAGTGATTTGCTGAAACACGTGCGTGAAATCGGCAAAAGCAACGATCTGGCCTTTATCGTCGCTTCCGAGAAAATCATCGTCCGTGGCGACCTCGAACGCTACGCCAACAGCCCCGCCATGGTCGCCAGCCTCAAAAAAGCCCTCGCGGAACTGGAAACGGTGGAGCGGCATTTACCGCTTGTCGATGATCCCAGCCAATACCGCCTGGTGGATGCCACCCACCGCTTCCCGAAAAACCGCAAAGGCGGACTACCGTGGGATGAAGCACGCCAGGCGCTTGGCTCCCATTACACGCGCCTAGACAATCTCGACAAATCCCGCCTGTCCGATGATGAAAAAGCCACCATTGAAGCGCGCAAGCACAACATCTTTCAGGCCGGAAAACTCTACGCCGGGCGTCAGGCGATAACCCTGGGCGTCGAAGGCTGAATAACGCCGTTGTTGAAGTTCAGCGATGACGCCGGACAGGTTGGTGTCGTCACAAACAGGATTTGTAAAAAAACATCTTTGTGGGATAAATTGCACGCCTGCCCTTGCCCACCACCCCCATGATCCTGTACTTGCACGGCTTCCTCTCCGCCCCGACCTCACGCAAAGCCCTCAGCCTGCGCGCTTACCTTGCTGCACACGGCCAGGAGGATGCGCTGTGGTGCGAGCAGTTGCCGGTGTCGCCGCGGGCGGCGATGGCGCTGCTCGAAAAACAGATCGCAGGCTGCGCTACCGCGCCGGTGCTCATTGGCAGCTCCCTCGGCGGTTATTATGCGACCTGGCTGGTCGAGCGCCACGGGCTCAAGGCGGTGCTGGTGAATCCTGCGGTGCTGGCGCCGCTGACGCTGGAACGGCACTTGGGGCCGCAGGAGAATCTTTATACCGGCGAGCGCTTTGAACTCACCCCAACCCACCTCGACGAGCTGCGCACCTTCGAGACGGCGCGGATTACCCGTCCTGAACGTTACTGGCTGCTGGTGGAGACGGGCGACGAGGTGCTGGATTACCGCCACGCGGTTGCCTACTACATCGGGGCGCGCCAGACTGTGCTGCCGGGGGGCGATCACCGCTTTTCGCGCTGGGAAAAATATCTGGGCGAAATCGTGCAGTTTGCCGGTTTGGGCTGAGGCTTTGGGCGCAATGAGCGCCCGACGTTTCATCGCCGCCACTTCCGACGCCTATCGCGCCCATCTGTTCGGTTTTCTACAAAATTCGTGCAATTGCCCTGATTGCGACTCGGCGATGAGCTCATCAATCCGACTCATGGCTTTTTCTGGGCTTCCGCTTCCAGCGCAAGGAAGCGATCGAAATCGCTCTCGAACAACCTGTCCTGCACGATTCGGTATTTCTCGAACTCGGTTTCCGCGTGCAGCTTGGCCTGCTCGTGCGAAATTTTGCCGGGGCCGGTCAGGATTTCGTCGCCGTTGAATTCCAGAAAACCATCCAGCCGCTTCGCCCAATCCAGCATGGACTAATTCCAATTCGCAATATAAATGGTAAAAATATTACGGCATACTCCATTGCACCCAAACGCATGGAGACGAATAATTATTGACGTTTTTATTGATAACTTGAATAAGGTGACCCCCAGAGTCAAGACAGAAACAGCGTTAGTTTAAGCTGCACATTCAACTTTACTCGCAGCGGCTCGGCGCTGCCCCGGTTTTGCTTCTGGTTTGGTCATTGCTTTTGTTTCTGCGGTGGAGCAATCCCCTGTGGAGCGTAGCGGAACAGGGGATTGCTCCACCGCGCAGCCAAACTTGTCCACGATCATCGCCTCGCTGCCTGCCGCGCTCCGATACACGGTATCCGGCCTCTGCTGGCGTAGCGCCTGATGGGGACGTTCCGTGTTGTAGAAAACGAAATATTCGCTCAGGCCGACCATCAGCTCGCCCATCGTAGCGTGGACTTTGTGTGTCGGGTGGGGTCGGCTGCTATCGGGCTTGGGGGCCATCCCGGCCAGGCCCATTTGCCGCATCAGGCGCTGTATCCGTTTGCGATTCACAAGGTGTCCCAACGCTTTGAGGAAAACCACTATCTTGTGAGCGCCATAGAAAGGTGCCAAGTGTATTCCTTGTCAATCAGCTCACTGAGAGCTCACTGAGCAACAGTTCGTCTTCGTTGATCGGTTTCACTTTGCGCCGGGCGTAGCGCGTGGCGCGGGATACCCCGGCCAGAACTTTACCCCACGTACTGCCCCAAGCCCAACCTTCGCCTTGAAGACCGGGCTGTAGTAATTCCGTTTCTTGCTTCGCTCATGGCCGCTCGTCCTCAGGACTGAGCACAGCTTAAAATGGTGTCTGGAAAATGGGGGTTACTTTACTACACAGGCAGGGGCAGCAACGCGGCGCACGGCTTTTTTGAATCGTGCGCCTTACTGCGGCGACCGCACCACCGAGGCCACACCGATGCCCGCGACCCGGATCACGCCCAATGCTGCCTGCACCCGGTTGCGCCCGCCTTCCTTGGCCTGATAGAGCGCATCGTCGGCGGCCCGGATCAAGGCGCTGATGCCGCCCTCGCTGCCACGCGGCGGGATGATCGTCGCCAGACCGATGCTGATCGTCACCACGCTGGACACCGGCGACCAGGAATGGCTGATGCCCAGCCCCTCTACCCCGGCACGCATCGCCTCGGCCACCAACTGTGCGCCTTCAAGCATGGTATCGGGCAGGATGACGCCAAATTCCTCACCTCCGTAACGCGCCACCAGATCGTTGGGGCGATGGGAATTCTTTTCCAGCTCCCGCGCCACCGCCTTCAGGCATTCGTCGCCGAACTGGTGACCGTAGTGATCGTTGAAGAGTTTGAACGCATCCACGTCGATGATGAGCAGCGACAGCGGCAGCGTCATGCGCGAACAGTGCCGCCATTCGTGCAGCAGCTTTTCGTCGAAATTGCGCCGGTTGGCAATGTTGGTCAGGCCATCGACCGAAGACAGGCGCTGCAATTCGCGGTTGGCTTCATCGAGCTTGCGGGTCAGGAGCAGGAGCGAATCCCGCATCTGCGCCAGTCGGCGCATGGCATTGACCTTGGCCCGCAGCACGATCTCGGAGACCGGCTTGATCAGATAATCGTCGCCGCCGACATCGATCGCGCGCTGCAGATCGCGGTCATCGGTACGCGAGGTGAGGAAAATGATCGGCGTCCAGTCGCCATCCTGTTCGAGCTGGCGAATACGGTGGGCAACCTCGAAGCCATCCAGCCCCGGCATGACGATGTCAAGCAGGATCAGGTCGGGCCGCTCGCGCTTGAATATCTCCAGCCCGGTCTCTCCGTCCTGGGCATGCAAGGCAGTCAGGCCCATATTGGCGAGCTGGTTGCACACCACATACGCACTGGTAACGGTGTCCTCGACGACAAGCACTTTCATCATGTCAGGTTACGGATCACGGATGCCACGGGTCTCTCGCCACTTGTACTTTGCTATCCCGCCACTTTACCATGCCTGCCGAGGCAAACAGAGCGTTATAAATATGGCGCGACAGAAATATTTCCTCGTTTGACGCTCATCAATCCGCCCGCTAGAATTTTTGTTTGGTCGGGACGAACAATGACGAGAGAATATGCAGTCCTGTTTTTCCTGTTTCTCGCCGCGCTGACGGCTGGAACACTCGTCTTTGCGCCTGCCGCACACGCACAGGAAACAGCCGCCGCAGTGCAAACCGGGCCAGCGCCAGTCGAGGAAGTCGCCACCGATTTCAGCCACGACCCCCTCACTTCCGTCCTCACCTCCGTCCCCTCGCCACACATCGACCCCGAAGTCGCCTCCTCCGGGCGCGTCCTCACCCTCGATCTCACCAATGACGCCAACGACATCTGGGATCGCATCCGGCGCGGCTATCGCATCACGGATCTGAGCAACGAGCGCGTCACCGAGCAGCAGTTCTTCTACCTCAACCACCCCGGCTTTCTCAAGCAGGTGCTGTCGCGCGGCGGGCGCTATCTCTACTACATCGTGGACGAAATCGAGCGCCGTGGCCTGCCGACCGAGCTTGCCCTGTTGCCGATGGTCGAGAGCAATTACAACCCGCTCGCCTATTCCCGCGCCCACGCCTCCGGCATGTGGCAGTTCATCCCCTCGACCGGACGCCACTACAAGCTGACCCAGAATCACTGGGTAGACGAGCGCCGCGATGTCGTCGCCTCCACCAATGCCGCCCTCGACTACCTGCAAAACCTCTACGAGATGCATGGCGACTGGCAACTGGCGCTGGCCTCCTACAACTGGGGCGAAGGTGCCGTCGCCAACGCCATCAACAAAAACCGCGCCGCAGGCCTGCCTGCCGAATACGACGCGCTCAACATGCCCGCCGAGACGCGCAACTACATCCCCAAACTGCAGGCGATCAAAAACATCATCGCCGCGCCCGAACTCTTCCAGCTTGAGCTGCCCTACGTCGCCAACGAGCAACTGCTGACCGCCGTCCCCGCCCCCAGCGGCATCGATCTCGCCACGGCGGCGGACTACGCCGAAATGCCGCTGCGCGAATTCCTCAGCCTCAACCCCGGCTACAACCGCCCCGCAATCACCGTCCCCGGCCAGACCCTGATCGTCCCCACCGACCGCGCCGACCGTTTCGCCACCCGCCTCGACGAATTCGCCGCCTCCGGCAAAGGCTGGCGCAGCCACACCCTGGGCAAAGGCGAAAAACTGGAAGAAGTCGCCAGGCGCCACAAGCTCACCCTCCCCCAACTCCTCCAACTCAACGCCCTCCCCACCGGCAGCCGCGCCAGCGCAGGCCACGCCCTGCTGGTGCCCAACGGCATCGACCCCACGGGCGCACTGGCCGTCAGCCTCCTCCTGCCCGACAACGCCCTGGTCAAAGCCCGCCCGCAGCCCCGCGCGCGCTCACAAAAAGGACGTGCGCCGGGCAAATTGGCGAGCGCGAAAAAACAGCGCAAAACCGCCGCCCACACCCGACCCGTCAAGGCCAAGACCGTGGCAAAAGCGCCGCCCAAGGCGGTGGCGAAAGCCCCACCCCCCAAAGCAGCCCCCAAAGCAGCCCCCAAACGTGTCGCCAAACCGGCATCCGTGACCAAGACCACACTGGCGCAGAAAAAGCCTTGAGACAATTACGAGTTTCCTGCCGCGAAATCCGGAGCTGAATCCGGAATTATTTCGCAGGCGTGCTCAGGCTGAATTGCCCTCAATTGATCAATCCATCATTCTGGACAATTCCGACGCATTAAAATCGTCCTCCGCGGCCACAGCGGAATCGAATTCAATCCCCGCAGCTTCGAGTCGATTGACCACCTGTTGCAAGCGACGGTCGGTGTCGACCGCGTGGTCGAGCAAGGCGTGCAGAGCCTGGGCCAGCGGATCATTGGCATCACACGTCACGCCGTAAGCGGCAAACTCACTGCGCACGTCAGCCCCCTCATCACCCTGCCCGCTCCCGCGCCCTGTGCCAACGATGTGCGCGGGATTGCCCACCGCAGTCTGTCCCGCGCCCACCGGGCGGATCACCACGGCGTTGGAGCCTATCCGCGCCCCGTCCCCGACCTCGAGCCCCCCCAGAACCTGTGCCCCGGCGCCGACGACCACACCTTTGCCCAAGGTCGGATGACGTTTCGTATTGCGGTAAAGCGAAGTCCCGCCCAGGGTCACGCCCTGGTAAATCGTGCACTCATCGCCGACCACCGCAGTCTCGCCGATCACCACGCCCATGCCGTGATCAATGAACACCCGCCGCCCGATGACCGCTGCGGGGTGGATTTCGATGCCGGTCAGAAAACGGCCACAGGCGCTGATAAAACGCCCCAGCACACACCAGCCGTGCCGCCACGCCGCATGGGCGAGGCGATGCAGGCACAGCGCGTGGACGCCGGGATAGCAGGTCAGCACTTCCCAACGGGAGCGTGCCGCCGGGTCGCGCTCAAGCACGCTGGCAATATCCTCACGCAAATGCTCGAACATGGGAGTGACGCTCCGCACAGATAAAAAAAGCGACGCCTGCCCTGAGCCGCCGCGTCGATCGCAGAAATTCTGCTTATCTTACTATTTATTGTCGATAAAGCTCGCGAGGATGCCGCGCAGAATCGCGACCTCTTCTTTTTCCAGCCGCGCCCGACCAAACAGCCGTCGCATCCGTGGCAGCAGACGACGGGGATTTTCGGGGTCGAGGAAACCACTGGCGATGATCGCGGTTTCGAGATGGGCGTAAAAGCCCTCGACCTCATCGTGCGTCGCCGGCGCGGGAACATGTGAGCCTTGGGGCAGCACTGCGGACTCGGCTCCACGCCCAGGGCTCCCCAGGGCCGCCAGACGCAGCTCGTAACACAACACCTGCACCGCAGCGGCAAGATTGAGTGAGGAATAATCCGGGCTGGTCGGGATCGTCACCGGGCGGGAACACAGGCCCAACTCAGCGTTGGTCAGGCCGCTGGCCTCGTTGCCAAACACCAGCGCGACGTCACCTTTCTCGCTCCACGCCACGAGCTCGCTCACCGCATCACGCGGTTGCAGGCGCGGCAGGGAGAGTTCGCGCCGTCGGGCGCTGAGTGCGGCGACAAACACGGTTCCGGCCAGCGCCTCTTCCAGCGTCGCCACCACCTGCGCCCCGGCCAGCACATCACCGGCGCCGGAGGCCCGCGCATCGGCGACAGGATCCGGGAAAGACGCGGGCGCCACCAGCCACAGACGGGACAGGCCCATGGTTTTCATCGCCCGCGCCGTGGCGCCGATATTGCCCGGATGGCTGGTGCGGGAGAGCACGATGCGGACACGATCAAGCGTGAGCTGGCCGTTCATATTAGAATCAACCGTTTCCGCAGCTTTCATTGCCGAGACCCCGCCACATGCACTCCACCACCCTCGATCCTGCCGTCAATATCGCCGTCAAGGCCGCCCGCCGCGCCGCAAAAGTCATCAGCCAGGCCGCAACCCAGCTTGACCTGCTCACGGTCGAGACCAAGGCGCCCAACGATTTTGTCACCGAAGTCGACCGCGCGGCCGAAGCGGAAATCGTCAAGATTCTGCGCGAAGCCTTTCCGGGACACGGCATTCTAGCAGAGGAATCCGGCCCGACCGGGCCGCAGGACGACTACGTGTGGGTCATCGACCCGCTCGATGGCACGACCAATTTCATCCACGGTTTTCCCCAGTACGCGATCTCGATCGCGCTCACCCGCAAGGGCATCCCTGAGCACGGCGTGATCTACGACCCCAACACCAACACACTGTTTACGGCGTCCAGGGGCCGGGGCGCGTTCATGAACGAGCGCCGCATCCGCGTCTCGCGCTGTCTGCGCCTGGCCGATGCGCTGCTCGGCACCGGCTTCCCCTTCCGCCAGTTCGACCACGTCGATGCTTACCTCGACATGTTCCGCGACCTCACCCGGAAATCCGCCGGACTGCGCCGCCCGGGCGCTGCGGCGCTCGATCTCGCCAACGTCGCCGCGGGCCGCCTCGATGGCTTCTGGGAGATCGGTCTCGCCCCGTGGGACATGGCCGCAGGCGTATTGCTGATTCAGGAAGCCGGTGGCTTTGTCGCCGACTTCAGCGGTGAAGACGATTTCCTCACCTCCGGCAACCTCGTCGCCGGCAGCCCCAAGGTGTTTACCGAGCTGCTGCTCACCGTCCAGTCGCACTGGAACGCGGCAGCCACCCGATCACCACGATAATCACACCGCCTTGACGGCAGACATTCCCGTTTGCCGTCCGATCGTCGATAATTCCCCCAGCCCACCAGAGACGCCAGTCATGCATTCGGCCCAGGAACTCGTCAGCAACATCGAAGGTCTTGCCGTTCTTCCTTCGGTTTATCACCGTGTCCGCGAACAGCTTGAATCGCCTGAGGGTTCGGTGCTCGAAGTCGCACGCCTGGTGGCGGCCGACCCCGCGCTCACCACCGGCGTATTACGCCTGGTCAACAGCGCCTTCTACGGCTTTTCGCGCAAGGTCGACAGCGTCGAACGCGCCATTCCCATTCTCGGCCTGCAACAAACGCACGAGCTGGTGCTGGCGATGTCGGTCAGTTCCATGTTCGAAGGCATCCAGCCGCAGAACATGGACATGAAACGCTTCTGGCACGGCTGCATGATGCGCGCGCTCGCCGCCCGCGAGGTCGCCCACATCAGCTGTAATCCGGCCTCCGATCGCCTGTTCGTCATCGGCCTGCTCGCCGATATCGGTCACCTGGTGATGTACCAGACCGTGCCCGAACTTGCCACCGAGGCATGGGCCAGCGCCGAAGCCGGTAACGAAACCCTGCACGAAGCCGAACGCCGCATCATCGGTTGCGACTATGCCGAAGTCGGCGCCGCGCTGATGGACGCCTGGCGCCTGCCGCACGCTTTCGCCGGCATCATCGGCGCCCAGATCCTGCCGCGCCTCAGTGGCGAACACACCCTCGAAGCCGAGCTGCTGCACATCGCCGTCGCCATCGCCCATGCCGATCACGACAACGAGGCCAGCGACGAGGCCGCAGCCAAAATCGACCCCCGGATATGGGCCGACATCTGTCTCAAACCCGCGATCTTCGCCCAACTGCGCGAAGCCGCCGAATTACATCTGGCATCGTGCATTTCCACCTTTTTCCCACGCACTGCACGCTAGGCGTCCTGCCAGGGCCATCGCACGAATTTTCCTGTCATAGCGTGGGTACAGGCGTAGATACTGCCATCCCCGTCAAGCGCCGTGCAAGGCAGGGTCGAAGGGTTTGCCCGACTTCGGGACACCGAAGGCGACATGAATGAGCTTGCGCATCATGGCGGCGATGATGAGTTTTGGGGCCTTGCCTGAGGCAGACAGACGGTTGAAGAAGCGTTTCCCCCAGTCGGTGCGGTAAAGCGTCACCATCGCGGGCATGTAGAGGGATTTACGCAAGAAAGCGCGGCCGATTTTGGATAAACGCGGCTTGCCGCGGACACTGCTGCCGGATTCATGCTGACGTGGGTCAAGACCCGCAAAGGCAGTGGCCTGTCGCGCATTGTCAAAGCGTTGCGGCGAGACAGAGAATGCGATCAGCATGGCGATGGTGCGTTCGCCCACGCCGGGGATACTGTCGAGCAAAGTCTGTCTGTCTTTCAAGTCAGGATCCTGGTCGATATGTTGCCGAATCTGTTTGACAAGACGCTTCATCTCTTGATTGAGCCATTCGAGATGGCTTTCGATGTCAGCCTCGAGCCTCTCACGCGAGACCTCCAAGCGGTTGCTCTCCTGCGTGTGCATGGCCTGCACGGCATCCAGCCGCAACACCAGCGCCCGCAAGGTTTGTTCGCTCGATGACTGGCGCGCGACGCGAAGGTTTTTGCGAACCTGCACCGCCGGATCGGCGCCCTGGTGAGCAGGCCGTGGGCGGTCGAGCCGATCAATACCGGGGACACGCAGAGCGCGGAGGCGCTCACGGCGCTGCTGCGGCGCATTCCGTTCGACCAGCTCTGCCGCGACTTGATGGGGGCGCTCATCGTCGGCTACTCGGTTGTGGAGGTGATATGGGAGGCGGTCGACGACAAGTTGCTGCCACTGCGCATACCCGTGCGCCGCCCGCGCCGCTTTGTTTATGTCGATGCGGATGACAGCAGCGGGCCACAATTGCGCCTGCTCACTTCAGGCGACATGCTGCGCGGCGAGGCGCTTCCGGCGCGCAAGTTCATTGTGCACCGGGTGAATCCGCGTGACGACAATCCCTATGGCACGGGCCTGGGCTTGTATCTGTTCTGGCCGGTGTATTTCAAGCGCCGGGGGATCGTGGGCTGGGCGAAGTTCTGCGACCGGTTCGGCGCGCCGACGCCGTGGGGGCGCTACCCCAATAACGCGGAGGCGAAGGATAAAAAGACGCTGGCAGATGCGCTGCGGGCGTTCTCCAACGACGGCTACATCATGACCCCGGAAGGCGCGTTGATCGAGCTGCTGGAGGCCGGCGGCGGCGGTAATGTCACGACGCAGGCCGAGCTGGTGCGGGTGATGGACAGCGCCATCGCCGAGGTGATCCTGGGGCAGGAGTCGGGGATGGAATCCGGCGGGGCGCTGGCCGCGGCAGCGAAGGAGCGCGCCGACGTGCGGCTGGATCTGGTGCAGGCGGATTCTGACTTGCTCTCCGAGACGCTGAACCAGACCTTGATCAAATGGATCTGCGATTTCCACGGCATCGGGCCGTGCAATGTGTATCGCCAGATCAAGGAGGAGGTCGACCGCAAGGTCGAGAGCGAGACGGATGTTAATGTCGCCTCGCTGGGGTTCGAGCTGTCTGAGGAGGCCGCGCGGGCGAAGTATGGGGACGGGTGGAGCAGACGCGAACCACCTCCTGCGCCCGAGGCTGCGCCGGGGGCGCGATTTGCCGAGCCGGTCAGCACGGCGCCGGAGAGGGATGCCGTCGACACGCTGAATCTCGCCCGCCTGGGCGCCGCCGAGGCACAGCCGGTACTCGACAACTGGATCGAGCGCATCGGGTCAATTCTCAGTGACCACCCCGACGCAAGTCCGGATGAATTTCAGGAGCTGCTGGTGCAGATATATGGCGACCTGCCGACGGGGGAATTGATTGAGCTGATGGCGAAGGCTTATGTCATCGCGGAATACCGGGGTATGCGTGATGTGGAGGCCGGGCGATGAGTGACGATATAGATCGGGCAAACGAGCAGGCCGAGCGGATTGCATCCGTGGAGCTCGCCTGGCGTGCACCAGCAGGGCCGACAGCCACCGGGTTTTGCCTTAACTGCGGGGAACCGGTCGCGCCCGGCTTGCGCTGGTGTGACGTGGAATGCCGGGATGACTGGCAGTGGATCGATGCGCAGCTGCGCAAGATGAGGCTGTAATGGCAGCATTGAATGGAGCGTTCGGGCAGGCGTTTGAAGAGGCGGTTGATTTCTTCCGGCAGAAGGAGGTCAAGGGAACAACGCGATGGGATGACATCTGGCAGTCTGCGCATGACCGCTCGTTTGTTGTTGCGGGGGCGATGAAGACTGATCTACTCCATGACCTGCAGGCAGCAGTTGCGCCGCTGGAACGCCAGGGACTGGAGACGTTTCGCAAAAACTTCCAGGCCATTGTCGAGAAACACGGCTGGCATGGCTGGACGGGCGAAGGTAGCGCCAAGGGGGAGGCATGGCGTACACGGGTTATTTTCGAGACCAACGTCTCGACCGCTTACGCCGCCGGGCGGTGGCGACAGCTCAATGATCCAGATTTGCTCAAGCTGCGCCCATATTGGAAATACGTCCACGACGAAGGAGTGAAACATCCGCGCCCGCTCCACAAGCAGTGGGGCGATATGGCGCTGACGCTGCCTCATGACCACCCCTTCTGGCAAACCAATTTCCCACCCAACGGATGGTTTTGTCATTGCCGGGTCATTGCCGTCAGGCGCCCTGCCGATGGCGCAGCAACCGAGCCGCCCGAAGGCTGGAATCTCCTCGACGACAAGACAGGCGCACCACCAGGAATCGACAGGGGTTGGGGGTATGCGCCGGGGGCGAGTTTGACAGGCGACATTGCCCAGCAAAAAATCGACAGCGTGTCGCCTGCGTTGGGCGCTGCGTTCAAGAACGCCTTGACCGGTAACGGTACGCTCAAGTCTATGGTGTTTGTGGCGCAACCGACGGCAAAACAGGCTGCCGAATGGGCGGTACGAAACAACCTTGCAGATGCTGCGGACTACACTGGCATCACGACAGAAGTCGCAAATGCGTGGAACCGCAGCATGTGGGAGCACTGCCGCGACTTCCCGGAGCTGCGGAAAAACCAACAGTTCATCGGGACTACTCAGGCCCTCTACCAGCTTGATTATGAGCGCAGGCTTGAAGAAGAAGCGGTGAAGCTTGCGGCCATTTTGGATATTCCACACGACGAAGCAATCGCTGCCGCGAAAAATTTCGTCACCCTCAAGAAAGTTCCTGAAGGAGCGTATGCGCTATCATTTTCCGGGGGCAAGAGCGGGAACGGAATAACGGTAAACGCCATCTATGGCAATGCCCCGGACAGGTTCCTGCGGGATGTTTCAAACGATGTAGCGAGCAAGTGGCATCCGGTAGGGACAGGAAACATCAAGGCCATCGCCGATCATGAACTGGGCCACCAGCTTGACGCCCTTCTTGGGTTGCAGGCTGACGCCGATGTGGTCAAGCTCTATAATGAGACTATGAAACAAGGCGTCGGTGATCAGGTTTCACTCTTCGCAGGGGAGAATATCAATGAGTTCATCGCAGAATGCTGGGCCGAGTTCCGGAGTAATCCGAGTC
>BNUB01000061.1 GCA_025997045.1 Betaproteobacteria bacterium
TGGCGGGTCTCGATGCCGTTCTGGCGCAGCACGATGCGGCGCGCGCGCGAAGGCTGGCCGCCGATTTGCCCCAGCACCGTCTCCATGGCGTCGTTATCGACCGGCGCATTGGGCAGCACCGCCGCCGTTGCGGTGATAAAAGCCTCACTCATGGGCGCTCATGCGTGCGTCGCCCGCGCCCGAAGGTTGTTCGTAATGGCGCGTCAGCGCCGCGATGCGGCGGGCGAGCAAGGGTGCGGCCAGCCGTTGCAGGGCGAGATTGAGCGGCACCACGGTCACGATCAGCACCACCAGATAGATCAGGAACAGCACCAGCGCCGGAATGCGTCGCCGCTGTCCGGCACGGCCACAGCGGCGAATCAGCCCCGACCAGACCTGAAAGGCACGCCGCCCGGCGCGCTCGGAGAGGATCAGGTGGGGCGCGACTTTTACCGCGCACAAACCGCCCAACATGGGCTGATCGTGCTTTTCCTCGTCCCGCGCCAAGGCTTGCGCCAGCGCCGTGCCGAAGCGTGCCGCGCCCGCGGTCTGCTGCGCGTTCACGCCGGCGGGGGGCAGACCGAAAAAACGATCGCGCCGCCCGGTAAACATCCAGCGCGGGGTGGTGATGAAGGTTGCCAGCGCCGGGGATTCGTCGGTAAATGCCACGTGGTCGACGAGCCGCCCGCCCGCCTCTGCCACCAGCGTCTTGAGCGTATCGAAGGCACTCAGCCACATATTGCGGCACGCCACCACGCTGACCACCGGACGCCCGCCGAGCAGGCGTTTGGCCGCGGCGCTTTGCAGAAAGGCGCTGACCGGTTGTGCCGGGGACAGGTACCACACCGGCCAGGCCAGAATCACCAGATCGAAATCGGCCTCATCGGCGCCATCGGCGTCATCCAGTGCGAGCGCCTGATTGGGGCGCGGGTCGAGACGCACCGATTCGGGAAACACGTCGAGAAAAGCGAAAAACGGCCACGGAAAAGGAAAGGCGGGTTGCGGGCGCAAGACTTCATGATGAAGCCTGAGCCCGGCTGCCACCAGCGGGCGCACCAGAGCAGCCACAATGTCACTGAGCTGGCCGCTTTGCGAATACGAAACGACAAGCACGCGCTTCACTTCTCGACCACTGCGGCCAGATGGCGTTTTTTCTTGCGCAGCTCCAGCCCGGAGAAACGCAGCACCTGCTCGCCCTGCTCGACCGAGAGCGCAATCGTTTCTCCTTTGCCGGTGCCCAGACCCGACACCAGCAGTTCAGTGCTGGAAATCGGGGTCAGGCCGATGCGCAGCACAAAGCCGGGCAATTGGGCAAAACGGGTGTTCCCCACCAGCATGCCGTCCTCGATGCTGACCGCGATCATCTCCGGGGTGATGCCCATGCCCTCATTGACGATTTCATATTCGCCGACGAAATCGAGCAGCGCGGGCGGGATCGGCGCCGGGTTCAGGCGCTCGCCGACCAGCATGGTGTCGGCGCCGAAATGGCCGACCAGCACTTCGCGCCCGGCGATCTTCCGGGTGGAGATGCGGATGTTGTCGAAGCTGGCAACCTGCACCGGAATGAGGCCGAACAGCTTGTAACGCAGGCCGAATTCCCCCGCGCCACGGGGACGAAGCTGCAGGGTATGCCCCATCACTTCGGCGTCGAGCGCGCTGCGGGTCGGGCTGACGTGGACGAGGCCGATCAGGGAGTCGTACCACGCCTTGTAATGGCCGAGTTGCTCGGCGGGCAAGGCCGCGTCCGCCACCACGGGCGGCGTGACCGGCGCGGGCTGGCGGATGCCGGTTTTGGCTTCCAGCGCCAGCGCCAGCGTCCGCGCCGCCACCGTCTTGACCGCGCCCTGTCCGGTAGCGGAATTGGCCGCCACGATCACGCCCAGCTTGTGTTCGGGCAGCACGATCATCAGGCTGTGGGAATCGAGCATGGTGCCGCCGTGGCTCGCCACCGTGCCCGCGCCGTGGATGTCGATGCCGGAGAGTTGCCAACCCAGCCCCGTCTTCATCCCCAGATCAAGCGCCACATGGCCATTTTGCGGGCGCAGCATCTCGCCCAGCAGGTCAGCGCCGAGCAATTGACGTCCATCGGCCAGGCGTCCATCGGCAAACATCCAGTGCATGAAGCGGCTCATGTCCTCGACCGTCGACACCAGCCCGCCCGCAGGCAGGTCGCGCAAGGCGAGCGGCTCGATTTCCCGGCCATGGTCATACACCTTCACCTCCGGCTTGGACTCGAAGCGGCTCGCCACCATGCCCAGCGGGACGAACAGATGCTGTTCGACATGATGAGCGTAAGGCTCGCCCGCAGTATTTTCGATCGCCGTGCCCAGCAAGGCAAAACCGAGGTTGGAATAGGCGAAGACGAATTCGGGCGGATAAGAGACATAGCTGTTTTTCACCGCGCCGACCAGCCCGGCAAACGGTTCCGTCTTGCCGTAGCCAAACATGCCGTTGAGATAATTCAACGGCAAGCCCGAATGGTGGGTCATGATGTTGCGCGGGGTGATCGGAGCGGAGCCGGTAAAGCGCGAGCGCACCGAAAAACCGGGCAGGGCCTCGGCCAGAGGATGGTCAATATCGAGCCGCCCCGCTTCGGCAAGCTGCATCGCTGCGGTCGCGGTCATCACCTTGGCGATCGAGCCGAGGCGGTAAGGCGTAGCGGTGGTGGCGGGGATGCCGCCCACCGCGTCCTCGAAGCCGAAACCTTCCGCCCAGACGACACGCTGGTCGTCGATCAAGGCGATCGACAGGCCGGTGATCTGGTTTTCGTCCATTTCCTGCCCGATCTGCCAGCGCGCGTGTTCAATCGTGTAGCGGTAATCTCCCTGCGCGAAGGTCTCCGGCCGCAGCGGGGCGCTGCTACAGGCAGCAAGGCCGAGCACGGCAATAGCGGCAACAATGCGGCGAAAGGTGCGCCTTGGGCGCGAGGCAAAACGGGACATGGGCGACAACTGAAAGAAAAGAAGGCAGCGAGTGCAGAACGCGGGATTATACGACGTACGCACGCCCGCGAAACCAGAGCAATCGCACGAATTCCAAAAGCATGCGTTTGTGGCGGCAAAGCCGCTCTGATCTCCCCTCGCCCTTGGGGCTGAGGTTTACCCGCAATTCCAGATGGATGCCCCTTTCCGCTGGGGCAGGGCGCATTTTTTCCCTCTCCCGCTCGCGTGAGAGGGGACGGGTACTTGCGCAAGGTACTGAGTTGGCGGATCAGCAACAGCATGGAGGCTAAAGCACGAAGATGTCTACCTGAAGGGCTACGCCACGATGGGCGAGCTGATGATCGGCCTGAGCGAGTATTTCGTTTTCTACAACACGGAGCGCCCCCATCAGGCGCTCGACAACCAAACCAGAAGCAAGACCGGGGCAGCGCCGAGCAGCTGCGGGTGAAGTTGAATGTGCAGCTTAAACTAACGCTGTTTCTGTCTTGACTCTGGGGGACACCTTAGTGCTGGCGCGGTGCTGCCAACAAATTGTAGCCAGTGCCGTACCGCAGGCATGGCACGCGGGCGCGTTCGGCGTTATCCTGCCAGGATTACTGGACGCGCCTTGCCGTCCGCCACAACCACTGGTGAAAGTTTATGACCCTGGCCGAACAGTTCTCTGCCTACAGCCGCTGGCGCAGTGATACGATCGATGCGGTATTGCGGCTGCGTAACTGGTTGATTCGTAACGATGTTAGCGACGCACAGGCGGATTTGCGCCTGCAATATCTGGTTGAGCGCCTGCGTGATGACAAGCTCACCATCGCGTTTGTGGCCGAGTTCTCGCGCGGCAAGTCGGAGCTGATCAACGCGATCTTCTTTTCCGGTTACGGGAATCGCATCCTGCCGTCGAGCGCGGGGCGCACGACGATGTGCCCGACCGAGTTGCTGTGGCCGGCGGGAGGCAAGCCGGAATTGCGCTTGTTGCCGATCGAGTCGCGGGTACACCCGGAGCCGGTGAGCGAGCTGAAACATGCGCCCGAGCGCTGGACGGTGGTGCCGCTGGATGCCGGTTCTGCCTCCGGTTTGCAGAGTGCGCTGGCGCGGGTGGGCGAGGTGAACCGGGTGACGCAGGACGAGGCCGTGCGCCTGGGGTTCAAGATCGACGCCAAGGGGGACGAGGGGCTCAAGCCGGGCCATGACGGGTTGGTGGAAATTCCGAAGTGGCGTCACGCGATGATCCAGTTCCCCCATCCCCTGCTGGAGCAGGGTCTGGTGGTGGTCGACACGCCGGGGCTGAACGCGATTGGCGCGGAGCCGGATTTGACCCTCTCGCTGTTGCCCAATGCGCATGCCGTGCTGTTCATTTTGGCCGCCGATACCGGTGTTACCCAGAGCGATATGGCGGTGTGGCGCAATTACGTAGGCGGGGATTCGCGCCAGAAAGGGCGGCTGGTCGTGCTCAACAAGATCGACGGTTTGTGGGACGGTTTGCGCGACGAGGCCCATATCAATGCCGAAATCGATCATCAGGTGGCGTCGGTCGCGGAGACCCTCGGGATTACGCCGGATATGATTTTCCCGGTCTCGGCGCAGAAAGGGCTGGTCGCGCGGGTCAACAAGGATGTGGCCCTGCTCGAAAAGAGTCGCCTGCCGGCGCTGGAGCGTTCGTTATCGGAAGATTTGTTGCCGACCAAACAGGAGTTGGTGCGCAATAATACCTTGGGCGAAACCCGCGATCTGATTCATCAAACCGATGTGCTGCTCCATGCCCGCCTCACCGGGGTGCGTGAGCAATTGCAGGAGTTGAGCGATTTGCGCGGCAAGAATCAGAGCGTCATCGAATACATGATGAAGAAGATTCGCGCCGAAAAGGATGAGTTCGAACAGGGGCTGCAAAAGTATTACGCCGTGCGTTCGGTCTTTTCCAGTTTGTCCAACAAGCTGTTTGCCCATCTGGGGCTGGAAGCCTTGCGGGATGAGACGCGCAAGACGCGCGATGCGATGCTGGATTCGAGTTTTTCATCCGGCTTGCGCGGGGCGATGAAGGCGTTTTTTGCCAGTCTGCGGGCGAATCTGGATAAATCGACGGTGGAGGTCACGGAGATTTCCAATATGCTCGATGCGATGTACCGCCGTTTCAGCGTCGAGCACGGGCTGAGGCTGGCCGCGCCCGAAGTGTTTTCAACCCGCCGTTACGAGGACGAGCTGACCCGGTTGGAGAGGGCGTTTGACCGCCAGTTCAACACCACGCTGGCCCTGGTGACGACCGAGAAACACATCCTCACCCAGAAGTTTTTCGAGACGGTGGCGGCGCAGGCGCGGCGCACGTTCGAGTCGGCCAAGCATGATGTCGAGCAGTGGCTGCGCGCAGTGATGGCGCCGCTGGAAATTCAGGTCAGGGAATATCAGTTGCAGTTGAAGCGCAGGCTGGAGAGCGTCAAGCGCATCCACCAGGCGACCGACACGCTGGAAAATCGGGTTGATGAGCTGAAGCAGTCCGCCAGCAGCGTGATGACCTTGATGCAGGAACTCTCCAGTCTGCAGGACGGTATCCGGCAGGCGCTGAGCATGGACGAGCTCGATGGCGGCGATGGGGAGAAGCGGGCGGCGGCGTGAGGTTTTGCGCCCGCGTTCGACGCATGGTCGCGTCCAACAAAAAAGCAGACACCGGGTCTGCTTTTTTGTTGTCTTGCCTGTTGTCTTGCGCTCGGGGCGCTCAAGCCGGATTGAGCTTGGTGAACTTGACGAGCAGGGCTTCTTTCGATTCGGGATGGGCGGGGTCGGGGCTGATGCAATCGACCGGGCAGACCTGGATGCACTGGGGTTCGTCGAAGTGGCCGACGCATTCGGTGCATTTGGAAGGGTCGATCACATAGATTTCGTCACCCTGGGCGATGGCGCCGTTGGGGCATTCGGGTTCACAAACGTCGCAGTTGATGCATTCGTCGGTAATGATCAGAGACATGCTGGGGGTTCCTTGCGGTTGCTTTGAATTAAGACAAATCAGAACTTTTGTTGCAGGCGGTCGATGACGGTTGGATGCACAAACCGGCTGACATCGCCGCCGAAACGGGCGATTTCCCGCACCACGCTGGAGGAGAGGGAGCTGTATTCTTCCGTGGGGGTGAGGAACAGGGTTTCGATTTCGGGGCAGAGCTTGCGGTTGATGCTCGTCATCTGCACTTCGTATTCAAAATCGGACACGGCGCGCAACCCGCGCAGCACGACTTTGGCCCCGCGCTGGCGGGCAAATTCGATCAGCAGGGTGTTGAAGCTGGCGACTTCGACCGTGGGGAAGGGCTGTAGCACTTCGCGGGCGATGGCGATGCGCTCGTCGAGGGAGAACAGCGGCCCCTTGCCCGCGCTGACGGCAATGGCGACGATGACGTGATCGAAGATGCCGACGGCCCGCCGCACGAGGTCTTCGTGGCCGCGGGTAAACGGGTCAAAGGTGCCGGGGTAGACCGCCACCGTGTCTTTCATGCCTGCATACGCCTCATGAGATGGAAATGAACCTGTCCGGCACGGCCTTGTTTCAGCGTTTGTCGACCGGCCAGGTCGGTGAGCGGCGTTTCCGCTTCGGCGTAGATCCAGCCATCAGGCTCGAGTACGCGGTCAAGGAGCGGCGCCACCCGTTCGATCCAGCCTTGCCGGTAAGGCGGATCGACGAAGATTACATCGAATTTTTTCGCCGTAGAACCCAAAAATTCTACCGCATCGCCGCGATAAAGCTCCAGTTTGCGCGCGGATTTTTCTGTTTTGCCTTCCAGCAGGGCCGCATTGTGTTGCAAGGTGGCAAAAACACGCGGTTCGCGCTCGATCAGGGTGACAGTGGCGGCGCTGCGGGAGGCGGCCTCGAACCCCAGAATGCCGGAACCGGCGAAGAGGTCGAGGCAGGCCAGATCGTCGAGACGCTGGCCCAGCCAGTTGAACAGCGTCTCGCGCACCCGATCCGGCGTTGGGCGCATGCCGGGGGCGGGGGTGAGTTCGATCTGGCGTGAGCGCCACGTGCCGCCGATGATGCGAATTTTGCGGGTCGGGCTAACCATGATGTCGGGGAAAAGGCGTGCATGAGGCGCAGGGGCAGGCTGCAAACCCGCCCCTGCGCTTATTGCGCCGGAGCGGTTTCCGCTTCGGGTTTGATCACGGGGCTGGACTCGACGACGGGCGAGGGCGTGCTGTCGTCTGCCGGGGTTTGGGTTTCCTCGCTGGCGGCTGCCTCATTGGCCGGAGCCGGTGGCGGGCTGGTGTCGCCGTCGCCGCCAGCGATGATGGTGACGAGGTGCTCGGGCAGCACGCGGCGGGCGAAGGCATCGCGTATCGCTTCGCGGCTCACGGCGTCGACTTCGCGCGGGTAGCGTTCGAGCCAGTCGGCGGGCAGGCCGTAGAAACCGATGATTGCCACGTAATCGAGAATCTTGCGGTTGGCGTCGAGGCGCAGGCCGAAACCGTTGATGAGGTTGTCTTTGGCGGCCTGGAGTTCGTCGGCGCTGGGGCCGTCATGGATGAAGCTGGCGAGGTTGTCGCGCACCAGTTGGAGCGCCAGTTTGCTCTGGCTGCCCTTGGTCTGGAGGCCGATGGTGAAGGGGCCGGCGACCTGACGCGGCTCGAAATAGCTGTACACGCTATAGGCGAGGCCGCGCTTCTCGCGCACTTCGTGGGTCAGGCGGGAGACGAAGCCGCCGCCGCCGAGGACGTAATTGCCCACCAGCAGCGGGAAATAGTCCGGGTCGTCACGGCTCATGCCCGGCAGGCCGACGAGGATATGGGCCTGGGCAGAAGGATTGGCGATGTGGTTTTCCTGAGGTTCCGGCAACGCGGGTTTGGGCAGCGGGCCGGGCGTGGGGGCGTCAGTGGGCAGGCCGAAGGTGAGGGTGAGCGCGATGTGTTCGGCGGTTTCGCGGTCAATGTCGCCGACGAGGGTGACGAGGGCCGTGTTGGCGCCGTAATGGCGGGCATGGAAGGCGATCAGGTCGTCGCGGGTCAGGGTGGTCAGGCTTGCGTCATCGACGTTGGCGCCGTAGGGGTGGCTGCCGTAAATCGCGGCGTTGAAGGCGCGGGCGGCGAGGGTGGCGGGCTTGGTGAGGGATTCCTTCAGCCCGGCGCGGGCGCGGTTGCGTTCCCGCTCCAGCACTTCGAGGGGGAAGCGGGGATGGGTGAGCACGGTCGCGGCCAATTCCACCGCGGCGTCGCGCTCGGCGGCGGACGACAGGGTGCGTAGCGACAGGCTGGCGCGATCTTCAGAGGTGGAACCGCCGAGGACGAGGCCAAGGTCGGCGCTCTTGTCGGCGATGGCCTGCTCGTCGAGCTCGCCCGCACCGGCGTCGAGCAGGCTGTTGGTGAAGCTGGCGACGCCGCTCTTGGCGGGCGGGTCATAGGCGCTGCCGGCGGGGAAGTCGATCTGGACATCGAGCATGGGCAGATCGTGAATTTCGACGAACTGGACACGCGCCCCGGTGGGGGCCGTCCATTGCTGGATGTTGGGCCCGGCAAAGGCGTTGCCGGTGGCAACGAACAGGCTCGCCAGACAGAGGGAAAAAACGGCTTGCTTCATGGGTGGTGGTATCCGGGAGATTTATTTTTTGAGCGGTTCGAGGCGGGCGGTGGTGAGGGTGTCGTCACTGAAATAACGCCTGGCAACGGCCTGCACGTCCTCGGCGGTCACGCTCTTGAGCCCTTCGAGCAGGATTTCGTCGTCGCGCCAGTCCAGCCCGATAGTTTCAAGCTGGCCGATGTTAATCGCCTGCCCCATCAGTGAATCGCGTCCGTAAATCTTGGCGGCCAGCGCCTGGGTTTTGACCCGGGCAAGCTCGGTGGCCGACACACCTTCGTCGCGGATTTTCTGCAATTCGGCGCGCAGCGCGGCGGCGAGGGCGTCTACGCTCTGCCCCGGCGAGGGCGAGCCTTCGAGCACGAACAGCGCCGGGCCGCGGTTGAGCCCGTCGTAGCCCGCACCGGCGGAGATGGCGACCTGCTGTTCGCGCACGAGCTTGCGGGTGAGGCGGGCGCCATCGTAGCCGTCGAGAATGGCGGCGAGCACGGAGAGCGCATAGCCCTCGCGGTCGGTAGCCGGGTTTTTGATCGCGGGCACCGGCCACGCCAGCGCCAGATAGGGCAATTCAGCGGGCGCTCTGACCACGGTGGCGCGGGGGCCGAGCTGGGGGGGCTCGTTACTGATCCGGCGCGGCTGCGCGGCGGCGGCGGGCAGTACGCCGTAGTGCTGACGGGCGAGTTCAAACACCGCCTCGTGCTCGACATCGCCGACCACGACCAGCACCGCGTTGTTGGGTGCATACCAGTTGCGATACCAGGCGCGGGCGTCTTCCGCCTTCATCGCATCGAGGTCGGTCATCCAGCCGATCACCGGGTGATGATAGGGGTGGGCCTGATACAGGGTCGCCATCAATTGTTCGTACACCAGCGCGCGCGGCTTGTCGTCGGTGCGCAGGCGGCGTTCTTCCTTGATGACCTCGATTTCCTGGGTGAATTCGCTGTCGCTGAGGGCGAGGTTTTTCATCCGGTCGGCTTCCAGCCCCATCATCTCGCCGAGGTGTTCGGGTGGAATCTGCTGGAAATAGGCGGTGTAATCGTGGCTGGTAAACGCGTTGTCGCGTCCGCCGCGTGCCGCCACCCTGGCGTTGAACTGGCCGGGGCCAACGTCGGGGGTGCCCTTGAACATCATGTGTTCGAGCACGTGGGCAACCCCGGTGACGCCTTCCGGCTCGTCCATGGAGCCGCAGCGGTACCACACCATGTGCACGACCGAGGGCGCACGGTGGTCTTCGCGCACGACCACTTTCATGCCATTGTCCAGCACGGTCTCGAACGGGTTGGCCTGCGCCGACAGCGTGCACAGCAGCGCCGCAGCGGTGAGGAGGAGGTGGGGGAGAGGGGTGGGGTGAGAAAACATGAGGATGTTCCGCATCTGTTAGAATCCTTGGTTTGCACGGCGCGCCCGGCATATTAGCTTTAACCGGACGCTTGCGGTGCGTCTGAACGACCTTCGACCGGATTCTCCATGCTGAGTTTCTTCAAAAAAGCTGAAAAAAACGCTGACACGACAAGCCCCACGGCAGACGCTGCGGACGAGGCGGGCAATGCGCAGTTGCCAACCGGGCCTGAAGCCGCGCCGCTCAAACGCTCATGGGCCGAACGCCTGAAAGCGGGGCTGTCACGTACCCGGCAGCAGCTCGGCGGCGGGTTGGCGAGCCTGTTCGGGCGGCGCAAGATCGACGAGGAACTGCTCGAAGAACTCGAATCCACCTTGCTGATGGCCGATTGCGGGGTCGAGGTCACGCAATATCTGATCGACGAATTGCGCGCCCGCTGGAAGCGCGACAAGCTCGAAACCGCCGACCAGTTGCAGCAGGTGCTGGTCGATGGCCTGCTCAAAATTCTCGCGCCGCTGGAGCAGGGGCTGGATGTTTCCGGCCACTCGCCTTTCATCATCATGCTCGCCGGGGTCAACGGTTCGGGCAAGACGACTTCGATCGGCAAGCTCGCCAAATATTTTCAGGATCAGGGCAAGAGCGTGCTGCTGGCCGCGGGCGACACTTTCCGCGCCGCAGCACGCGAGCAGTTGATCACCTGGGGCGAGCGCAACAATGTCACCGTGATCGCGCAGGATGGCGGCGACGCCGCAGCGGTGATTTTCGATGCGATCAACGCCGCGCGGGCGCGCAAGATCGACGTGGTGCTCGCCGATACCGCAGGGCGGCTGCCGACCCAACTGCACCTGATGGAAGAAATCGCCAAGGTGCGGCGGGTGATCACCAAGGCCGACGCCAGTGGCCCGCATGAGGTACTGCTCGTGCTCGACGCCAATATCGGCCAGAACGCACTCGCCCAGGTCAAGGCGTTCGACGCCGCCATCGGGGTGACGGGGCTGGTGGTGACCAAGCTCGACGGTACGGCCAAGGGCGGAGTGCTGGCGGCGATTGCGCGCCAATGCCCGAAGCCGCTGCGCTTCATCGGCGTGGGCGAGGGCATCGACGACCTGCAACCGTTCCGGGTGGGCGAATTTGTCGAGGCGCTGTTCGCGCCGGTCGCCGGGGGGCAGGCATGATCGTCTTTTCTGGCGTGGCTAAACGCTATGCGGGCGGCTACACGGCGCTGGAAGACGTCAGTTTCCAGATTGCCCCCGGCGAAATGGTGGTGCTGTCGGGGCACTCGGGGGCGGGCAAAAGCACCCTGTTGAAGTTGATTCCGGTGATCGAGCGCCCCAGCGCGGGCGTGGTGAGAATCAACGATCAGGACGTCTCGAAGCTGCCGCGCACCGCGATCCCCTATTTGCGCCGCAACCTTGGCCTCATGGTGCAGCAAAACCGCTTGTTGTATGACCGCTCGGTGTTCGACAACGTGCTGCTGCCGCTGGTGATCACCGGCCATCCGCCGGGCGACGCGGCCAGGCGGGTCGCTGCGGCGCTCGAACGGGTCGGGCTCGCCGGACGGGAAAAGGAATTCCCCGTCGGACTGTCGGGCGGGGAGCAGCAGCGGGTGGCGATTGCGCGCGCGATCGTCAATCGGCCCCTGATTCTGATCGCCGACGAGCCGACCGCCCACCTTGACGCCGACTATGCGGCAGATATTGCGTCGCTGTTCAAATCGTTCAACAGCGCCGGCGTTACCGTGCTGGTATCGACCCATGACGCCTCCCTGTTCGCACGCTGGGCGCCACGGCGGATTACCCTGGATCACGGTCGTCTGGTGGAGGCATAAGCGCATGCGGAACTGGCTCTATCTTCACTGGCGCGCCTTCATCCATGCCGTGATGCAACTGGCGCGTCAACCGCTGGGAACCCTGCTCTCCGCGCTGGTGATGGGCATCTCGCTCGCGCTCCCGGCCGGGGGCTACATCCTGCTCGACAATGTCGCTTCGCTCGCCCGTGGTGTATCGGGCACGCCCGAAATCAGCGTGTTCCTTGACGCCGGGGCCGGAGAGGCAGAGGCCGCAGCCATCGAACAGCGCCTGCGCGCCGAACCCGAGCTGGCCAGTTTCCGCTTCGTGTCGCGGGACGAGGCGCTCCATCAGCTTGAACGCAACGGCCTGGGCGAAGTGCTCGGCGGGCTGGCCGCCAATCCCC
The DNA here is from genome assembly GCA_025997045.1 of Betaproteobacteria bacterium. Classification (GTDB taxonomy): domain Bacteria; phylum Pseudomonadota; class Gammaproteobacteria; order Burkholderiales; family Rhodocyclaceae; genus WRNU01. The sequence continues at coordinate 11,990 of BNUB01000061.1, forward strand.
TGCCCGACGCTTTTGTCATCACCCTGCGCAGCGAAGACCCCACCGTGTTCGAGGCGCTCTCGCAACGCCTGCACGACTGGCCGCAGGTAGATCATGTGCAGCTTGATTCCGGCTGGGTAAAACGCCTCCACGCCCTGCTCGCCCTGGGCCGCACCGCAGTGCTGGTGCTGACCATCTTGCTGGGCCTGGCGCTGGTGATCGTCATCTTCAACACCATCCGCCTGCAAATCCTGACCCAGAAGCGGGAAATCGAAGTCAGCCGCCTGCTCGGTGCCACCGACCCCTTTATCCGCCGTCCGTTCTACTGGCTGGGCAGCCTGCAAGGCGCACTCGGCGGGCTGGTCGCCCTGGCCGCAGTGTGGGGCGGCGTGTTCGCGCTCTCAGCGCCGGTGGCGACGCTGGCAGAAACCTACGGCGCCGTGTTCGCCCTGTTCGGCCCCGGCTGGACAGAATCCGCCGCCGTAGTGCTCTTTGCCGCCTTGCTCGGCTGGCTGGGAACCGAGATTTCAGTGCATCGACATCTGGCGGATTTGTAGCGAGGCTGACCGTTTCGCCCCTGTAATGCGCGGGTTTACAAGTTGGTGTTACGACGAATGTCAGGAGTGGTCATGAATAATCAATACGCATCAGAAGTTTTTCACGCGATCTATCATGATGATTTAACAGCCTTGGATGCCAGCATAAAAAAATATGGAACCGAAGTTATCATAAGCGAGGAAGAAACACCGCTTATTTATGCTGTAATGATGGTAAAGCCGCGATTAGTCCAGTGCCTCCTTGAGCACGGCGCAAACATGTACGCCAGAAATATTTCTAACGATACAGCCTTTCATCTGGCTGCATCTAAAGGCCATCTTGATATAGTGAAATTATTCTGCGACCACGGCATTGATTTGAATATTGTTGGCGACGAAGAAAATACTGCATTGAACTATGCGGTAACTTTTTGCCATGATGAAATCGCAGAGTATTTAATCGGGCAAGGCGCATCGTTAGAAATTCCAGACAATATTTTTAATAAGACGCCACTTGATCGCATTCGAGAAAAGGAAAATCTTTCACAGCCGCGCAAGGCGAATGAGCGAAACGTTATCCGCCGGATGGATAATCAATAGAGACTGAGGAAATTGGCGCACGAAAATTCACCTTCCTCACCTCCAGCATTGCCACACCCACGCTGGTTCCGAACGCCACATCACTGACTTTCACCCTCGCCGCCGCGCCCACCCGTGACTCGGCAGCACCCTCTGGCGCAAAGCAGTACGTCTCCGGTTTTTTAACCAAAGACACCACGCATGATTTCTACGCCCGCTACCTCGAAACAACGAGTTCCGCCCCGTCCACTCTTTTCAATGCTGCAGAATCCGACGGCGGCGGTTCTCCCCTTGATGACGGCGCTTACATCCTGCACATCTTCAGCGAAGAAGCCAACACTTATCTATATAGCGACTTCGCCAGCCAATCAGTAGATTTCGCCTTCAACGTGAGTAGCGGCACCGTCCAAGACCTCACCCTGACCAGCAATTTCGCCTTCGGTCTGGACGGCGGCAGCATCGTCCTGGTGCTGGTCGATCTCAACTACGGCGAAGTCGCCGCCTACCCGGTGTATTGCCTGCGGGTAGAGGAGCCGGAGGATCAGCGGGCGCTGGTCGAGATCGTCGAAAAGGGCGTGGCGATGGGGTAGCCGGTATCGACCGCGTGGTTCAGTAAAAAATTCGGCATCCCGCTCCCCGAGAAGGGCGAGGCCGTCCTGGGCAACCGCGCCGCGCTCCCCGACGGCACGCTGCACCGCGCCGCCCACGCACATTCCCCCCACGCGCCCGACGCGGCGGAGATCGCCACCGCCACCCTGGCCCGCGAGGCGCAGCCGCACATCGACCAGTGGCTGGCGCAGATCACATTGATGCTCGATGAGGCCGACAGTTTGGAACACTTCCGCGCCATGCTGGGTGCTGCGTGGCCGCAGCTATCGGGCGAGGGGCTGGCGCAGGCGGTGACGACGGCGCTGGCGGCAATGGATCTGGCCGGGCGCTACGACGTGGCGCGGGGGGCATGATGGCAGACATTGCGGATATGACACAGGAGCGCATCGAGCGCCTGGAGGATGTCACGCAACGCTTTGGCCGGGTGCAGACCATGACCGGCCCGGCGCCGACCGGGGCTTGTCTATATTGCGGCGAGCCGCTTGAGCCGCCCCGGCGCTGGTGCGACGCCGGGTGCCGCGACGACTGGGCATATACGCAGGCCCGGCGCCAGGCGCAGCAGGGGGTGCGGCATGGCTAATGTGTTCAACCTGCCCTTTGCCGAGCAGCTCGAATTCTTCCGGGGCAAGGTGCCGCTGGACACCGAGCACTGGGATGACATCTGGCAGGACGCGCATGACAAATCATTCATCGTCGCCGGAGCCAAGGGCGACCTGCTCGCCGACCTGATGGGCGCGGTGGACAAGTCCATCGCAAAGGGCACCGGGCTGGATGAGTTCCGCAAGGACTTCAGGCAGCTCGTTGCCAAGCACGGCTGGACAGGCTGGACGGGCGAAGGCACCCCGGCGGGCGAGGCGTGGCGCACGCGGGTGATCTGGGAGACGAACCTGCGCACGAGCTACATGGCAGGCAGATATGCCCAGCTCACCGACCCCGACCTGCTCGCCCGCCGCCCGTACTGGAAATATATTCATTCAGAGGCCGTCACCAACCCGCGCCCACAGCATCTGGCGTGGAGCGGACTGGTGCTGCGCCATGACCATCCCTTCTGGCAAACCCATTTCCCCCCAAACGGATTCGGCTGCCAGTGCCGGGTGACGTCGGTGCGGGCGCCGGGGCCGGATGATGCGACCACGCCGCCGGAAGGGTGGGACAAGGTCGGGGAAAACGGCACGCTGCCGGGCGTGGGGAAGGGATGGGCCTATGCGCCGGGGCGGAGCGTGGCGGAGGGCGTGCGGGAGGTGGTGGAGCAGAAGGTGGCCAAGCTGCCGCCCGAGGTGGCGAGTCACTTGCGGGCCGAGGCGATTCTGGCGGGGATTATCCCCAAAGCCTTGAACTATACGGTCTTGGACGCTGACGGCGTTAAAACGCTACAATCCCAGAGCGATGAGGTGTATCGAACAAAGCTGACAAAGGGCGGCAGGTTCACGGAAAAGGGAGCGCTGGACGAATACACAAACGGCTCTCACTATGATGTAAACCCACGGTTGTACGGCAGCAAACCGATGACTCCAGAAGTTCAGCGGGACATCGCCCTGATCGATGCCGCCATGCAGAAGTTCCATCTTGACAGGGATGTTGTGGCGTTCAGCGGGACAAAGGCGAGCCACTTCGCGGACTGGAATGTCGGGGACACCAGAGAAATTCCCGCCTATCTGAGTACGGCGCTGGATGAAAAGGTGGCGAAAGCATTTGCGAAAAAAGATGCAGCGCCGCTGATGCTTGAGATCCGGGTGCCGGGCGGAACCCGGTCGCTTTATCTTGGCGGGAACACCGCTTACAAAGGGGGCGGAAAGAATGAGACGGAACTGCTGCTGGGGCGCGGACTGAAGTACAAGGTCATCGAGAAAACGCCCGACAGAATGGTCTTGGAGGTAGTCAAGTCATGACAATGACAATGAATGAACAAATGGTTCGTGACCTCAGCCTGTATCTGAAGCCTGACCGCATCGAAGAATTAATTCGCTATGGGCAGAGGGATTTTGAAGAGATGGGGGTCGTTGATCAGATCATCGACTTCTTTGACGGTGACGATCTCATCCGCCGCTGTTACCATTTCTCAAAAACTTCAGATGAATATTATGGACGGTTGCTGGATGGCCGTCGTGCGTCTGAGGATGGCACGCTCAACGAGTTGCTGAAACTCGATACGCTCACCACTTCGCGCCGCGATTTTTGAGGCACAGCCATGACCTCCATCAAAATCACCGTAGACTCCCCCCCGGTTCTGGCCGTGTTACAGCAGTTGCTGGGGGTGACGACGCCCGCAGGCATGGCACCGGCCATGAAAGAGATCGGCGATTCGCTGGTTGAGTCGACCATCCGCCGCTTCGAGACCGGCACCGGGCCGGACGGCTCGCCGTGGAAACCGTTAAAACCCGGCACTGTCAAGGCAAAGTAGAAATGTCCGGTATTTGGGCAAGATAGAAATGTCCGCTTTTTGCCGTGGGGAGGGGAAGCGTTGGAGGGCGTAGCCCGGAAACGATTTCCCTCCCCACGGCGGCGCCCGGCG
>BNUB01000062.1 GCA_025997045.1 Betaproteobacteria bacterium
GCCTGCCGGGCACCTCGAGGCGGGCGAATCACTGGTGGCGGTGGTGAGCCGGGAGGCGCTGGAAGAGACCGCGCACCCGTTTACGCCCGAATATCTTGTCGGCATATACCAGTGGCCGCGACCGCAGGGTGATAACACTTATCTGCGCTTTACCTTTGGCGGGCGCGTGGGGGAGGAGATTGCCGGGCGGGCGCTGGATACGGGGATTGTGCGGGCGGTGTGGCTGACGCTCGACGAGCTGAAGGCGAACCGCGAGCGCCATCGCAGTCCGCTGATCGTGCAGTGTGTGGAAGACTGGCTGGCGGGGCGGCGTTATCCGCTCGAGCTTGTGCGCCATTACGACTGAAACCAGCGGGGAGATGAGCATGGGCACGATAGAGGGTGGGGACGGCATGCGGGTGGTGGTCGGCATGTCCGGCGGGGTCGACTCGGCGGTGACGGCGCTGCTGCTCAAGCGGCAGGGCTACGCGGTGAGCGGCTTGTTCATGAAGAACTGGGAAGATGACGACGATGGCGAATACTGCTCGACGCGGCAGGATTTGATCGACGTGGCTTCCGTGTGCGATGTGATCGGGATTGATCTGGAAGTGGTCAATTTCAGCCGTGAGTACAAGGAACGTGTATTTGCCGATTTTCTTGCTGAATATCAGGCCGGGCGCACGCCTAATCCGGATGTGTTGTGCAATTCGGAGATCAAGTTTCGCTGTTTTCTCGACCATGCGATGACGCTGGGGGCCGAGCGTATTGCGACCGGCCATTATGCCCAGGTGCGACGCCGGGATAACGACGGGCGGCAGGAATATCAGTTGTTGAAGGCGGAGGACGGCACCAAGGATCAGAGTTATTTTCTGTATCGCCTGACCCAGGCGCAATTGGCGAAAACCATTTTCCCGCTGGGACAGTATTATAAGCGTGAAGTGCGCCGTATTGCGCGCGAGGCGAATTTGCCGGTGGCGGAAAAGAAGGATTCGACCGGCATCTGCTTTATCGGCGAGCGTCCGTTTCGGGAGTTTCTGATGCGCTATTTGCCGACCCAACCCGGCGAGATTCGTGCGCTTGATGATAACCGCCTGCTCGGCGAGCATCAGGGGCTGATGTATCACACCATCGGCCAGCGCAAGGGACTCCATATCGGCGGCCTCAAAGGTCATCAGGACGAGGCCGGAGAGCATGAGGCGTGGTACGTGGCGCGCAAGGACATCGCTGCCAACGTGCTCTATGTGGTGCAGGGGCACGATCACCCGGCGCTGGGCCAAACCCGCTTGAGCGCCATTGAACTCAACTGGATTGCCGGCTACGCGCCACGGACACATTGGGTGTATTCGGCCAAGCCGCGCTATCGTGCGGTGGATATGCCGTGTGAAATTGACGCGCTGGAAGATGGCCGCGCTGAAATCGTTTTTGGCGAGCCGCAATGGGCGCTCACGCCGGGACAGAGTGTGGTGGTTTATGAATCGACCGTCTGCCTGGGGGGCGGGATTATTGCTTGAAATCCGGTTTACCGGCAATGAGTTTTCAGTATAAGGCCTTCTGGCCTTCTGGCCTTCTGGCCTGAATTTTGTCTGACTCGCGCCGGGAGGCTGGTATGCTTACTTGGATGGTTTTCGTTGTAACACCTGTCATTTTTATCTTCGTTGGGCTGTTCATGTTCAGAAGCGGACAGGCGGCGATGCGGTTTCTGATGTTTGTCGCGGTGGTGGGGCTTGTTTGGGGTGGAATTGATCATTTCAGGAAACCTGATCCGGAGGCGGAACAGGAAGCGAAGCTGCTCGTAGACAAGTGGGCGGCGGCGATGCATGTCATCATGGATACCGGAGCTGCCGGGTCGGGGGTGAGCATGGAGCGACTGGATTTTGACGCTTCAAAGATCAATCGTTTGATCGAAAGCCTTCCAGAGAATCACCGTTTTCCCAAATTGCACCGAATTGTCCTCGACGGCTTGCAGCTTTCCCTGGATGGAATCGAGCTTGCACGTAGCGCACTGAGGATAAAGAGAGATGTCCAGGACGGCAGGCTGGCGCAGGATGCAGCGGCGAGACGGCTCAAGAAAATCATCAGTGATGCGGCGGAGATGCAAAAAGAAGGGAAAGAAAATCTCAAGAAGATGTGCGCCTATATGGCACAGCCGGAGAAACCGCTGAAAAAATCTGCCGGGAAAGATCTGCCGCAGTGGTGCCAGGAGTATGTTGCCGGGCGGGCTTGAGGCGGGGCAGGGGAGCAGGGATGATGCTACTATGCGGCGCTGATCTCTCACCACTTGAAAATGCCTGTCACCATGTCCCGTTTCTCTGTCTGGTTTGGCTCCGCACTTGGAAGCCTGCTGCTGCTTGCCGTGCTGCAGGCGCCGTCCGCGCTGGCTGCGGATGAGGGTGGGGCCGCAGCCCCGCGTATCCTGTCGGCGACGGCGGAGCAGATTTTCGGCCAGGCGCAGTCGGGCTTGCTCCAGATTCGCACCTTGCTCAAGTCCGCCCAGAAGCAGTCGTCGATCGGCTCCGGCTTTCTGGTCAGCGCGGATGGGCTGGCGATTACCAATTATCACGTAGTGTCGCAATATGCGCTGGAACCGGAACTCTATCGGCTCGAATTTGTGGGCGCGGACGGGGTGAAGGGGAAATTGCGTCTCCACGCCATTGACGTCATCAATGATCTGGCCGTGGTACGGCTGGAGACGCCGCCCGCGCCGCCGTTCAAGGTGTTCCAGTTCAACCCGGATGCGGTCGAGGGCAAGCTGGTCAAGGGCGAGCGCCTGTTTTCAATGGGTAATCCGCTGGATTTGGGCTTCACCATCGTCGAGGGGACGTACAACGGGCTGGTGGAAAAGAGCTATCAGGCCCACGTGCATTTTACCGGCGCGCTCAATCCGGGCATGAGCGGCGGCCCGACCGTGAGCGGGGATACCCGGATTGTGGGGGTGAATGTCGCGCACCGCGTGGGCAGTGAACTGGTGAGCTTCCTCGTCCCGGCCGAGGCCGCGTTTCGCCTGCTGGAGAAGGCGCGCGCTGATCGTGAGATGGACGCCGCCGAAGTGCGCAAGGATATCGGGGCGCAGATGAGTGGATGGCAGGCGGATTTTTTCGCCGCGCTCAAAACTCAAGGCTTCCATCAGGCTGAGCTGGGGCCTTACCGGGTGGCGGAAAGTAACGCCGACTGGTTCAGTTGCTGGGCCAATACGAACCGTGACCGGCGCAGGAAATTGCGTGCGCAGGTCAGTGAATCCAGTTGCGATACGCACACACAGCTTTTTCTGGCGCATGACATGAGTGCGGGCAAGGTCGCGCTGTCGCATTCTTATCTGAAAAGCGTCGATCTCAATGCGTTGCAGTTTGCCAGGCAATTGATCCGTGCCGCCCGCAGTGAAACTCCGGGCTGGGGGCCGCGTAACCGGTTTACACCTGATCGCTGTTACGAGGATTTCATCGGGGGCGATGGGGCCAAAGGTGGCGACCCTGCGCGTCCGGCGCTACAGGTGGCGTGGTGCGCACGCGCCTATCTGGATTTTCCCGAGCTATATGATGTGTGGATGGTTTCGGTGACTCAGGATCATGAACAGGAGGCGCTGGTGTCCAGTGTGGTGCTGACCGGGGTTCATTTTGATAACGCGGTGGCGTTTACCTCGGATTTCCGGGCTGCGCTCAAGGTGCAACGTGATCTGGATTGAAACGCTCTCAAACCATAAGGAAGCCGTGCTGCGCGTGCGCTGCGAGCAGGACACGGCGACGATCGGTCGTGGCTACGATAACGACGCGGTCATTGATGACCCATATGTGGCCGCCCGGCATCTGCGCATTCGCCGCGATGATGAGGGCACGCTGATCGCCGAAGACCTTGGCAGCCATAACGGCCTCTATGACGAAGCCGGACGGCGTCAGCAAAGTCTGCCGCTTGCGGGCGATACCCTGATTCGCATCGGTCAGACCTGGCTGCGGGTGCGCGAGAGCTCGTTTGCGGTGGTGGACGAGCGCAAATTGCCGCCTGCCCGACGTGCATGGCCCTGGTTCCTGGTCTTGCTGGTGCTGACGGTCGGGTTCGCCTTGCTGGCGACCTGGCTGGATGATGTGTGGGAGCGCTCCGACTCTGTCTCCATGTATCTTGGCCCCTTGTTGGGTAGCGGGCTGTTTCTCGCCGCATGGGTCGGAATGTGGGCCTTCCTGTCGCGGGTTTTTCTCGGGCAGGCGCGGGCGATTCCCCATGCCATGGTTGCCTTGTGCGGGGTGATGGCGCTTTTTGTCACGAACTTTGTGCAAGAGTGGCTGGGCTTTACGCTGGTGAATAGTGCGCTGACCGCTTACAGCTACGTCACGAGCTGGGTATTGTCTGGCATCGTCTGTCTGGCCCATCTGCGCCTGAACCGGGTGCGGTTTTTCCGCCGCAAAGCCGCGCTGGTGTTTGTGCTGGTGCTCGGGGGCTGCCTGCTGACCTGGATCGAGGACAAGCCGTTCGCGCCCGATAAATCTTCAGATGTGGACAAGCTTTACCGGACACAGCAGTTCCCGCCGTCCTGGCGGCTGGCGACGCCGCGGACGGAAACGGAGTTCATCGAGAAAGTCCGCAGCCTCAAACCCCGGCTCGAAGCCTTGCGCCAGCGCACGCTCGACGACAAGTCAGACGCTGCGGAAGACGAGGCGGGCGAGGAGTAGCCCGACGCGACGAGTTTCCCGCTCCCGCCCTTCGGGCATCTACTCCGGGAGCGACGGCGGGGACGCCATCGCGCCCAGCGTGCGCTTTTACGCCGCTGCTGACGTCGTTGCGCTGGTACAGGTGCAGTAGCGGTGGGCGTAATCGGCGCAGCGGTCGAGGTACACGCGGGTGCTCTTGGGCATGGTGACGCGGGCGCGGCTCAAATCATTGATGAGCGCACGTCCCTGCTTGATCAGGCGGATGCCGTCGGAGGCGTGGCGCACGACGCTGACATCGGGCTGGGAGGGGAGTTGGGGCGCGAAGGCGCCAAGCTGCTCGGAGGCGACCACGAAGCGGGCCCAGACATCATAGATGTCTTTATCGGTACGCAGGGTCTCGCACTTGTTCTTGGCGTTGTCGGTGAAGCGGTTGATCAGGGGGGTGACGTTGATGAAGAGCGGGTCTTCGGAAAACGTCGTCACCATGGCGACGGAGAGGAGGTCGATGTCGCGCAGGGTCTGGGCGATCTTGATGTAGCGGCTCTCGTAGAACGCTTCAACCGGAATCGAGAAGGCGCGGAAAGGTTCGCCCCACAGCTCGTCGATGCCCTCTTCGCCACTGCGGTGCAGCACCATCTTGCCCAGCGCGAGCGCGTCCTGCAGACACTGGCCGCATTCGCGCATCAGGGCGTTGTTGTCATCAATCTCGATGCCCAGCTCCTGCAATTCCACCAGTTTGGTGAAAATGTCGGTGGCGCGGTTGAACAGCGCACCGGCCAGCATCGCGCCCTTGACCCGCTTGTTGGCGGGAATCTGCTCTTCTTCGTAGGCACGACGCGCTTCGCCCAGGCGCTTGCCGGGGATATTGATGCCATGTTCGACGTGATTGAACAGCCTGCGGGTCAAAGCCTGGATAAGGGTTTTCTTGGCTCGCAGCGAATCGGCGGGGGGATCGTAGGCCTTGATCCAGTAACCGTCGTAGAAGACACGCTTGATATCGTTCTCGATGCGAAGCGTGCCGTTGGGAATGGCCGCCATATGGGATGACTCCAAAAGATTTTTCGGGCTCAGCCGCTCTTTTGGGGTGCAAGCATACGCTCTATCGTGCGTAGCAACAAAGCAGATCGCTCGTCCGTGCCGCGACATGGAGCGCAGGGATGCTGCAATGCGGAATGACCGGGGGCGCAGTGGGGCGCTGCGCTTGCGTTTGTGGGTCGCGGCGATGTCAGAATAATGGTGATCAGGGTTTTCCCTTATCTGCGTTCAAGCGTGGCAAAGTTCGTAGCCGCGTTGCGCTTTGGATACGTCGTCAGGGGTGAGCGGCAAGGTTTTTTGCAGTTCGGCGGCGAGACGGACGAGATCTTCCGGCTCGCCCGCGACCAGTTCAAGCTCCACTTCGCTGATGGGGATGGCGCGGCCCTGGGCCTGAATCTCGCCACTGTCGATCATGATCAGAATCTCCACCCCGGCGCGCGGGGTGTAGCGGCGGGTGTCACGCTGAAAACAGGTGAGGAACACCGGCACGAGCGCGGTCTTGACACTTTCGAGCAGCGCCGCCGCCTCGGGGTTGTCAATGGCGGAGAAATCGAACTGATCCTGATAGCTTTGCTCCCATTCCGGGCGCTGCGCCAGCCCGCCGTGGGAGCGCGCGGCACATTTGACCGTCTGGATTTGCTGAGTGCCATGCTGGCGCACACGGAGTGCGACTCTGTGCGCGTGGAGGGCGAGGTCGGGGGTATCGTAATAAATGCTGTCGAGTCGCGTCGGCTCGTGTTCAAGCGGCGCAGCCTTGATGAGGGGATGTGCGAGTGTGGCGGCGAGCGCGGCGGGAGGGAGCGCCAGCTTGAGTTCGATTTCGAGGGGCATGGTCACGGACTTCGGGGTGGCAGTTCGGGCGACAGGGTTATTGCGCGGATGTCGTGGCGGTTGTGGCGAAAATCTCTGCCTGTTCCGCTTCGGCGTTGGTATTGTGGCGAGCTTGTGAATGGTTGGAGTAGGTAGGCCAGTCAGGGTAGTACGCCTCGGCCTGATTGCCCCATACCGTCCAGTCTTTGCGCGGCCCGCGGGCGAACAGTTCCAGAAAGGGGCCAGGGCTGCACGATTCCACGATGTCGTATAGTTCGTCCGGTTTGCGTGAATGTTCGCGCTTGCGGGTTGCCAGATAGTTGACCTGGGTTCGTCCGGGTTGCAGCGTGCGGATGTCTTTGCCACGCACGCCGAATAACACCAATTCGGTAACGTTGCGGAAGTAAAACCCGACGCCGCGCCCATCCGGGCCACCATCCTTGCGGATTTTGTGCCATACCAGATTGCTCTTGTAGGCGAAGCCCCATGCTTCCAGCACTTTGATGCCTTCCGGCAACAAGGCATTCGGCACCCATAGATACAGGTGGGCACGATCAGCGCTGACCTGTTCGACTGGCAGCGACATGATTTCGGCCAGATTCATGGTTCCATAGCGCGACAGGCGGCGATGCTCGGGCGCAACCTTGCCTGTCCGGTTCTGGAATTGCCAGGGCGGGTCGGCGAGGATGGTGGAAAATTTCCTGTCGCCGCATAGTTCCAGCAAATCCTGCGCTGCTTGAGGTAATGCCGTGTCGATGCTGCTGTGGCTCATGTCTGCTTCCAGTCTTCAATCATCTCGATTTCCGTTTCCCCAAATACCGACTGCCACAAGGTCAGAATGGGTTCGCGTGCGGCGGCGACTTCTGCCGGGGGTAGTCTGGCGGGCTGGTCGTTGAGGCGCTGGCGGTGTTGCAGGGCGCGCAGGCGGCGGTAGCTGTCGGCGCAGGCGGCGGCGAGGTCGGCGGGAATCAGCCCCAGCCCGGCGGTGATCTGGAGCAGGGCGATATTGCCGAGGTTGCGGGTCAGCTCGGGATGCTGGCGGGCGTAGCCGAGGATGAAATACTGGATCAGGAATTCGACATCGATGAGGCCGCCGCGGTCGTGTTTGAGGTCGAACAGGGGGCTTTTGCCGCTATGGGTGGCGCGCATTTTTTCGCGCATCGCCAGCACTTCGCTGCGCAGCACGGCGGGGTCGCGCGCCAGGCACAGGATTTCGTTGCGGATGTGCTCAAATTTTGCCCCCAGCGCAGGGTCTCCGGCGCTGAAGCGGGCGCGGGTGAGGGCCTGATGTTCCCATACCCAGGCGTTTTCGATCTGGTATTGGCGGAAGGCTTCCAGCGAGCACACGATGAGGCCGGAGTCGCCGTTGGGGCGCAGGCGCAGGTCGGTTTCAAACAGAATGCCCGCCGGGGTGCGGCTGGAGAGCCAGGAATTGGTGCGCTGCCCCAGGCGCGAATAAAGTTCGGCGGATTCGGGCGCGTCATCGTCGAAGAGGAAGACGAGATCGAGGTCAGAGGCGTAGCCAAGCTCCTTGCCGCCGAGTTTGCCGTAGCTGATGACGGCGAATCGGGGCTGTTCGCGGTGGCGGGTCTTGATTTTCTTCCAGCACAGGGTAAGGCTGACATCGACGATGAGATCGGCGAGCGCCGAGAGGTGATCGGCGAGCTTTTCCACCGTGAGCAGGCCCGAGATGTCCTGGGTGAGGAGGCGGAACACCTGGGCGTGATGCTGCTCGCGCATCAAGTCCATCTGCCGCTCCATGTCCGGTTCCAGCGCGGTGAGTTCGGTGCTCAGGGCGGTTTTGAATTGGGCCCAGTCGGGCGCGGTTTCCATCTCGCGGGCGTCGAGCAGTTCGTCGAGCAGAATCGGGTGTTGACCGAGGTATTGCGCCGCCCAGTGCGAGGCGCTGACGAGGTCGACGACCCGGCTCAGGGCCTGCGGGTATTGTTGCAGGAGGGCGAGGTAGGCGCCGCGGCGGGTGATGTGATCGAACAGGTCGAGGCAGCGGGCGAGGGTCTCGTCGGCGCCGGAGGTCGTGGCGGCGGCGACGATCAGGCGCGGCATCAGGGCGTCGAAGCGGCTGCGGATGTTGTGCGGCAGTTGCTGGTAGCGTGCGCCGGCGTGGGTCGTCGCCAGCCGTTCGGCGGCGGTGGCGGGGTTGCGGTAGCCGAGTTTTTCCAGCGCGTGGATGGTCGCTTCGGTGTCGGCGATGTTGTTCCACACCGCCTCGAGTTCATGTTCCTCGTCTTCCGGCTCGCCAAACACGGCGTCGAACTGGCGGCTGACAATGGCGCGGTGGCGGTCGAGTTCAAGGATGAGCGCGGGGTAGTCGGCAAAGCCCATGGTCTGCGCGATCAGCGCCTGATCGGCGGGGTTTGCGGGCAGGTCGTGGGTTTGCGCGTCGTCGAGATATTGCAGGCGGTGTTCGAGATTGCGCAGGAAAACGTAGGCGCGGCTCAATTCTTCTACCGTCTCCGTGGCGAGGGTGCCGCGTTCGGCGAGGTGGGCGAGCACTTGCAGGGTGGGGCGTGTTTGTAGCGTCTGGTCGCGGCCACCGCGGATAAGCTGGAAGACCTGCGCGGTGAATTCAATCTCGCGGATGCCGCCGGGGCCGAGCTTGATGTTGTTGGCGCGGTCGCGGCGGGCGACTTCGCGCCGGATTTGGGCGTGGAGATCGCGCATGGCGCCAATCGCGCCGAAGTCGAGGTATTTGCGATATACGAAAGGACGGGCAATGGCGCCTAACTCAGCGCCGCGCTCACCGACGATGGCGCGGGCCTTGATCCAGGCGTAACGCTCCCACTCCCGGCCCTGGGTGATGAAATAGTTTTCGAGCATGTCGAAACTCGCCACCAGCGGGCCGGAGTCACCATTGGGGCGCAGGCGCATGTCGACACGGAAGACCTGCCCGTGTTCGGTGACTTCCGCCAGCGCGGGGATGATCTGTTTGCCGAGGCGCTCGAAAAATTCGTAATTGCTGATCACCTTGGGGCCGCTGGTTTCGCCCTCTTCGGGATAGACAAAAATCAGGTCGATGTCCGAACTGACGTTAAGCTCGCGCCCGCCGAGCTTGCCCATGCCGACGATGAGGAGTTCTTGCGCCTGCTCGTCTGGCGTGCGAGGGATGCCGTGGCGGGCGACCAGCGCCTCGCGCAAGACCTGGGCCGCGTGCCCGACGGCGACTTCGGCGAGCACGGTCATGGTTTCGGTCACTTCTTCCAGATCGGCCAGCCCGCCCAGATCGCGTGTGATCAGGTGGCATATCACCCAGGCGCGCAACTGGCGCAGGGTGGCGCGCAGGCGCTCGGTATCGGCGCCGTTGTCGACGATGAAGGCGCGCAGCGCATCAGCATCGAGCGCGGCGTCGAGGTGTGCGGCCAGATGGGGCTGAAGCCAGGGGCGGCTGTCGAGCGTGCGTTGCAAAAAACGCGACTGACTGGCCGCACGGGCGATGGCGGCGTCGGCATCAATGGGCATCGGTGAGGCTCCCGCAATAACGTAGAATGGGCGGCTTGCGCGCAATCTTTGCGTAAGCCTGATTCCCCCTATTGTACCGATAGCCCGTCACGCCCCGCCCCCATGACCGATCAAGTTTCCAGCCCTGTTGCCGCACCCCCTCCTGTCCGGCGCGGGCTGAGGCGGTATGCGCGGCTGGCGGGGCGGATATTGCTCGTGTGCTGGTTTGTGTTCGGCGGGCTGTTTGTCGTGCTGCGGACGCTGACGCCCTGGGTGGGCGAGCAGCGCGAGTGGCTGGCGGCCGAGTTGAGTGAGGCCAGCGGCTTGCCGGTGAGTATCGAACATCTGGAGGCGGACTGGTCGGGGCTGAGGCCGCGGCTGCATCTGGGCGGTCTCGCCGTGCATGATCAGGACGGGCAGGCGGTGCTGCAACTGGAACAGATCGACGCCACCCTGGCATGGGCGTCCTTGCTGTATTGGGAGCCGCGTTTTCACCAGTTGGAGATCATCGGGCCGGATCTGGCGCTGGGGCGTAGCCGCGATGGCGTGTTTACCGTGGCCGGGCTGCGGGTGGGAGCGGGAGGCGGTAAAGGTGCCGATGAGGGCGGCGGGCTGCTGGCCTGGCTGCTGGAACAGCAGCATGTGGGGGTGCGCAACGCTTCCTTGAGTTGGCATGACGAGCTGCGTGCGGCCCCGGTGCTGGCGCTGCATGATGTGCAGTTTGTATTGGAACGTGGCCTGCTCCGCCATCGTTTTTCCCTGCATGCGCGTCCACCGGCGGAGCTGGCTTCCGCGCTGGATATCCGCGGCGAGCTGCGCCATGTTGCCGTCGATGATCTGGCGGCGACGGCGGGACGGCTGCATGTCGATCTGGCCCGCGCCGATCTCGGCGGCTGGTCGCAGTGGGTCGATTACCCGGTGCCGCTCGCGGGACACGGCGGCTTGCAGTTGTGGCTGGAAAATGACGGCGCAGGCAGCGTGACCGCCGACGCCAATGTGGTGCTCGATCAGGTCGCCGCGCGTCTGGGGACGGATTTGCCCGCGCTCAATCTGGCCCATCTGCGCGGCGAATTCCGTTTCCGTCGTGCGCCCGGCATCAACGAAGTCAGTGCGCACAATCTGGTGATGGCAACTTCCGCGTCGGAGAAAAGCCACACGGCGGAAGGGCGCGATTTTCGGTTTCAGTTGCGTCAGGCGACCGACGGCACGGTGAGCGGGGGCAGCCTGAGCGCCTCGGTGCTCGATCTGGCCGCGCTGGTGCGGTTGGCCGAAACCTTGCCCCTGCCGGTCAATGTGCGCGCGCAACTGGCGGCTTTTGCCCCCCATGGCCTCATTCGTGAGTTTGAATTGAGCTGGGACGGCGCGGCAGATGCGCCGCAGGCGTGGACGGTGCACGCCGGGTTTGAGCAGGCGGGCTTGAGCGCAAACGGGAAAATTCCCGGTCTGGGCGGCTTGTCGGGCAGCATCGCAGGCAATCACGAGGCGGGCCGGATCCAGCTCGATGGCGCGAACACCTATATTGATCTGCCCGCCGTGTTTGACGAATCGCGCCTGTCCCTGGCCCGCTTCAAGGCCGACGTCTCCTGGCGGCGGGACGGCGAACGCCTGGAGCTGGCGCTCGACAACGCGAATTTTGCCAATGAGGATGCCGCGGGCAACGCCTCCGGGCGCTACTGGGTCACGCCCGACGCCCCCGGCGAAATCGACCTCTCCGCCCAACTCACCCGCGCCGATGGCAGCGCAGTGTGGCGTTACTTGCCCAAAGTGGTCGGGCAGGACACTTACGCCTGGGTCAAGAG
Source organism: Betaproteobacteria bacterium (assembly GCA_025997045.1). Taxonomy (GTDB): domain Bacteria; phylum Pseudomonadota; class Gammaproteobacteria; order Burkholderiales; family Rhodocyclaceae; genus WRNU01. The sequence goes on from BNUB01000062.1 coordinate 11,717, forward strand.
CGCGATCCAGCGCGGCAAGGTCAGCGATACCCTGCTGCGTCTCAAGGGCAATCTGGCCGACTTTCCGTTTCGTGACGGGCGCGGCGAATTTCTGGTGGCGATCAAGGTGAGCGATGCCCGCCTCGATTACGCCCAGGGCTGGCCGGCGATCGAGGGTATCGAGGGCGAGGTGCGGTTTGCCGGCCCGGCGCTTTTCATCGAGGCCGGCAAGGGGCGGATTTTCGGCGCGCAACTCGCCCAGGTGAAGGTGGCGATTCCCGATCTGGCGAGCGGGCGGATGAATATCGACGGTCAGGCGCAGGGTCAGGGCGCGGATTTTATCCGTTTCATCAATGAAAGCCCGCTGGCAAAAATCCTCGCCGACACGGCTGCGGCGCTGGATGTGACCGGTAATGGTCAGATTCAACTGCAGATGATGATGCCGCTGACGCAGCCGGGCGCAACCGAAGTGCACGGCAGCTATCGCTTCAGCAACAACCGCATCCGCTTCCCCGGCAACTGGCCCGCGATCGAAAATGCGAGCGGCGAGGTGCGTTTTACGGGCGACAGCCTGAGCATTCCGGCGTTCAAGGCCCGCTTGCTGGGTGAGCCGATGACGCTCAGCGCCACCACCCGCGCCAGCGGACGGGTCGACTTCAAAGCCAGTGGTCAGGCCAGCGCAGTGGTGGCGCAGCAGTGGCTCGGCTGGCCCTGGCTGGCGGAGATCAGCGGCAGCCTCCCGTGGCAGGCGGAATTCAGCCTCGATCACGGCGTCAAGGCGTTCACCGTGCGGTCTACGCTCGATGGCCTGATCTCGCAGCTGCCGACCCCTTTCACCAAGGACGCGGGCGAAACCTGGCCCTTGTCCCTGCAAGGCACTGCCGCGCCGGGCAAGCCCTTGCGGCTGGATGCCAGCCTGGGCGAACACCTGCAAACCGTGCTGGAACGCAGTGACGACGGGACGTGGCGGGGCGGGATCGGCTTCAACCAGCCGCCCAAAATGGCAAACAGGGGGGTGGATGTCGTCGCCACCGTGGATGAGCTGGATGTGGATGCGTGGCGTCGGGTGCTGGCGGGGGAGGAGGGCGAGCAGGGCGAGCAGGGCGTGCCGTCCTCTTACGCCCTGCCCTTGGCAAAAGTCACCCTGAACGCACAGCATGTGCACGTGTTCGGCCAGTTCCTCTCCGCTTTCCGGTTACGCGCCGCCGCCGAAGAGGATGGTTGGAGCGCGCAGCTTGACAGCGACCACGCCGTCGGCGAACTCATCTGGTATCAGGGCGGCGATGGCATGCTGGCGGCACGGTTCCAGCGCCTGCGGCTGGAGCGCGCGGACGGCAATGACAATGACAACGAGGACGCCACGCCGGACTTGCGCAGTCTGCCGGGGCTGGATGTGCGGGTGAGCAAATTCGCCCTCGGCGAGATTGATCTGGGCCGGGTCGAGCTGCGTGCCCATAATCAGGGCAAGCGTTGGCGGCTGGAACATTTTTCCATTGAACATCCCGATGCCCATGTCAGCGGCAGCGGCCAGTGGACACCCGGCGCCACGCCGCGCACCGACATTGATTTTGTCCTGGGCACGACCAATATCGGCAAATTCCTCCGTGCCCTCGGCTATCACGATACGGTCAAGGGCGGCATCGCCACGCTTGAAGGCAAGCTCAACTGGCGCGGCGCGCCCATCCACATCGACTACCCCAGCCTGGCCGGGCAACTGGGGCTGGTGGCCACCAACGGCCAGTTTGTCCAGCTAAAGCCCGGCGTGGGGCGTCTGCTCGGGGTGCTCAGTCTGCAAGCCTTGCCGCGGCGGATCACCCTCGATTTCCGCGATGTGTTCTCCCACGGCCTCGTGTTTGACCGCATTGCGGGCAAGGTCGAGGTGGATAAGGGGGTGTTGCGTACTGAAGAGGGCATCCACATCGAAGGCCCGGCGGCCAGGATTCTGATGCGGGGCGAAGCCGACCTGAACGCTGAAACCCAGCATCTCAGGGTCGCGGTGCAGCCGGTGATGTCTGAATCGGTGGCCATCGTGGCTGCGGCGAGCCTGGTCAATCCGGTCGCAGGCGCGGTGACTTATCTGGGCCAGAAAGTGCTGGGCGACCCGATTGAAAAGCTGTTTGCGTATGAGTACAGGATTACGGGCAGTTGGGGCGACCCGGTGGTCGAAAAAATGCGCTCAACGGCTGCGGCGACGGTGTTGCCGGAGGGCCACCAAGAGGCAGAAAAAAGTGATGAAGGTGTGAGATAAGCACAATCCCGTAAGGGATTACCTGTACAACATTCTGTGCGGAATTCTGGCAATCTGCGCGCTTTACCTACAAGGAGAGCTTTTAATGGCCAATGAGAGCGAAATTCTCGACGACGAGCAGCCGATAGACGAACACTTGGAGAGCGACGAGGAGGTCGTTACGCACGGTCACCACATCGGCCTGCGCGATTTCGTCATCCTTGTGCTTGCTTTCCTCGGCATGATGGCGTTGTACAAATTCCTGCCCTTTGCGGGCAAGGCCAATGCCGGTCTGGCGATCCTGTTCTTCGTCGGCGTCCTCTGGCTCACCGAGGCGCTGCACGTCACCATTACGGCCCTGCTCGTGCCGGTGCTCGCGGTCGCCTTCGGCCTGATGGATGTGGGCAAGTCGCTGTCACGGTTCGCCGACCCGACGATCTTCCTCTTCTTCGGCGGCTTTGCGCTCGCTACGGCCTTGCACGTGCAGGGCATCGACCGCTGGATCGCCAACCGCCTGCTGCAGCTGGCGCGCGGCCACTTCGGCGCGGCGGCGATTCTGCTCATGCTCGCCACCGCGGGTTTGTCGATGTGGATCAGCAATACCGCCACCGCCGCGATGATGCTGCCGCTGGCGCTTGGCATCCTTGGCAGTCTGGACGTGGAGAAAGATCGCAACACCTATGTTTTCGTGCTCCTCGGTGTCGCCTACGCCGCCAGTATCGGCGGACTCGGTACGCCGGTTGGCAGCCCACCCAACACCATCGCCGTCGGCTACATCAAGGATTCCGTGCCCGGCTTGACGGGCAATCCGGCGTGGGAGCATTTCGGCTTTACCGATTGGATGAGCTACGGCCTCCCGGTGATGTTCGTCATGCTGCCGGCGATGATCGGCGTGCTCTATCTCATCTTCCGCCCCAATTTCCATCACCGCGTTGAAGTTCGGGCCTTCCATTTCCGCTGGACATCCACCCGCATCACCTCCGTCCTCATTTTCCTGCTCGCCGCCTGCTGCTGGATTTTCAGCAAACCGCTGATGGAGTTGTCGGGCATCGGCAAGTTCGACGAGTTCGTCGCGGTGACTGCCGCCGTGCTGGTGGGGGTTACGGGCGTGGCGAGATGGAAGCAAATCCAGGAAAACACCGAATGGGGCGTGCTGCTGCTCTTCGGCGGCGGTCTGACCCTCTCCGCCCTGCTGGGTGATTCCGGCGCGAGCAAGGTGCTGGCCGACGGCGTGAAAAGTGTCGTGGGCGGGGCTGGCCCCCTCATCATCGTGCTCACCGTGGCGGCCTTCATCATCTGTCTGACCGAGTTGTCGAGCAACACCGCCGCCGCCGCGCTGCTGATCCCGCTGTTTGGCCCGGTTGGCGTAGGACTCGGGATGCCGGGACATCTGTTGCCGATCGTGATCGGCATCGGCGCCTCGCTCGCCTTCATGCTGCCGGTAGCAACGCCGCCCAACGCCATCGTGTTCGGCACCGGCTACATCAAGCAGAAGGAGATGATCAAGGCCGGTTTCTGGCTGGTCATCGTCGCCATCGCGGTCGTGACCTTCTTCGGCGCCTTCGTCTGGCACGGAGCGGAGGCCCCTGCCGTCGAAGTGCACGCGGAGACGGTTTCGACGCGGTGAAAAACGGTTCCCCTCTCCCGCGAGGTGCCAGGGCGATTGCACCTAATCAGCATATTTTTTAACAATCCCGAGAACCCGCATTCTCTCGTCATCAAACAATCCCGCGAACTTTCGTCGCAAACGCAGACTGAGTTTGCGAGAAGGCATTGGCTC
>BNUB01000063.1 GCA_025997045.1 Betaproteobacteria bacterium
AAAACTGAAGAGAGGGAACAAACACATACCATGAACGACTAACGGCGGAGAATGCACCGGAGCGCGGGGCGATGAGGGGCGGGGGGGGGGGGGGGGGTGAAGATGAAAGTTATAAAGAATTTTTTCGAAGATGGCATAGAATTTAAAGCCACAAGTATAGAAGAACGGAGAATTTATCTACGTGATTTTATAGATCACTGTGTGTCCACTGAACGCAAGAGAAGGTTTTTTGGGTTCATTGATAATGAAAAAAGAATAAATAGTTTTTCTGACTCTCTTGATCATTTTGGCCGCTATCTTGATTTGTCTCGTGCTGTTAATATTAGCAGGAACACTAATGTTGATTCAATTTTTTTAAAGTTTGGCATTAACAAGAGTTCTTGTGTTTTCGTTTTTTCAAATTTACATGGTCTGGAATTGGGAGTTGTGGTAAAAATCGGGGATGTGCTAGGTAGAGTTTTTAAAATTGGCAATGGAGTTATTATAAGCTCAATTGATCTAATAAATCCTTTCTTCATGTACCTTGGAGAGGAAATGTGCGAACAATATTTATGGGTTTTTAATCATAAAAAAACATAAAATAGGGGGCGCCCATTAGCCTGCCGTAGTTAAACGAATAAACCAATCCCTCGGCGACGTGAGACGCCGATCTTATAACCCCTTTACGTCTCGCAGGGGCCGATTACTCCCGCTTCTTCGAATCATAGCGGCGACGAATCGCACCAGATACCCATTAGCAGGATCAAGCGAACGACAATGAATCTCCTCTCGTCTTGGCGGCGAAGCCAAGGGATGCGTTTTGCGGGGGCAAGGTCAAGCTGCGGACGCGTTACACTGCTCATCCCCAAGGAGATCCCTTGGCGCGTGAAGGCTGGGGGAAAAACTTCAAGAGCGCCTGGATGAAATCGTAAAGCGCTGGAACAACCGCAAACCACGCGACTGCCGGACGTGGGCGAGGACGCCAGCTTTGCGAGGGTCGATAATTTTGAGTAAGACCACACAGAACATGTTTGGGCGGCCATGATGACGCGGCATAATCGCAGTCTGGCTTTCACCGGGGAATCACGTGTTCGAACGTATCGTCGTATCGTTGCAATATCTGTTGCCCGCCCGGGCGCTGACTGTGCTGGCGGGCAAGCTCGCGGGGTGGCGGGGTGGGGGCGTGACCCGGGCGCTGATTGCCGCTTTCGCCCGGCGTTACCGGGTGAACATGGGCGAGGCGCTGGAGCCGGATGTGTGTGCCTATGCCACGTTCAACGATTTTTTCACCCGCGCCTTGCGCGCCGGGGCGCGACCGCTGGCGACGGCGGATCTGGTTTGCCCGGTGGATGGGGCGGTGAGCCAGCTCGGGGCGATCGACGGCGAGCGCATCTTTCAGGCCAAGGGCCACCATTATTCGGCCCTCGCGCTGCTGGGCGGCGATGCCGGGCTGGCGGCGCGGTTTGAAAATGGCAGTTTCGCCACGATCTATTTGAGTCCGCGCGATTATCACCGCATCCATATGCCGGTGGCAGGGCGGTTGGTGAAGATGATTTATGTGCCGGGGAGCCTGTTTTCGGTGAATCCGTCGACGGCGCGCCACATTCCCGGCCTGTTTGCGCGCAACGAGCGGGTGGTGTGCGTGTTTGAGGGCGAGCGCGGGCCGTTTGTGCTGGTGCTGGTGGGGGCGACGATCGTCGGCAGTATGGCGACGGTGTGGCATGGGGTGGTGAATCCGCCGCGGTCGGGCGCAATCCGTCAGTGGGATTATGACGCGCAAGGGCTTGAACTGGCGCAGGGGGCGGAGATGGGGCGCTTTTTGCTCGGGTCGACGGTGGTGATGCTGTTTCCGCAGCCGGGGGTGAGGTTCGCGCCGGAGTGGACGGCGGCCCGACCGGTGCGCATGGGCGAGGCGATGGCCGCCTGGGGCGTTTGATGAGTGAGGCGCCGCTGCCGCTGGATGTGTTGACCGTGCCGCTGGATGGCGTGCGCCTGATCGAGGCGTCGGCGGGGACGGGCAAGACCTATAGCATCCGCGGGCTGTATCTGCGTCAGGTGCTGGAGCGGGATGTTGCGGTGGGCCAGTTGCTGGTGGTGACGTTCACCAAGGCGGCGACCGCCGAACTGGCGGAGCGGATAAGAAAGAGCCTCGTTGATGCGCGGCGGGCGTGTGATGCGGGGCCGGGCGCGGCGGCGGGGCTGGAGGGGCAACTGGTCGAGCAGGCGCGGGTGGCGGGCAAGACGGTTGTGGAGATCAGGCAGCGCCTGAACGATGCGATTGCCCGTTTCGATGAAGCGGCCATTTTCACGATTCACGGTTTTTGCCAGCGCGCGCTGGCCGATAGCCCGTTTGCGGCGGGGCAGCCTTATCGCCTTGAGCTGGGAGAAGACGACGGCGTGCTGCGCCTCGAAGTGGCGCGGGATTTCTGGCGGCGCGAGTTGAGTGGGCCGGATAGCGGCGGGAACGCGCAGCTTGCCGCGCATCTGCTGGCGCACAAGGACAGCCCCGAGCGTTGGGCGATGTGGCTCGAGGAGATGCTGGCCCGACCGCTGGCGCGGGAAGAATGGGATGTTGCGTGTGAGGCTGCGGGCGAAGAGGGGGCTGCGCTTGAGGCTACGCTTGAGGCGGCGCTGGCAATGGCATGGGAGGAGGCGTGTCAGCGTTGGGGGGATGGCGAGGCGGTGCGGGCTGCGCTGGAAAAAGCCCAACCCGGATTGAGTGGCGTCACGCACAAGAAGGTGAGCGTTGACCTTGCACTCGACCAGTGGAAAGCGTGGATGAGATTCGGCGATGCGCATGCGCCTGTGCCGGACAAAAAAGACAGCAAGCTGCATCTGTTGGCTGCAAGCAGGCTGACCATTACCAAAACAGGGGAGAAAAGCGGTATCGCCCCCCCGGAACATCCGTTTTTTGCCGCCGCCGAAGCCGTGCTCAACGCCCGCGCTGCCGTGGATGAGGCGCTGGAATCCGCCCGCCTGCGCCTGCTGCGTCGGTTCATTGCATGGGGGCGGGACAGTTTGCGCGAGCGCAAATGGGCGGCGCGCAGCGTTGCCTTTGACGACATCCTGACCAACACGTGGCAGGCGCTGCGCGATCAGCCCTGGCTGGGGGCAGCGCTGCACCAGCGTTACCCGGTGGCGCTGATCGACGAGTTTCAGGATACCGACCCGCTGCAATGGGAGATTTTTCAGCGCATTTATGTGCATGCGGACGAGGGGCGGCACGGCAGCCTTTTTCTCGTCGGCGACCCCAAGCAGGCGATCTACAGTTTTCGTGGCGCGGATCTCCACACCTATCTCGCCGCCCGGGCGCAAGCGGATAGCCGTTATGCGCTCGATACCAATCACCGCTCGACGCCCGCGCAGGTGAGCGCCTGCAACAGCCTGTTCCTGACCAATCGCCGGGTGTTCATGGAAGCGGGGCTGGACTATGTGAAGGTGAACAGCGTGGAGCCTGCGACCGCGCTGATCGATGCCACCGCGTCCGGGCACAGCCCGGCGGCGCTGCGTTTGTGGCGCATTCCGCCGGATGAGGGCGGAGCGGGCGGGCAAGGCGGTGAGCGCTGGGCGCGCGGGGAGGCCAAGGCGCGGGCCGGTGCGGCCACCGCCGCCGAGATTGCGCGTCTGCTCAATGCGGGCCAGCGGGGGGAAATTCGCCTTGGTGAACGCGGGTTGGCGCCGTCCGACATCGCCGTGCTGGTGTACAGCCATGCCGAGGGCAAGGACGTGCGTGCGGCGCTGGCGGTCAGGGGGGTCGCCAGTGTGGAGCTGGCGCAGGCGAGTGTTTATGCCTCGCTGGATGCCGAAGAACTGGAACGTGTCCTGCGCGCCATTGATGACCCGTCCCGCGAGCGGCGGGTAAAAACGGCGCTGGCGACCGAGTTGATGGGGTGGGACGCGGCGGCGCTGGAACGGCTGGCCGGGGACGATAACCGCCTGTTCGCGGAAATCGAACGCTTTGCCGCGTGGCGCGAACAGTGGCAGCGCCACGGTTTTATCGTCATGCTGCGGCGCTGGATGGCGGATGACGGGGTGGCCGCACGGCTGCTGGGGCGTGACGACGGTGAGCGCCGCCTCACCAATCTGCTCCACCTCGCCGAACTGTTGCAACAGGAAGCGGGGGGCAATGCGCCCGCCGCCGTGCTCGCCAGCCTGGCTCGTCACCGCCGTGAGAGCGATGGCGGCGAGGCGGCGCAGCTGCGCCTGGAATCGGATCGCAATCTGGTGAAGATCGTCACCATCCACCGCGCCAAGGGGCTGGAGTACGGCATCGTGTTTTGCCCCTTCCTCTTCGATGCTTATTCGCGCTCCCGCGAAAGCGGGCCGCTGCGTTTCTGGCATGACACCAGCGCCGCGCAACAGGTTGCCGACTGGCGGCGCAGTCAGGATGCGAGCAAGGACGAGGTCGCCAAAAGTCAGCGTGCCGAGCGCCACGCCGAGACCCTGCGCCTGATCTATGTGGCGCTGACCCGGGCCAAATATCGCGCTTACTTGGTGGTGGGCGCTTATCGCAATGGCAAGGACAGCTACAACGAAAGTGGGCGCAGCCTGCTCAACTGGATGGTGGCGGGCGATGGGGTGGAGCCGGCGCAGTGGAAAGAGACAAAAGAGTGGACGCCAGCGGGGATCGATGTCCATTGGCGCACTTTGGTAAGCCGCAGCGCGGGCATGATCACGCTGGATGATCTGCCCACCGCCACGGGCGAATCCATCGAGGTGAGCGCCGCGCCGACGAAATTTTCTGCGGCGCGCCCGCCGAAAGTGGCGCACGGCTGGTGGCTGGGCAGTTTCAGCGCGCTGGTGTCCGGCGCCGAACATGAAGCGGCAGCCCGCGACCATGATGCACGCATCGACGGCGCGAGCGCGACGGAGGGCAACGCTGCGGTCACGGCGGATGACGACATCCTGCTGTTTCCGCGTGGCGCGAGCGCGGGCGATTGCATCCACGCCGTGTTTGAGCACACCGATTTCACCCGCCCCGACACCCGCGCCAGAGCGATTGCCCACGCGCTCACCGCCCATCCCCAACCCGGCGCGCACGATGCCGGAGGTCTGGCGGACAGGCTCGCGCGCATGGTCGATGACGTGCTGACGACCCCGCTGCTGGCTGAGGACGCAGGCTTTACCCTCGCCACGCTGCCGTGGGAGCGGCGTTTGACCGAATTGGGTTTCTATCTGCCCGCGCCGCATCTGTCCGCCGATGCGCTCAACCGCTGGCTGGCCGCGCACGGCTACGCTACGCCGCGACTGACGTTTGGCGCGCTGGACGGCTATCTGAAAGGCTATATCGACCTCGTGTTTGAACACGCGGGCCGCTTCTGGGTGCTGGACTGGAAGTCCAACCACCTGGGCGATACGCCTGCGGCTTACGCTGTGCCCGCGCTGGAAGCGGCGATGGCGCAGCACGGTTATCATCTGCAACATTTGCTCTACACCGTGGCTCTGCATCGCCATCTCGGGCTGAGCGTGGAAAATTACGATTACGCGCGCCATTTCGGCGGCGTGCTGTACCTGTTCGTGCGCGGGGTGCGTCCAACGTGGCAGCTTGAGGGCGTGCCGACCGGGGTGTTCCATCATCGTGCCGACCCCGCCGTGATCGAAGCGCTCGACCGCCTGTTGCGCGCCATGGACAAGTGACAAGTGAGCCGTTTGATGAGTATGAATAGCGCCGATCTGCCCTCATCCGCCCAGGCTGAGCTTGCCGCCGGGTTTGCCGCGCATCTGTGCCGCTGGATCGGGCCGGGCGCAGTGGCCGAGCTGGGCGCGGTTGCACGCGCCATCGCGCTCGCGGCGGGCGAGGGCCACGTCTGTGTGCCGCTGGCTGAGCTTGCGGCGCGCACGAAGGGGGAGGCGCAACAGCTTGCGCAGGTTCTGCTCGATTGCGGCGCCGCCGTAGCCGCCCCCCCGCCTGCCGATAGCGCCTGCCCGCTGGTAGTGGATGGGGAGCAGGTTTATCTGCGGCGGTTTTTCGATTTTGAAGTGCGCCTGGCTGCGGCGCTGGGAAAATTGGCTGCGCCCTTGCCCTCTCCCGCCCTGCGGGCGCCTTCTCCCGCGAGCGGGAGAGGAGAAAAGGTGGACTGGCAGCAAGTAGCGGTTGAGCTGGCGCGGGGGCGGCGGCTCACCATCATCAGCGGTGGCCCCGGCACGGGCAAGACGACGACCGTGGCGCGGTTGATTGCTGAATTGCTCACGTCGCAGCCCGATTTGCGCATCAAGCTCGCCGCCCCCACCGGCAAGGCTGCGGCGCGCATGCTGGAGGCGCTGGCGCAGCGGACGCAGGATTTTCCGCCAACGCTCCGGCAACAACTCCCCACTGAGGCGCACACCATCCATCGCCTGCTCGGCGCGGGGACGCAGGCCGGACACTTTCGCCACCACGCGGGCAATCCGCTGGTGCTTGATCTGCTCGTGGTCGATGAAGCCTCCATGCTCGACCTCGCGCTGGCCGCCCGTCTCGTCGAAGCCCTGCCGCCAACGGCGCGGCTGGTGCTGTTGGGCGACAAAGATCAACTCGCCGCGGTAGAAGCGGGGTCGGTGTTCGCCGATCTCTCCGCTGGCTGGCGTTTCAGCGCCGCAGAGGCAGCGCGCATCGGTGGCGTGACCGGCGTGGCCGCTGCAAGCCTGATGACGGGCGAAGGCGAGCCCAAGCTTGTCGACAGCGTGGTGTGGTTGAAAGAGAGCCACCGTTTCCCCGCCGATTCCGGCATCGGACGCCTCGCCCGCGAGATCAACGCCGGGCAGGGCGCGGCGGCGTTTGCCGGATTGGGCGCAGACGCCGCCGTGGGCTGGATCAACGATGAAGGCGACAAGCCCTGCGCCGCAACCCTGACAGCGCTCGCCGCAGGCTACGCGCCCTATCTCGATGCCCTCGCGCATTCCGAAGCGGCAGCGGTGGACACGCGCCTCGACCGCGCTTTCGCCGCCTTCGACCAATTCCGCGTGCTGGTGGCGGTGCACGAGGGCGCACGGGGCTTGAGCGCGATCAACGCCGTCCTCACCCGTCACGCCCGGGAAGTGCTGGGCGCAGGCACGGGCGGCGCCTTCTGGGCGGGCAGGCCGGTGATCGTGTTGCGCAACGACGCCCTGTCCGGTCTCGCCAACGGCGACATCGGCCTCACCCTGCCCAACCCCGCCGATGCTGGCGCGTTGCGGGTGTTTTTCCCTCAGGTCGGGGGCGGCTACCGCGCCTTCGCCCCGCAACGCCTGCCCGAGTGCGACACCGCCTTCGCCCTCACCGTGCATAAAAGTCAGGGCTCGGAGTTCAACGAGGTATTTCTCCTCCTGCCCGCCACCCCGGTGCGGGTGTTGACCCGCGAGTTGCTGTACACCGGGGTGACGCGGGCGAAAAAGCGCGTAGTGGTCGCAGGCAGCGAGGCGGTGTTTACCGCCGCATGCGCCCGCCGTGCCGAGCGTTTCAGCGGGCTGGGCGCGCGGTTACGCGGGGTGGGCACGTAGGGTCTTCCCATACCTTGGCAGCCAGAAACCTAACGCCTCAGCGCCGTCATCAGCGTATCGAGGTTGTGGCGCATCAGCTTGAGGTAAGTCGGCGCCGGGCCGTCCGCGGCTGACAGGGCATCCGCATACAGCGTGCCGCCCATGATCGCGCCGCCTTCAATCCGGATGCGTTCGATCAGGCGCGGGTCGGTGATGTTTTCCACGAACACCGCCGCTGCCTTTTCCTGGCGTAACTGGGTAATCAGCCGGGCGACCTCCTTGGCCGTGGGTTCGGCGTCGTTGGAGACGCCGACCGGGGCGAGGAAGCTCAGGCCGTAGGCATGGGCGAAATAGCCGAAGGCGTCGTGCGAACTCACTACCCGGCGGCGCTCGGCGGGCAGGGCGGCGATGGCGTGGCGGATATCGGCATCGAGCGCTTTCAGCTCGTCGCGGTAGCGGGCGGCGCGGGTGCGGTAAAGGTCTGCGCCCGCAGGGTCGACCTTGATCAGCGCGGCGGCGATGTTGGCAACATAACGGTCGACATTGCGCACATCCTGCCACGCATGGGGGTCGAGGGCGGCATGGTCGTCGTGGGGGTCGTCCATCGCCAGCGGGTTGATGCCCTCGCTGGCAATCACCACGGCGTGGCCGCCACCGCTCGAGCGCGCCAGCCGCACCAGCCAGTCATCGAACCCCAGACCGTTGGCGAGCACCAGCCGCGCCTGGCCGATGCGGCGTGCGTCCGAAGGTTTGGGTTCATGGATGTGGGCATTTTCATCCGGGCCGACCAGCGCATAGACGTCTACCCGCTCGCCCCCGACTTCCTGCACCAGGTCGGCGAGCAGGCTGAAGCTGGTGACGACCTTGAGTTCCGCCGCGTGGGTGAGGGGGCTGAGGCTCAGACCCAGGCCCAGACCCAGGCAAATTGATAACCCGGCAATCAAATGCCTGACCATACCGGTGTGAGCGGGATTTTGTGGGCGGGTGATGAAAGTCATGGTCACGAACTCAGATGTCGATGTACCGGCAGGCGGTTGGCGATCAGTCCGCCTGGTGCGGCGATGAGGGAGACGAAATAGGCGATGCCGCACACCAGCACGATGGCCGGCCCGGCGGGCACGTCGGTGTGGAAGGACAGCAGCAGCCCCACCGCGCCGCCCACGAACGCCAGCGTCACCGCCAGCGCCAGCATCGCAGCCAGCCCGCGTGTCCACAGCCGGGCCGAGGCGGCGGGCAGGATCATGATGCCCACCGCCATCAGGGTGCCGAGCGCATGAAAACCGCTCACCAGATTGAGCACCACCAGCACCAGAAAGCCGTAGTGCGCGACCGGCGACCAGCGGCTCACCGCGCGCAGGAAGGCGGCGTCGAAACATTCCAGCACCAGCGGGCGAAACAGCAGCGCCAGCCCGAACAGGCTGACGCTGGTGATCGCCGTAATCAGCAGCAACGAGCTGTCGTCGAGCGCGAGCACCGAGCCGAACAGGACGTGGAGCAGATCGAGATTGCGTCCGCGGTACGACACGATCATCACCCCGGCGGCGAGCGAGAGCAGGTAAAACGCGGCGAGGCTCGCGTCTTCCTTGAGGTTCGAGGCCCGCGCCACCAGCCCTGCGGCGAACACCACCACCAGCCCGGCGACCACCCCGCCCACGGTCATCGCCCCCAGCGACAGCCCGCACGCCAGATAGCCGAGCGCCGCGCCGGGCAGAATCGCGTGGCTCATCGCTTCGCCCATCAGACTCATACGGCGCAGGAGCAGGAATACCCCTACCGGCGTCGCCCCCAGCGCCAGCGCCAGCACCCCGGCCAGACCGCGGCGCATGAAGCCGAAATCGGCAAACGGGGCGGCAACAAGCTCAAACAGACTCATGCCGCCACCTTGACGTGGCATTCGTGGGCATGATCATCGAAGGCTTCCGACAAATGCCGCGCCCGTGCCAACAAGGCTTCGGTCAGCACGTCCCGCGTCGGCCCATAGGCCACCAGCTCGCGCGCGAGCAGCAGGCTGGTGGGAAAGTGACGCCGCACCTGCTCGAAATCGTGCACCACGGTGAGGATGGTGTGGCCGTGCTCGTTCCAGCGCAGGATCAAATGCACCAGATCATCCACCGTGCGCGCATCAATCGCGGCAAACGGTTCGTCGAGCAGAATCAGCGGCGCGTCCTGCAAAATCAGGCGGGCAAAGCGGGCGCGCTGCAATTGCCCGCCGGAGAGTGAGCCGATGGGCCGCGCCGCGAACCCGCCCAGCCCCACCGCGTCGAGCGCCGCGCTCACCCGTTGGCGCTGCGCCCGCGACAGCCCGCCGAAAGCGCCCAGCTCGTGCCACAAGCCCATCGCCACCATGTCGAACACCGCGACCGGGAAACTGGCATCCAGCTCGCTGCGCTGCGGCATGTAGGCGATTCCCTCCACCGCTGCGGGCAGGTGGGGCGGCAGATGGATATGCCCGTCGAGCGCACGCAATTCCCCCGCGATGCCTTTGAGCAGAGTGGATTTGCCCGCGCCATTGGGGCCGATGATTGCGACCATCGCCCCGCAGGGAATCTCCACGGTCAAGTGATGCACCGCCGGATGACGCTCATAGCCGAGGGTGAGGTTTTCGCAGCGGATGGAGGAATCGGCAGCAGTGTGCATGGTATTTCAGTTCAGCGCCCAGCCCACGGTCGCCCATAACCCGGCGCAGGCGACGAGGGCGATGACGAGGCGGGGGAGCAAGCCGCTGCCCAGCGCGGAAAAGGGCGGTTTTGCTTCGGATGTCATGGTTGTTTCTTGCCGCAGGCCGCACAGGCGCCATGCAGCACCAGCTCGGCGCGTTCGAGTTGAAACCCGGCCGGCAGCGCCGCAGCAGTCGTCGGGCTCAGGTCTTCCAGGCAGATCACCTGCCCGCAGTGCGCACAATGAAAATGCGCATGCTGATGGCCCTGCGCACGCACGATCTCGAAGCGCCCCGCCCGCTCTTCCCCGGCAATGCGCCGCGCCAGCCCGTGTTCAAGCAGCCAGTCGAGGGCGCGGTACAAAGTCACCCGATCATGCGCCACCCCCGCTGCGGTAAGCGTGGCGGCGATTTCGTCGTGGTTGAGCGGCTGCTCGCCGCCCAGCAAGGCTTCCACCACCGCGACCCGGATACGGGTGATGCGCCCGCCGTGGCTGACAATCAGCTCACGCGCAGCGGGGGTCAATACGGGAGCGGGAGCGGGAGCGGGAGCGGGGGAAGTTGGCACAGGGCGCGCATGGGAAATGAGGCAAGTGCAACAATGTAGCGTTTGCGCGGGATATTTGCAACATTGTTGCTGATTGCAGGGCGACCGAGGGTGGTCGCCCCTACGGTTGTGTATTTTGTTGCCGGGTTAATCGCGGTGTTTTTCGGGAGCGATGGCGTCCTCGCCATCGTGCGACGGCGAGACGCCGTCGCTCCCAGCGCATCGTAAGCCTTGGCGCCGTGCCCGAATTTATGGCCGGGTTGTCGGACGCGGAACCCGTTCAGGCGTCAATTTGAAATCAGCTCCGAGAGTTCGCGCCCGAGCAGACCGGTATCGCCCAGGTTGAGGGCGAGCAGGCGGCGGAGGTGGCTGAAGCTGTCGACATCGGTTTCGGCGCAGGCGATGCCGAGGCGCTTGCCATGGCGGTGGGCGACGCGACCGGCCATGCGCATGTCGATGTCGTCGCCGAGGCGCAGCGCGAGCAGACAGGGGGTGTCGACATCCAGACCGGCGGCGGGAATGTCGATCTCGATCAGCGCGCCACGCAGCGACAGGTCGATCACCTCACAGGGCCATTCGTCGCATCCCGCCTGGAGAAACGCATCACCGTGAAAGTGGACGCGGGAATAGCTACGGCGTTGTACGGTATCCATGGAACCCCCCTTCTGAAGTGAGCTTTGCCTGATTCTCACCCTGTGTTTTGTCACGCGCAAGCCATTGCGTTCACATAAGCCTGCCAGGGTGTGACACAAGTGGCGGATGCATCAGGAAAACTTTGTTTGTATCCACGCTCGATGGAACAATGGTATGTTACTTGCTGTCCATACAACACGGTCAAGGTCATGGCGGGCGAACATGTGGCGATGAAACCGGTGCTGCGCGCCAGCACCACTGCCATGACGGAGCAATAATGCGCAACCTCTTTCTCATTACTGAAAAGGTACAGCCTTCGCTGCGCTGGCTGCAGGCTTTTCCCGATGGCGTCCTGAGTTCCCTCCAGGCCGCAGTTGCCCACCACAAACCCGCCGATATCGTCTGGGTGAGCACCGAGGCCGACGACTGGATCATGCTGTTTGCCAAGGCGCGCGGCGCTTTCCCTCGCAGCGCCATCGTGGTGGTCTCCAACCAGCCCGACATACGCGAAGTCATCTCCGCGCTCTCCGCCGGCGCCCGCGGCTATTGCCACGCCTGGGCCAGCCCCGAGCAATTGAGCGAAGTCGCCGCAGTGGTGAGCCTGGGCGGCTACTGGCTGGGGCCGGAATTGCTCTCGCGCATCGTCACCGTCATTGGCCGCGAGCTGCCGCCGGATCCGGAAGCGATGCCCGGTATACTCACCGCACGCGAGGCCGAAGTCGCACGCTGCATCGCCGCCGGTCTGTCCAACAAGGAAATCGCCACCCGCATCGGCGTTACCGAACGCACGGTGAAAGCGCATCTGGGCTTTGTCTTTGCCAAACTCGGCGTGCGCGACCGTCTGCAACTGGCGGTCAGATTATCCGGGCGCGGAGTAGAAGAGGAATGAGCACGGTTTGCGCCAGGCAAGGTTTGCCGCGCACCGGGTCAAGGTTCCGGCGACTTGAGCGGCAAAGCCGCTTGGGCGACATTCTCCAGTGAGAACGTCTGCTGGCCGACGATTTCGTCAATTTTCGCTGGCGCCAAACCAGCCTCAAGCAACTGCTGACGTAAAACCTCTATCCGCTGGTTGAACGCCTCACGCGCCGCCGTTACACCGTCGATGATGAATTGCGCGTTGAAATCATCAGCCAGGTCATAGAACTGGACATTTGAAACGCATTTATCAAACCACGGAAAGCGAATGGCGACTTCTTGCAGCGCCAACGTTCCATGAGCTTGACGAACGCCGCGCTCACTCAGATACACCGTGCCCTGAATGTTGGTGAAGCGATGCCGGTATAAAACGCGCTGAATATCAGCATAGCCATTGCGCCAGCTTGCATTGTGGTAATTCTCTTCAAGCAGCCTGGTGTCCAGATTGAAAACGATCAAGCAGCGATCCATATCAGTTTCTCTTTTCGATCCTTGCCATTTTATCCACTTTACGGCGATCTTGTCGGCGGATCTGGTGCGAGAGTACCAGGCAGCATGTGTGATTTTCACCACAGGATGCACGTTCGTACAGCATATTTTTTGCCCATTCAAGGCTAATCTCCCCGGTGAGATCCAAACTCGGGTGCGATTGATCTGGAGAAGAAAATGGCTGCTCAAATTGTTGCTACCGTTATCAATGTCACCGGCAATGTGTTCGCACGCAGCGCCGATGGCGAACAGCGTGCGCTGAAAGCGGGCGATGTCTTGCTCGAAGGCGAAACCCTCGTTACCGAACCCGGCGCGCGCACCGAACTGGCGCCCGTCGATGACGAGCCGTTTTCCGTTGACGGCGGTTATGCAATCGCCATGACACCGGAGATCGCCTCCCCGCTTGCGGCGGCCGATGCCCAGATCAGCTCGACCAGTGTCGATCAGCTCATCCAGGCCCTGCAACAGGGCGGTGACATCGACGCCCTGCCCGAAGCGCCCGCAGCGGGCGTGTCTGGCGGTGGCGCCGCTGACAAAGGCAACAGCTTCATCCGCCTGGCGCGCATCGTCGAAGACATCGAGCCGCTGGTGTTTGAATATGACACCGACTTGCCACGCGACATCGCCGAATTCCGTGGTGATCTGGCGGATGAACCGAAAGAAGTCGCACAGCAACCGCAGCAGCCCGACGTGCCCGACGTGCCCGACGTGCCCGACGTGCCCGACGTACCCGACGTACCCGACGTACCCGACGTACCCGACGTACCCGATGTACCCGATGTACCCGATGTACCCGAAGTGCCCGAAGTGCCCGAAGTGCCCGAAGTGCCCGAAGTGCCCGATGAACCCGACGCACTCAACGTACTCGATGTACCCAACATACTCGATGTACCTGACCTGCCCGATGTGCCCGACGTTCCGCCGTCCCCGGCGCCCGCAGTAAACCCGGATGAGAGCGCCCCGACGACGGTGACGATCAACGTGGCTGACACCGTGCCAGAGACGGTCGATGACGTGAACACGGTCGATGCTGCGACTGGCGTCGCCGCAGGTAACGTGATTGGCGGTGCGGGCGTGGGGGCTGGTACACAGAGCCTGAATGCGGCCAACATCGTGACCATTGTGAATGGCACGGACGTGACCGGCCCCTTGACCCTGATCTACGGTACTTACGGTGCGCTGGTGATTGATCCGGACGGGACTTATACCTATACCGAGACGGCAGCCGGTGGTATTCCGTATGGTGAGGCAGAAACCTTCACCTGCACCCTGACCGGAGCGGAGGGCGATATCTCGAACGATGCCACCCTGACGATCAAGTCCGCGCTCCTGGGCGCGGATGACGCTGACGACAGCGGTTCGGCCCACCACGCGCCGGACGCCGAAGCGACGGATGCGGACGCGGGTGGTGCGCACCTGCATGAAGCCAGTGCGGGTGAAGCACTCACGGGCGGCTTCGACGTCGATGTGCTCCAGTGGCAACTCGCCGACAATCCGCCGGGCACGAGCACAATCGTGGTAAAGGAATTCAACCCCGGCGAGGGCGACAAGCTCGATATCCGTGACCTGGTGCCCGACGACAGCGAGCAGGTGAACGTCGATGCGGCGCACCTGAACATCAGCTCGGACGGTACCGACACCACGATTCTGGTCAGCAACGGCGGCACTTTCGACGCAACCGACCCCGCCAGCCTGGCACACGCAGACCAAACCATCGTGCTGGAGGGGATTGATCTGGTGGGTGGCGGGGAGAGTCAGGATCTCATCATCCAGAACCTGATTGACCGTGGTCAGTTGATCAAAGACTGACGTGCCGGGTTTGGCCGGGGCGTTGCATGCAACACCCGGTCGTGTATTTTGTTGCCGGGTTGATGGCGGGGATTGAAGGGAGCGATGGCGTCTTCGCGTTTGCCTGCGTAGCCTTACGGATGTCCGTGCTACACCTGCCGGGAGCGACGGCGTCTCGCCGTCGCCGATGGCGGGGACGCCATCGCTCCCGGAAAGTGGCCTTCAGAACCGATACCCCGCCTTCACATTTCCCGTCACGCCTTCGCGTTTGCCTGTGTAGCCTTGTATGCCGACATCCAGTGACCAGCCTTTTTCGGCGGGGGTTAGGGTCAGGCCTAGTTCTAGCAGGGCGGTGTCGCCTTTTAACGTTGGGGCGTCCAGTTTGTAGCCGTAGATGCTGGCGTTGGCCTTGCCGTCGTATTCGTGTTCCCAGGCTGCGCCGAGCCAAGCGGTGGTTTGGGGGGTCAGGGCGTAATCCCATTTTGTGCCCAGTCTGGTTCTTTGGGAATCCACTGCCTTGAATTTCACCGTCTCGCCGGTGGTGAGTTTTACGGTGTCGCCGTCTTGATGGCTCCAGAGGTATTGTCCGTAGACATCCAGCTTGCTTTGTTCGGAGAGTTTCAGGAGGTAGCCTGCGCCGACGTGTGCGCTTACGTAGGTGGATTTGGCGTTGTAGGCGCTGTGGAGGGTGGCGCCGTTGATGAAATGGCCGCCGAAGTCGGTTTTGACCTGGCCTGAGCGCAGGCTGGCGTCGAGGTAGGGTTGGGCGGTGGTTGAGGGGTTGAGGGCGAGGTGGGCCAGGATGCCTGCGCCGGTGTATTCGGTGTCG
>BNUB01000064.1 GCA_025997045.1 Betaproteobacteria bacterium
GAATCCAGCGGCTGGAACGCAGGTGTCTCACTCTCCTTTGGCAATCAACCGACCATCACCAGTCAGCTCAGACTGCCGGGGCAGTACGAGGATGAAGAAACGGGGCTGCATTACAACTTCCGCCGCTGCTACGAGCCGGAGACGGGGCGTTACATCACCAGCGACCCGATCGGAGTGGAAGGGGGAATCAACCTCTACCAGTATGCAGGAAGTGATCCGGTCAACCTCGCTGACCCGACGGGTGAAGTGGCGTTTATTCCATTCATGATAGCTGCAGATGAAATGTACGCTCGATGTTATGCGTATTGCATGCTAGTTGGAACTGCCATAAACCATGTTACGGACGCTTGCGAAGAGTTGCCGTGGAAGGATTGTTCCAAGGAATGCTTGAATCCACTCAACTGGAGTGGTAGGGGAGTAGGAAGAAGAGGCGTGCGGGCCGCACAGAGGGGAGCGAATTTAGAAGCTAGTGCGCTACGCACAGCTTTAGAAAAAGCAACGCCAACTCCTGGGAATCCCAATCAGTTAATGGTTGTTCTGGATGACGGGACACGGGTGATTTTCCGTAGAGACTTTGGAGCAGAAGCTCACCGTTTAGGGGGGCCATTCCAAGGCGCGGGCAAAATTGATCATTACAACATTGAGATTCAAGTTCCAAAGCCTGGTTCACGTGGTGGTGTAAACATCATTGAGAATGTTCACGTTGTTCCTGATGGGAAAGGTGGATATACGTGGTGGGGAACGGACGGAGTTATAAAAAAATGAAAT
The DNA here is from genome assembly GCA_025997045.1 of Betaproteobacteria bacterium. Classification (GTDB taxonomy): domain Bacteria; phylum Pseudomonadota; class Gammaproteobacteria; order Burkholderiales; family Rhodocyclaceae; genus WRNU01. The sequence goes on from BNUB01000064.1 coordinate 769, forward strand.
CGCCTATGACGCCTGACATCTATATCACGAAGTCTGCTGATGAGATTCCATCGGAAGAGGTTGCGGCCAATGAAGCGCACCAGCTGACGGTTGAAGGGGATGCTGACAATAAAGATGTGTACCTCAATTTTTCCTCCCGTCTTGCTATGTATGATTTTGCTAGGTCTTTGTTACATGAAGCTCTTTATGGTAGAAGCGGGCAGAAGGAATTTTTACCGTTTGAATATCAAGGAAAGAGGGAAGCCATTGATGGAGTCAGAATGGCGTCAGACAGTGGGCGACTGTTCATTTTTTACCAAAATGATGCACCGCCCAATAACTAACTGACTGGACGGGATGGCCTTGTGACCTTGCCCCTGTTCAACGAATCCCATAGCCAAGGACATCAAGCAGCCCGCACCTGCTGAGCCGCCAACCAGTTTTGCTCGAACGTCATGGGGCTAACGTAACCAAGCGTTGAGTGTACCCTACCAGATCTGGGGGGGGGGTTGCACTTCATTCTGGAGTCCGCCATGTCTCGCTCCATCTTCAGGCGCGACACTTCCGCTCTCAACCGGGCCAGTTCCATCTGTTCCGGACTCACCGGCTTGTTGCCAGCACCGAACAGTTTGCCTTCCCGTGCCGCCTTGACCCAGTTGTACAGCGTCTGTTCAGATAGCCCCAGTGTCGCGGCAACCGCCGCCATGCTCTGCCCGGACTTCACCAACCGGACGGCTTCATGTTTGTATTCCTGCGTGTAGCGCCCCCGCTTTGCCTTGCTGTTCATGTGCTTCTCCTTGCCTCAGTTTAAACGCTCAGCAAGGGATGCGTTTTGCGGAGGCAAGGTCGGTGTGGTCATGGGCATCACATCACCAGTCAACCCGCTCGATCCGCCCCAGCGAACGCCCCAGAAAACGCTCGCCTATGGTCTGGAAGCGCAGCGGGACATCGGTCACGATGTAGCGATACGTCGCGTTCTCCGGCCCTTCCCCGCCCGTCACCGCCAGCCCCGCCTGTTGCAGGCTGGCGGCGGCCAGTTCGGCGGTGGTCACGGCGGAGTCGATCAGCTTGAGCTTTTCCCCCGCCACATCGCGCAGCAGGGGCTTGAGCAGCGGATAGTGGGTACAGCCCAGCACCAGACTGCCGACATCTTCGGCCAGCACCGGGCGCAGGTATTCCTGCGCGGTCAGTCGCGTTACCTCGTGATCGAGCCAGCCTTCCTCCACCAGCGGCACGAACAGCGGACACGCCTGCGAATAGACCCGCGCGCTGGCGTCGAGCGCATGAATGCGGCGGGCGTAGGCGTTGCTGTTGATGGTGGTCGGGGTGCCGATGACGCCAATCCGCCCACCCGCCGCTATCGCCACCGCCGCCCGTGCGCCCGCTTCGATGACGTCGATCACCGGGATACCCCCGGCCCGCGCCACCACGACCTTCGCCGCCACGGCGGCCATCGTGTTGCAGGCAACGATCAGCATCTTGACCTCCTGGCGCAGCAGGAAGTCGACGATCTGGGCGGTAAAGTGCTCGATCGTCGCGACCGATTTGACCCCATACGGCACCCGTGCGGTGTCACCAAAGTAGACGATGCTCTCCAGCGGCAAACGCTCCATCAGCGCCCGCACGACGGTCAGGCCGCCGATACCGGAATCAAAAACGCCTATCGGTCGCCGGTCGCCGCTCACAGCAGCTCCACGGCGGCAAATTTGCGCTTGCCCACTTGCAACACGACCCGCGTTCCGGCGCTGAGCAGGCGGCCTTTGTCCTCGACGCGCTCACCGTCGAGCTTCACCGCGCCCTGCTCGATCATGCGCACGGCTTCAGAAGTAGTGCCGGTGAGTCCGGCTTCCTTGAGCACGCGGAATACGGGCATGCCGTCGCCAACGGCAATCCGCATTTCGGGGAGGTCGTCGGGGATGGCGTTGTGCTGGAAACGCGCCTCAAAGTCGGCCAGCGCCTCGTCTGCGGCTTTTTGACCGTGGAAACGGGCGACGAACTCCTGCGCCAGCATCACCTTGACGTCACGCGGATTACGCCCGGCCTCAACCCCGGCCTTCAGCGCCACAATGTCTTCCGTGGAGCGGAACGACAGCAGATCGTAGTAGCGCCACATCAGGGTGTCGGACACCGACATGGTTTTGCCGAAAATCTCTTTGGCCGCCTCGGCGATGCCGATGTAATTGCCGAGCGATTTGGACATCTTGTTGACGCCGTCCAGCCCTTCGAGCAGCGGCACCATCACCACGCATTGCGGAGTCTGGCCGTAATGCTTTTGCAGCTCGCGCCCCATGAGCAGATTGAAACGCTGGTCTGTCCCGCCCGCTTCGACATCCGCCTTCAAGGCCACCGAGTCATAGCCCTGACAGAGCGGGTAGAGAAACTCGTGGATCGAGATCGACTGCTGGTTGGCATAGCGTTTGGCGAAATCGTCGCGCTCCAGCATCCTCGCCACCGTCTGCTGCGCGGCCAGGCGAATCATGCCCGCCGCGCCCAGATCCGCCATCCAGGTCGAATTGAAACAGATCTCGGTTTTTTCCGGGTCAAGAATCTTGAACACCTGTTCCTGATAGGTTTTGGCGTTTTCCAGCACCTGCTCGCGGGACAGCGGCGGACGGGTGGCATTTTTGCCGCTGGGGTCGCCGATCATGCCGGTGAAGTCGCCAATGAGAAATATTACCTGGTGACCGAGGGTTTGAAAGTGACGCAGCTTATTGATCAGCACCGTGTGACCGATATGCAAATCAGGAGCGGTCGGATCGAACCCCGCCTTGATCCGCAGCGGCCTTCCGCTTTTGAGTTTTTCGACCAGTTCTGCTTCGATCAGCAGTTCGTCAGTTCCACGCCGAATCAGGCTGAGCGCGGCATCCACGTCATTCATTATGCGTCCTCACTTGATTATCAACCACCACACATAGCCAAATGTTTGGTAAAGTCAACCGGTGGCATTTACCCTGGATTTTGACCATGAAGGTTCTGAAAAGAACAATTCTAGCTGAACTGCCTTGGCAGCTCCTCACCAACCGTCATCGCCTGCTCGTCGGCGGCGTGGTCGCGGTGTCCATGCTGGGGGTTGCCGCCGCCACAGCGTTCGTGCCGAACAGCGGGAATCTGCCCGATGTCAGTACCGTGATCGAGGCCGTGCCGGTTGCGCCCGAGCCCCTGCCCGCGCCCGACCTGCCCTTCGTGCACGACGCACGGGTGGCGCCCGGCGACACCGTACAGGCGATTTTCCGCCGCTTGGGGGTCGAAGACGCCGAGGCGCTCAGCTTTATCATGCGCCACGAAGAAAGCGCCCGCGTCTTGCGCCAACTGCGCGCCGGACGCTCGCTCTCCGCCGTGGTGGATGGCTCCGGACGCCTGCTGTCGCTCACCCTGCCCCTCGCCCAGCTTGGCGACCATCTCGTCATCAGCCGCGATGCGGTGTATGAGCCGCTCAATGTTCGCACGACGGGCAAAGCCGCGCTGGAAACCATGGTCGAAATGAGTAGCGGCGTAATCAAGAATTCGCTGTTCGCCGCCACCGACGCCGCTGACCTGCCCGACGCCATCGCCCTCCAGCTTGCCGACCTGTTCGGCACCGAAGTCGATTTCCACACCGACCTGCGCCGCGGCGACAGTTTCAGCGTCATCTACGAAAATCATTACGATCACGGTGTCGCCACCCGCCTGGGTCGTATCCTCGCCGCCGAATTCATCAACCGCGGCAAACGCCATGTCGTGGTGCTTCACACCACGGAAGATGGCAAATCGCAGTATTACACCAGCACCGGACGCAGCCTGCGCCAGTCGTTCCTGCGCTCGCCGCTTGAGTTTTCCCGCGTCACCTCGACTTTCGGTGGCCGTATCCACCCGATTTTCAAAAACTGGCGCGAACATAAAGGGGTCGATTTCGGCTCCCCCACCGGAACCCCGGTCAAGGCCACGTCGGACGGCACCGTGAGCTTTGTCGGCAAACAAGGCGGCTACGGCAACATCGTCATCATCAAGCACCGCAACAATCTCTCCACCGCCTATGCCCACTTGAGCGCGTTTGCGGCAAATTTGAAAGCGGGTGATCAGGTTGAGCAAGGTCAGGTCATTGCCAGGGTCGGCTCCACCGGCTACGCCACCGGCCCCCATCTGCATTACGAGATTCGTGTCGGCGGCGTGCCCCATGACCCGCTGACCATCGCCCTGCCCCAGGCCGAGTCGCTCACGGGCAAGGAACTGTCCCGTTTTGGCGAAAACTCACGGCCCTTGCTCACCTACATCGGCATGCTCGCCCATCGGCCCGAAACCGCGCCGCTCGCCTCAGTCGGCAGCGGCACGAACGAAGCACTTTGATGCAGTCGACTACACAAAAAAGGCGCACGCAGCGCCTTTTTTGTTGCAGCAGGGGCAAGCCAGATCAAACCGAAAACGACGAACCGCAACCGCAGGTGCTGGTCGCATTCGGATTGCGGATCACGAACTGGGAGCCTTGCAGCCCCTCGGTATAGTCGATCTCCGCCCCGACCAGATACTGGTAACTCATCGAATCGACCAGCAGGGTCACACCGTCCTTTTCCAGCGCGGTGTCGTCTTCATTGGTGTCTTCGTCGAAGGTAAAACCATACTGGAAGCCCGAGCAACCGCCACCGCTCACGAATACGCGGAGCTTGAGCGCGGGGTTGCCTTCTTCTTCGATCAACTCACGCACCTTGGCGACTGCGCTGTCGGTGAAGATCAGAAAATCCTGTTCGACTTCGGTTGTATTCATTTTATCTCTCCTGTTTGGGTGCCCTGAAGGCTCGAAATGTGCTCGCAATGATGCACCGTCACGGGCTCACCGGCAAGGCGGTCAGCCCCAGCGTTTCTTCCTCGCCAAACATGATGTTCATGTTCTGCACCGCCTGCCCGGCCGCACCCTTGACCAGATTATCAATCACCGCCAGCACCACGACGGTATCGTCGCCCTGTGGCCGACAGACCGCAATCCGGCACATGTTCGAGGCCCGTACCGAGCGCGTTTCGGGGACGCGGCCTGCGGGCAGCACGTCGACGAAATATTCATTCTGGTAGCGCGTCTCGAACAACTCCTGCAAATCCACTTCTCTGCTCAGGCGGGCATAAAGCGTAGCGTGGATGCCCCGGATCATCGGCGTCAGGTGGGGCACGAAGGTCAGCCCGACCGCCTTGCCGCCGGCGATGCGCGCCAGCCCCTGACGAATCTCCGGCAGATGGCGATGTCCGGCGACGCCATAAGCCTTGAAACTGTCGGTCACTTCGGAATAAAGATTGCCCACTTCGGCCTTCTTCCCCGCACCGGAGACCCCGGACTTGGCATCCGCGATCAGGTGGTCAAGCGTGATCACCCCCGCTTCAACCAGCGGCAGAAAACCCAGTTGCACCGCCGTCGGGTAACAGCCGGGATTGGCCAGCACCCGCGCGGTTTTGATCTGCTCGCGATTGACTTCCGCCAGACCATATACCGCCTCGGCCAGCAGCTCGGGGGCGGCATGGGGGATTTTGTACCACTGCTCCCATTCAGCCGGGTCGCGGAGGCGGAAATCGGCGGCGAGGTCGATAATCCTGACCCCGGCCGCAACCAGCGCCGCCGCCTGCTGCATGGCAATGCCGTTGGGCGTGGCGAAGAAAACGACATCGCACGATTCCAGCGCGGCTTCCTGCGGGGTGACGAAACGCAAATCCACCCGGCCGCGCAGACTGGGAAACATGTCATCCACGCGCAAACCGGCCTCGCTGCGCGAAGTGATCGCCGTCAATTTCACTGCCGGATGCGCCGCCAGCAAGCGGAGCAACTCGACCCCGGTATAACCGGTTCCACCAACCACGCCTACCTTGATCATGCTTTCTCCCTGTGTTCAAGAAAAAGCCGCGGATAAAAGTAAAAAGCACGTAAAAAAGCCGCTTTTCGAGCGGCTTTTCCACCATCCACAGCAAACACCGACCGATCAGCGCTTCGAGAACTGCTTGGCGCGCCGCGCCTTGCGCAGACCCACCTTTTTGCGTTCCACTTCGCGGGCATCACGGGTCACAAAGCCCGCGCTGCGCAAAGGCGCCTTGAATTCAGCATCATAGTCGATCAGGGCACGGGTAATGCCGTGACGAACCGCGCCGGCCTGACCGGATTCACCACCGCCGGTCACATTCACCAGAATGTCGAAGCGGGTTTCATTGCCGGTCAACAGCAGCGGCTGGCGCACGATCATGCGCCCGGTTTCGCGGGAGAAGAACTCGTCGAGCGGCTTGCCGTTGACAACGATATTGCCCGAACCCTGCTTGAGAAACACACGGGCGATGGCAGTTTTGCGCCGACCCGTACCATAGTTGTAAGTCACAGCCATCTGTAGCTCCTTGGATATCAGTTGACTCAGCAGTTGTCTCAGCCGTTATCGAGAACGAGCACTTTCGGCTGCTGGGCGGTATGCGGATGCGCATTACCGGCGTAGCACTTCAGCTTTTTCAGCATGGCGTAGCCGAGCGGCCCTTTCGGGAGCATGCCCTTGACCGCCTTTTCCAGCACGCGGGCAGGAAAACGCTGTTGCAGCTTGGCGAAATTGGTCTCGTAAATGCCGCCCGGATAGCCGGAGTGGCGATAATACTTCTTGTCCTGGGCCTTGTTGCCCGTCACGCGCAGCTTCTCGACATTCACCACAACGATGAAGTCGCCGGTATCGACGTGCGGGGTGTAGATAGGCTTATGCTTGCCACGCAGGCGCAGAGCTATTTGGGCCGCGAGACGACCAAGCACCTGGTCCGTGCCGTCGACAACGAACCAGTCGCGCTGAACCTCGTGCGCCTTGGCGGAAAACGTTTTCATGTAAACCTCGGAGAACTGGCCTGAAAGAGTACCGGCCACCAAAAAATAGATAAGCGCAGGATTGTAGCGGGCTGCTCAAACCGATGTCAAGGCCACGACCCGACTGCTGCGCCCTGCCCCGGCTCCGGAACAACAAGCCGGAACAAAAAACAGGCTAAAAAAACGCCGTCCCGTAGGACGGCGTTAAATCCACACCAAAGAGCAGGGTGGAGGAGACACCGGGTGGATCGCATGTAACCGATCCGAAACTGGGCAGGATTATGCGTAAAAACCCTCATGGAAGCAAGTTTTTTTGTGCGCTGCACTATTTATGGCGCTGGAGTGTTCCTTTCGCACCAATCATGCGCTTACGGCTTGCACACCTTGGTCACACCCGTTATTTTCCGGCGCAGCAAGCGGGCAAGCGGGCGGCAGATTTTGCACTGCAACACATTGACATTCTCCTGCCTGTGCCCCCGCTTGTGCCCCATCTGCCAGTAGAATTCTGCTTTCCGGTCAGAACAGCTTGCCTAACGGAGAACACACATATGGAATGCACCATCAAGTGGCTGGATGGCGTCAGCTTCCTCGCCGAAACCGGCAGTGGTCATCTGCTCGCCATGGACGGCGCGCCCGAAGCCGGTGGCCGCAACCTCGCGCCACGCCCGATGGAGGTCGTCCTCGCGGGCGCGGGCGGCTGCACGGCGTTTGATGTAATGACCATCCTCAGGAAGGGGCGGCACGATGTGCGCGACTGCACGGTGAAACTCAACGCCGAGCGCGCTGACAGCGACCCCAAGGTGTTCACCAGGATCCACTTTCACTTCACCGTGACCGGAAAGAAGCTCAAGCCCGAAGCGGTTGAACGCGCCATTCACCTGTCGGCGGAAAAATACTGCTCAGCCTCGATCATGCTCGCCAAAACCGCCGCCATCAGTCACGCATGGACAATCATTGAAGCAGATTGAGCGGGTGAATTTTGTGGCGACGTGGAAGGTCGCCAACAGGTACGGTATTTTTGGGCCAGTTTAATCGCGTGGGGATACAGGCGTAGATACTGTTATTCCCCGTCAAGCGCCATGCAAGGCGGGCGTCGTGGAAATGCAAATCCACGATGCCCGCCTTCTTTTTCGCCTTTCTGAACAGCGCACCCACCGTTGCGCTCGTCCCCAGGTCGAACACCTCTGGCGACGGGGACAACTGCTGCAACAGACGCACCACCTCCGGCGACAACGGCACCTCCCGCTTCGCCGCCAGCGTCTTCCCCCCGCGCCCCGACATCGACATCCCCGCACCGCATCGCCGTCTCGACCGCGAACAAAAACGCCGCCCGAAGCCTTCACCAACAGATATAAGCCCTTTTCGTCAGCGAGTTTGGTATCCTTCGCGCCGCTCTTGAGAGCACGGATGGCGGTATCTGACATCGTCATAATGGCGGTACACCTGTTTTGGGTTTTCCCCGATACCGCCAAGTGTACCGCCAGATACCGCCGGATTCTACTAACCCTTATTGATACTTGCTAGACGATAAAAAGGCCACAAACCTTGATTTTACTGGGGTTTATGGCCTTTCTTGGAACAGTCTGGAATGCGAATTGGTGCCGGGAGAGGGACTCGAACCCTCACAGTGTCACCACCGGCGGATTTTGAATCCGCTGCGTCTACCGATTTCGCCATCCCGGCTGGATGGGGCCGCTATTATCATGAATTGCGGCGTTGTCGGCAAGCCGTTCCTGCATGTCCCTGACTGTCGACGACTTCGATTACGCCCTCCCCCCCGAACTGATCGCCCAGGCGCCCCTGCCCACGCGCAGCGCCAGCCGCCTGCTCGTGGTCGGGCAGACGCTTGCGGATCGCCATTTCATTGACCTGCCCGAGTTCATCCGTGCGGGAGATTTGCTCGTGTTCAACGACACCCGCGTGCTCCATGCGCGCCTCCACGGGGTGAAGGAGAGCGGCGGGGCGGTCGAGGTGCTGCTCGAGCGCCAGCTCGGGCCTCACGAGGCGTTGGCGATGATTCGCGCCTCGCGTGCGCCCAGGCCGGGGACGAGCTTGTGGCTGGCGGATGCGTTCAAGGTTACGGTAGGGCATCGCGTCGGTGAATTTTTCCTGCTCGCGTTTCCGTCCGACGAAGACCTCGTCGATCTGGTCGAACGTCATGGCAAATTGCCCCTGCCGCCTTATATCCAGCGTGCGGCGGTCGACGCCGACGAGAATCGCTACCAGACCGTTTACGCCCGCGAACGGGGCTCGGTGGCCGCGCCCACGGCGGGGCTGCATTTCGATCAGGGTGTGCTCGACGCGGTCGCCGCACGCGGTGCGCAATGCGCCTGGCTCACCCTGCACGTCGGCGCGGGCACGTTTCAACCCGTGCGCGTGCACCAGCTCTCCGAGCACAAGATGCACCGCGAGCACTACCTCATCCCGCCCGCTACCGTTGAGGCCATCGCCGCCACTCACGCCAGCGGTGGCCGGGTCATCGCGGTTGGCACCACCAGCATGCGTGCGCTCGAAAGCGCCGCGCAGCGGGGCGAGCTGACTGCGGGAGAAGGCGAGACCGGGATTTTCATCACCCCCGGCTTTCGTTTCCGCGTGGTCGATGCCCTGATCACCAATTTCCACCTGCCCCGCTCCACCCTGTTGATGCTGGTCTCGGCGTTTGCCGGCCTCGACACCATCCGCCGGGCTTACGCTCATGCCATCGGGCACGGCTACCGCTTTTTCAGTTACGGTGACGCCATGTTCCTCAGCCACGAAAATAATGCAGTTTGAACTCCTAGCCACCAGTCAGGCCGCCCGCCGCGGGCGCATCGCACTCAATCATGGCGTCGTCGACACCCCGGCGTTCATGCCGGTCGGCACTTACGGCACGGTCAAGGCCATGACCCCGGCGGCGCTCGCCGACACCGGGGCGCAAATCTGCCTTGGCAACACTTTTCACCTCTGGCTGCGGCCGGGGCTGGAGACCATCGCCGCCCATCACGGCCTGCACCGCTTCATGGGCTGGGACAAACCCATCCTCACCGATTCCGGCGGTTTTCAGGTTTTCAGCCTCGGCGCCTTGCGCAAGATCAGCGAGGAAGGGGTGAAATTCGCCAGCCCGCTCGACGGCGCGCGCCTGCTGCTCACCCCGGAAATTTCGATGCAAATCCAGCGTGGTCTGGATTTGCATCGAAATTTCCGGGGTGAGCAGCAGGCGCGCGCCGTCGAGCGGGCTGCTCACCCCGGAAATTTCGATGCAAATCCAGACCACGCTGGATTCCGACATCGTGATGATTTTCGACGAATGCACGCCCTACCCTGCCAGCCACGAGCAGGCGGCGCAGTCGATGCGGCTCTCGCAACGCTGGGCTCGGCGCTCAAAAGACGAGTTCGTCAAACTCGATGCCGGACGCGCCACGCCCAACGCGCTGTTCGGCATCGTGCAGGGGGGCATGTTTGAGGACTTGCGCGACGAATCGCTCGGTGCGCTCGTCGACATCGGCTTCGACGGCTTTGCCATCGGCGGCCTGTCGGTGGGCGAACCCAAGGAAGACATGCTGCGCATCCTCGCCCACACCGCGCCCCGCCTGCCCGCAGACAGGCCACGCTACCTGATGGGCGTCGGCCGCCCCGAGGATATCGTCGCCGCTGTCACTGCCGGCATCGACATGTTCGACTGCGTCATGCCCACGCGCAACGCCAGAAACGGCTGGCTCTTTACCCGCCAGGGCGACATCAAGATCAAGAACGCCGCGCACAAGGCCGACCCGCGCCCGCTCGACGAAGCCTGCACCTGCTACACCTGCCGCAATTTCAGCCGCGCCTATCTCCACCATCTCCACCGTGCGGGCGAGATTCTGGGCAGCACGCTCAACACCATCCATAACCTGCATTATTACCAATGGTTGATGGCGGAAATCCGCGCCGCGATTGCCGCAGGGGATTTCGCCGCGTTCGTGAGCCGTTTTCAGGCGGAGCGCAGCACGGGCACGGCATAAGCGCGTGCCCGCACAAGACGTGTCAACATCAGGCCGTGCCGCCCACGGTCAGGCCGTCAATGCGCAAACTGGGCTGCCCCACCCCCACCGGCACGCTCTGACCATCCTTGCCGCAAGTGCCCACGCCGGGGTCGAGCGCCATGTCGTTGCCGATCAGGCTCACCCTGGTCAGCACATCAGGGCCATTGCCGATCAGGGTCGCGCCCTTCACCGGGCGGGTGATCTTGCCGTTCTCGATCAGATAGGCTTCGGCGGCAGAGAACACGAACTTGCCCGAAGTGATATCGACCTGCCCGCCACCGAAATTCACCGCGTACAGCCCTTTTTTCACCGACTGGATGATCTCGGCCGGGTCGCGGTCGCCGTTGAGCATATAGGTATTCGTCATGCGCGGCAGAGGCAGGTGGGCAAAAGACTCGCGCCGCCCGTTGCCGGTAGGGGCCACACCCATCAGGCGGGCATTGGTCAAATCCTGCATATAACCGGTGAGGATGCCATCCTCGATCAACACCGTGCGTCCGCCCGGCGTGCCCTCGTCGTCAATGCTGAGCGAGCCGCGCCGGTCAGGCAGGGCGCCATCATCGACCACGGTCACGCCCCGCGCGGCAATCTGCTCCCCAAGCCGCCCGGAAAACGCCGAGCTGCCCTTGCGGTTGAAATCCCCTTCCAGCCCGTGGCCGATCGCCTCATGGAGCAAAATGCCCGGCCAGCCCGGCCCCAGCACCACGGTCATGGTGCCCGCAGGCGCGGGATCGGCGTCGAGATTGACGCTGGCCTGATGCACCGCTTCCAGCGCATAGGCGCGCAGACGCTCGTCCGTAAAATAGGCGTAATCGTAACGCCCACCGCCCCCGGCGCTGCCGCGTTCGCGCTTGTCCCCGTGCTCCAGCAGCACGCTGACCGACACCCGCACCAGCGGACGCACGTCGGCGGCGAGCACGCCATCGCTGCGCGCCACCAGCACCACTTCCCACGACCCGGCCAGATTCGCCATCACCTGCGTCACGCGGGAATCGGCCTCGCGGGCGAAGTGCTCCAGCCGCTCCAGCAGCGTCACCTTGGCCCTGTCCTCAAGCGAGGCCAGCGGATCGTCGCCCGAATAAAACCGGGGGCAAGTCTTGCGCGGCGCAACCGCCACCCGCCGTCTCTCCCCCGCCGCCGCGATCGCCCGCGTGACGTGGGCGGCATCGAGCAAGGCCGGCAAGGTAATCGCGTCGGAATAGGCAAACGCGGTCTTCTCCCCACTCACCGCCCGCACCCCCACCCCTTCTTCGATGCTGAAGCTGCCCGACTTGACGATGCCCTCTTCCAGACTCCAGCCTTCAACCCGGCTGTACTGAAAATAGAGATCGGCATAGTCGATGTCATGCCGCATCAGATGGCGGAACACTTTTTCGAGTTCGGCGGGCCCCAGATCGTGGGGCGAGAGCAGGTAACGGTCAGCGACCTTGAGCGGATTTTTTTTCGTCATCCGCACATGGTATCAAGACTGGCGCGATTGGCGAAACAGGCGGGGCAGGCGAAACCCGCCGTGCTTCACACCTGACGCAAGCGGCGGTGACGCAATGCGGGCAGGCTGTGGCGAATTTCGGACAGACGTGCGAAATCCAGTTCGGCGACCACCACGCCCTCCCCTTCTTCGCTGCGGCAGGCAAGGATATCGCCCCAGGGGTCTATCACCATGCTGTGCCCCCAGGTTTTGCGCCCGTTGGGGTGACGCCCGCCTTGCGCCGGGGCGAGCACGTAGCACTGGTTCTCGATCGCCCGCGCCCGCAGCAACACCTCCCAGTGCGCCTGCCCGGTGGTATGAACGAAGGCGGCGGGCAACACGATGAGATCGACCGTGCCCATGGCGCGGAACAGTTCGGGGAAGCGCAGGTCGTAGCACACCGACAGCCCCACCTTGCCCGCAGGAGAGTCGAACACCACCACATCGTCACCCGCCTCGATGCTGCGCCCCTCGTCGTAAAACTCGTCGCCCTTGCTAAAGCCGAAGAGGTGGATTTTGTCGTAACGGGCGACGCGCTCGCCCTGGGCGTTGAACACCAGCGTCGTGTTGCGCACCTTGTCCGGCACATCCGCCACCAGCGGCACGGTGCCGCCCACAATCCAGACCCCGTGTTTTTTCGCCATCGCGGCAAGAAAATCCTGTATCGGCCCGCTGCCCTCTTCTTCCCGCGCCCGCACCTTGGCGGCTTCGTCCCCGGAGATCAGCACGAAAAATTCGGGCAGCCCGACGAACTTCGCCCCGGCACTCGCCGCTTCGGCAATCAGCTTGCCCGCGGCTTCCAGATTCGCCACCACATCCGGCCCGGAGACGGTCTGGATGGCGGCGATTTTTATCTTTTGCGCGGACGACATGGGGCGAACTCTCTCTGTGTTTCACTGCGGGGTAAACCGGCGTCTGTCCTGCCGGAGCGAACAGCATAATATGGCCCACGGCAAGGCCAGATGACTGACAAAATAGTTATTACTTTATCGTTTTTATTGACAGGAACACTGATACTTCCCACTATTGCGCCATGATATCATGATGATTAAAATGCAATCATTGAAGTCAACAAAATACGGGAACCATCATGGCGAGCGTCACGATCAGAAATATTCCTGATGAGGTGCACCGTGCGCTGCGCGTCCGCGCAGCAACGCATGGTCGCAGCACTGAGGGCGAAATCCGCGACATTCTTGAGGCCATCGTCCGACCGGTAGAACGCATCAAGCTTGGTTCTTTGCTGGCGTTCATCGCCCGCGATGCGGGAGGGCTGACCGACGCCGAAGCGGAGCAATTCCAGCAGCTCCGAGACAAGACTCCAGCCGATCCGGTGAGGTTTGAATGATCCTCATCGACACCAATGTAATTTCCGAGTTGTGGAGGCTCACGCCCGATGCGCACGTGCTGGCGTGGGTCGACGCGCAAGCCATCGAGACCCTCTACCTGTCCGCCGTGACCGTGGCCGAACTGCGTTTCGGCCTGGCGGCGATGCCAGCAGGCAGGCGGCGCACGACCTACCAGAGCCGATTGGAACGCGAAGTGCTGCCAGGCTTCACCGGTCGCGTGCTGCCCTTCGACCTGCCCGCATCACAAGCTTATGCCGAGTTGATGGCGAATGCGCAGGCCGCAGGCCGCGCCATCGGAAAAGCTGACGGCTACATTGCCGCCACGGCCGCCGCGTGCGGTCTCATGGTCGCCACACGCGACACCAGCCCATTCGAGGCCGCCGGGTTGAACGTTATCAACCCGTGGGAATCAAGCTGAGCGCGGTGAAACATCGTGCGAGCTTAATCGCCCCGAATGTTGCAAATATGACAAAAGCATAACGCCGGGCTTGACAAGGCAGATATCATGTTACTACTATGCGCCTGCGCATGATTAGATCATACCTGTTTATGTCAACAGAGTGCAGGCATTTTTTCGTAGGGCAGGCGAAATTCCAGCGGCAACAGCGCCGCACACACCCGTAACTATCTCGTAGTTCGTTGATTTATATAGACTTCTAACCATGTATATGGTATACTCTCCTGCAAACCTGCAAACCTGCAAACCTGCAAACCTGCAAACCTGCAAACCTGCAAACCTGCAAACCTGCAAACCTGCAAACCTGCAAACCTGCAAACCTGCAAACCTGCAAAC
>BNUB01000065.1 GCA_025997045.1 Betaproteobacteria bacterium
AGCAGGGGGAGCAGGCCGTGATGCAGCCCTTCTTCGCGCAACTGGGTGATGCAGCGCACGGCGTAACCCGACATGAGTAATTTGAGGGTCTCGTCGAACAGCCGCGCGGCGGGCACGTTTTCGAGCAGGGGGGCCATGTCGCGGACCGGCGTGCGGGCGGCGGGGTCGATGATGAGGCCGAGCTTGGCCGCGAGCCGTACCGCACGCAGCATGCGTACCGGGTCTTCACGGTAGCGGGTGCGGGGCTCTCCGATCATGCGCAGGGTTTTCTGTTGCAGGTCGGCGACGCCGTGATGGAAGTCGATCACGGTCTCGGTGGTGGGGTCGCAGTAGAGCGCGTTGACGGTGAAATCGCGCCGGGTGGCGTCTTCGGCGAGGGTGCCGTAAACGTTGTCGTCCAGCACCCGTCCATGTTCGTCGGTTGCGGCCTCGTGGCTGGCGCGGAAGGTTGTGACTTCGATCGTCTCCGCGCCGCTCATGACGTGCACGATCTTGAAGCGGCGGCCAATGATGCGCGCGCGGCGAAACAGGCGGCGGACTTCTTCCGGGGTGGCCGAGGTGGCGATGTCGTAATCTTTGGGCGGATGACCGACCAGCAGGTCGCGCACCGCGCCGCCGACGACGTAGGCCTGATAGCCGTGCTCCTGCAGGACGGAACAGACATTGCGTGCGGCAGGCAAAATCTGCTCGCTGCGGATGCCGTGTTGATCAACGGGGATGCGTGCAGGCTGGGACGGAGCGGAAGGTTTCGCCACGCGCTTGAAAACTTTGCGCAGCAGTTTGTGGATCATCGAAACAGTGCAGGAGAGTACGAATCGCGCCCAATGATAACCGATATCCGATTACAGCCGACTTTGCATCTTTAGCGGAACGACGAGAGCGCCCAGCCGTGGGCGAGGGCGTGGGCTTTGAGGATCTCGTCCGGGTCGATGGCAACGGGGTGGGTGACGCGCTCAAGCAGGGGCAGGTCGTTGTGGGAATCGCTGTAGAACCAGCTCTGGGCGAAGCTGTCGAGGTTGAGGGCGAAGGATTCCAGCCAGGCTTCGACCCGGGTGATTTTGCCGTGCTGAAACGAGGGCTGGCCCCGCACTTTGCCGGTGAAAGCGCCGTTTTCCTGTGCGGGAACGGTGGCGATCAGGTGGTGGATGCCGAATTCGCGTGCGATGGGGGCGGTGACGAAGGCATTGGTGGCGGTGACGAGCGCGACCAGATCACCGTTGGCGAGGTGGCGTCTGACCCTGTCCCGCCCGGCCTCAGTCACCATCGGGCGAACGATCCGGGACAGGTATTCCTTGCGCCAGGCGTCGAGCTGCGAACGGGGGAACTGCGCCAGCGGGGCGAGCTGGAATTCGAGAAAGGCTGCCATGTCGAGCTTGCCGGCGTTGTAGTCGGCAAAAAACTCGCGGTGACGGGCGTCATGCAGCGTGGGGTCGACGGCGTTTTTGGTGATCAGGAACTGGCCCCAGGCAAAGTCGGAGTCGCCCGCAAGCAGGGTGTTGTCGAGGTCAAAAAGTGCAAGGTTCATGGTGTGGGGAGGGGTCAGATTACAGTTGGAGGCCCTGTTGCATCAGTTCGCGCACCAGCGGCAGGGTGATCGGGCGTTTGTATTCGAGCGAGGCGGCGTCGAGCGCCTCAAAGGTTGCCACCATGCCGGGCAGGTCGCGGTGGCCGTGGTTCAACACAAAAGCGACCACTTCGTCGGCCAGGGTCAGACCACGGCGGGTGGCGAGCGAGCGCAGGATGGCGGCGCGGGTGTCGTCGTCGAGCGGGCGCACTTCGAAGATCAGGCTCTGGCCGATGCGGGTGCGCAGGTCTTCGCGCACGGCGAGGTGCAAGGGCGCGACCGGCCCGGCGAGGAGCAGGGTCTGACCGCTGGGGCGGGCGCGGTTGAAGGCATTGAAGAGCGCGATCTGGGCCTGCGGCGCGAGGCGGTCTGCGTCGTCGATGGCGATGAGGGCGGCGGGCGTATCCAGTTGGGCGCTTTCCAGTTCGCTGGCGGCGAGCGTGATGGCCGGATGTCCCAGCGCCTGCGCCCGGGTGATGGTGGCCTGGAGCAAGTGGCTGCGGCCACTGCCGGGCGCACCCCACAAATAAAGGTGGACGGGCGGAGGCGGGGGCGAGGTCAAACACTGCGCGCAGCCCGGCGCTGCACCTTCCGCCAGCCGGTTCAGGGTGGCGAGCAATTCGGCGTTGGCGCCGGGGACAAAATTGTCGAACGTCGGTGGGCGTTCGGGATGCAGATCGAGGAGCAGTTGCTTCACGCGGCGTCCCCGGCTTCATTGGCGGGTTTTGCCTTGGGGCGGCGCGGACGGCGCGCCCTCGGGGCGGGCGGAGCCTCGGCAGGTGGCGCTCTCCTGGCGGGCGTCGCCTTGGCCGCGCCGAGATAGACCGGACTGGCAAACCAGGCGGCGCTGACTTCGCGCAGTCCCACGAGGAGTGCGGCGCTGGTGGGCAGGGCGACGAGGATGCCGACAAAGCCGAAGATCTGGCCGAACGCCATCAGGGCGAAGATAACCGTCACCGGGTGCAGGCCGATGCGATCGCCGACCAGATAAGGGGTCAGGAGAAAGCTCTCCAACATCTGCCCGATGCCATAGACCACCCCCACGCCGATGAGCGGCCCCCAGCCCCCGCCCTGCAGCAGCGCGGTGAGCACGGCGAGCGCCAGCCCGCCGCCAAAGCCTGCGTAGGGGATGAAAATCAGCAGGCCGGTGATGACGCCGACCGGCAGGGCGAAATCCAGCCCGGCAATCCATAAGCCGATGCTGTAATAAAGCGCCAGCAGCAGCATGACCGACAACTGGCCGCGGCAGAATTCGGCGAGCACGGCATCAATTTCCCCGGCGATTTTGAGCGTGCGCGGCAGCCACGGTCGCGGCAGGACGTTCCTGATCGTGTTGATGATGCGCGGCCACTCCTGCAGCAGATAGAACGTCACCAGCGGAATCAGCACCAGATTGCCCAGAATGCCCAGCAGCGCCATGCCACCCTGACCGAGATGGCTGAGCAGCGTGGGCAGCAGCTCCTGCGCGCTGTCCTTGTGTTGGCCGAGCCAGGTTTGCAACTGCGCGGCGTCGAGGCGGATTTCGGTGTCGAGATGAGCGGCGAGGAGCGGGCTGAGGCGTTCGTTGAACAGTTCGATCAGCCGCGGCAGCCGCTGCACCAGGGTCAGGGTTTCACGGTAGACGAGGGGCAGCAGACCGAGGGCGATGCCGATGAAAACCAGACACAGCGCGGCAATGACGGTCAGCACTGCCCAGGGCCGTGGCAGCCGGTGCCGCACCAGCCAGTTGACTGCGGGGTCGCCAAGGTAGGCGAACACCGCCGCAATCGCAAACGGGGCAAGGATGGGCGACAGCAGCCAGAGCAGCAGGAGCAGGGACAAGGCAAGGCCACCCCAGAGGGCAGTTTGCAGGCGAGTGGCGCGAGTAATGGGCATTTCGAGTAAAATTTCGGGTTTACACAGGCAGTATGCCTCCGTCGGACGCCCTAATGTAGCCACTTGGCCGCGCAGTCTCAAGCGCACGTTGAGAGTGGCCTGCGCGGGCAGGTATTTTTAACCAAGGAATGACATGACTTTGAGTGCGCCGCAATCCCGGACTCCCCTCTCTTATCGTGACGCCGGTGTGGATATCGACGCTGGCGATGCGCTGGTTGACCGGATCAAACCCCTGGCCCGGAGAACCATGCGCCCGGAGGTGCTCGGCGGCATCGGCGGTTTTGGGGCGCTGTTCGAGATTTCCAAAAAATATCGTGAGCCGGTGCTGGTGTCCGGTACCGATGGCGTTGGCACCAAGCTCAAACTCGCGTTCCAGCTCAACAAGCACGACACCGTGGGCCAGGATCTGGTGGCGATGAGCGTCAACGACATCCTCGTGCAAGGGGCCGAGCCGTTGTTTTTCCTCGATTACTTTGCCTGCGGGCGGCTCGACGTCGACACCGCCGCCGCCGTGGTGCAGGGCATCGCCCACGGCTGTGAGCTGGCCGGCTGTGCGCTGATCGGCGGCGAAACCGCAGAAATGCCCGGCATGTACCCGGATGGCGAATACGACCTCGCCGGCTTTGCCGTCGGCGCGGTGGAAAAGCGCGCGATCATCGACGGCTCGAAAATCGCCCCCGGCGATGTCGTGCTCGGCCTGGCGTCGTCCGGCGCCCACTCCAACGGCTATTCGCTGGTGCGCAAAATCATCGAAGTGAGCCAGCCCGATCTTGACGCCGATTTCCATGGCCGCCCGCTGCGCGACGTGGTGCTGGAACCGACGCGCATCTACGTCAAGCCGCTGCTCGAAGTCTTCCGCGACTTGCCCGGCGTGGTGAAGGGCCTCGCCCACATCACCGGTGGCGGCCTGACCGAAAACGTGCCGCGCATCCTCGGCAAAGATCTGGTGGCGCACATCGACGCCGCAAGCTGGACCCTGCCGCCGCTGTTCCAGTGGTTGCAGGAAGCGGGGCAGGTCGACCCGCAGGAAATGTACCGCGTCTTCAACTGCGGCATCGGCATGGTGATCGTAATCGCCGCCGCCGATGCCGACACGGTGGCGGCGAAGCTGAGCGCGGCGGGGGAAAAGGTTTACCGCATTGGTCGCATCGACCGTCGTGCAGCGGATGAGGCGCAAACCATCGTTGGCTGAAGACGGTGGGAGTCAAGGTCAGACTGATTTTCGGCAGGCCGGTGTCGCCGGGTATATCCAGTTTGTAGTCGTAGATGCAGGCTTCTGCTTTGCTGTCGTAGTCGTGTTCCTACGCTGCGCCGATGTAGGCGGTGGTTTGGGGGTCAGGGTATGGTGAAATTTTGCGCCCATCCTTGTCCTGTGCGAGTCCACATCCTTGAATTTCATCGTTTCGCCAGTGGTCAGTTTGACGGCATCGCCGTTCTGATGGCTCCAGAGGTATTGCTCTGCCCGCGTCGCTGACGTTACGACAAGCGTCAATTCAAGGCACCGACGTTGACGACGATGTTGGGAGTGTCGCTGTCGGGTTGTGTGAGTTGCGGCGCGGTCGGGGTGCGGGGGGGCGGCGGGGTCCAGGCCCAGTTGTTCTCCCAGGCGCGGCGCACGAGGGTGGGGTACTCCGGGCGGCCGAGGCTGCCGTTGTAACGGCCAAGGGCGCGGTAGAGGTTGCCCTTTTCGATGTCGAGGTAGTGGCGCAGGATGGTGCAGCCGTAGCGCAGGTTGGTGCGCATGTGGAACAGGTTGTCGTCTCCGCGGCCAATGACTTTTATCCAGAAGGGCATGACCTGCATGTAGCCGCGGGCGCCGGATGAGGACACCGCGTATTTGCGGAACGCGCTCTCGACCTGCACCAGCCCGAGCACCATCTGCGGGTCCAGCCCGGCGCGGGTGGCTTCGTAATGGATGGCGATCAGCAGTTCGAGACGGTAAGCCTCGTCCGGGATGCGTTTGGCCAGTCGGCTGGACATTTCCAGCAGCCATTTCAGGCGTTCCACGGCGTTGTCGATCGGCAGTGTCGGCGGCGCGCGGTCGCTCACCGCGTGCTGGAGCGCGGCGCGCACGCTGGCCTGGAGCGGCTCGTATTGTTGGGCGCCGGCAAACGCCGTGACGCTGATCAGCAATCCCCCGATCAGGGCGAGCGGGCAGAGGACGTGGCGGGTAACGAGGTTTGCGGTTTTCATCATGCGGTTCCGGTTTTTACAAGCGTGATGACGTGTTTGGCGGCGGTGGCGGGGTCGAGCTTCACCTGTCCGCCGTGGCGGCGGGCCTGATATTCGATCACGCCGTCTTTCAGGCCGCGCTCGCCAACGGTGACGCGGTGCGGCACGCCGATCAGTTCCCAGTCGGCGAACATCACGCCGGGGCGCTCGTCACGGTCGTCAAGGATGACATCAACGCCTGCCGCCAGCAAGGTTTCGTAGAGCCGGGTGGCCTCGGCACGAACCGCTTCCGATTTGCCCCAGCCCACGGCGCAGATGACCGCTTCAAACGGCGCGATGGCGCTCGGCCAGATGATGCCGCGCTCATCGTTGTTCTGCTCGATGGCGGCGCCGAGAATGCGGGTGAGACCGATGCCGTAGCAGCCCATCTCGAAAAAGCGCGGTTTGCCGTCGATGTCGAGAAAGGTGGCGTTCATCGCGCGCGAGTATTTGTCGCCGAGGTAGAACACGTGGCCGACTTCGATGCCGCGGTCGATGGCAAGCGTGCCTTTGCCGTCGGGCGAAGGGTCGCCGACGACGACGTTGCGGATGTCGGCGACGATTTCCGGCTCGGGCAGGTCACGGCCCCAGTTGACGCCGGTGTAGTGGAAGTCCTCAAGGTTTGCGCCGCAGATGAAATCGGCCATGTTGATGACGGTGCGGTCGGCGACGATGCGTACCGGCTTGATGGGCGCGACGGGGCCGAGATAGCCGGGTTTGCTGCCGAAGTGCGCGATGATTTCGGCCTCGGTGGCGAAGCGGAAACCGGCTTTCAGACCGTCGATTTTGCCGACCTTGGTTTCGTTGAGTTCGTGGTCGCCGCGGAGCAGCAGCAGCCAGATCGTGGTGGCGGTGATGTGCCCGGCGGCGTCGGTTTCGTCGCTGGCGAGCACCAGCGATTTGACTGTGGAGGTGAGGGGGACGCCGAGGAACCCGGCCACATCCCGACAGGTTTCGCGCCCGGGGGTGGCGGTTTGGGTGAGCGGGGCGTTGGCGGCGGCGCGTGCCGGGAGCAGGGGGAGGGCTTCGGCCAGTTCGATATTGGCGGCGAATTCCGAGTCCGGACAGTAGACGATGGCGTCCTCGCCGGTGTCGGCGATGACCTGGAATTCGTGCGAGCGGTCGCCGCCGATGGCGCCGGTGTCGGCGGCGACGGCGCGGTAGTGCAGGCCGATGCGGTCGAAGATGTTGCGATAGGCGGCGAACATCGCGTCGTAGCTTTTGCCTGCGGCCTCGGCGTCGCGGTCGAAGGAGTAGCCGTCCTTCATGATGAATTCGCGCCCGCGCATCACGCCGAAGCGCGGACGGCGTTCGTCGCGGAACTTGGTCTGGATCTGGTAGAAATTTTTCGGCAACTGGCGATAGCTTTTCAGCTCCTGGCGGGCGATGTCGGTGACGACTTCTTCCGAGGTGGGCTGGAGGGCAAAGTCGCGCTCGTGGCGGTCGCGCAGGCGCAGCATCTCCGTGCCCATCTTGTCCCAGCGTCCGGTCTCCTGCCACAGTTCGGCGGGCTGCATCAGCGGCATGACGATCTCCAGAGCGCCAGCGCGGTTGAGTTCTTCGCGGACGATGGCTTCGATCTTGCGGATGGAGCGCAGGCCGAGCGGCATGTAATCGTAGATGCCGGCGGCAACCTTGCGAATCATGCCGGCGCGCAGCATGAGCTTCTGGCTGACGACTTCCGCATCGGCGGGCGCTTCCTTGAGCGTATTGAGGTGAAACCGGGTGGCGCGCATGAACAAAACGGGGGAGGGTTCAGTGAATCTGTCATTCTAACCTGACTTGCGGCTTGCGCCGAAAAAGTACGCTGGCATCGCCCCCGCGCTGGCGGATGAAAACGCAGCTTTCCATGTGCTGTCAAGTGTGAAAAAATCGCGTTAATTTTAGTAATTTCGAAGGTTTGATCATGCTCGACCGTGAGGGTTATCGCCCGAACGTCGGCATCGTTCTGGTCAACCCGCGCAATGAGGTGTTCTGGGGCAAGCGCATACGCGAACATTCGTGGCAGTTTCCGCAAGGGGGCATCAAGCACGGCGAAACGCCGGAGCAGGCGATGTTCCGGGAGTTGCGCGAGGAGATCGGTCTGTGTCCGGAACACGTCAGGATCATCGGGCGCACCCGTGGCTGGTTACGCTACGATGTGCCCAAGCACTGGATCAAGCGCGAGTGGCGTAACACCTATCGTGGGCAGAAACAGATCTGGTTTTTGCTTCGGCTGGTGGGGCGCGACACGGACGTATGCCTGCGTGCCAGTACACATCCCGAGTTCGACGCTTGGCGCTGGAGCGACTACTGGGTGCCGCTCGACGCGGTGATCGAGTTCAAGCGCGAGGTGTATCAGCTCGCCCTGACCGAGCTCGCCCGTGCCTTGTTCCAGTCGCGCAGCCCCGAGCCGCCGGAGGGCTATCGTTGCGCAGATGCGATGACGATCATCGAGGGCATGGAGCACGAGCCGGGATGAAGCACACGTGGAATTTTGCCGCCTGCTGCGCCGGTCTGGCTGCCTGTCTGCTGACGCCGGGCGTGGCTGCGGCTCAGCTCGTTCAGCTTGCCCAGGTTGACGAGGACGAAGAAGTGCTGAACGAGCCGGCCTGGAAAGAGACGGCCTACGCGCTGCCAGATGCGCCCAGGGAACAGACCCTGCGCGCGTTTGAACTGAGCCCGCCCTCAGCCAACCAGTATCAGATTGATCTCGCCAGCCTGACTTTGAGCGCCGACGGGGTGATACGTTATGTGCTGATAGCGAAGAGCCGGAGCGGTGCATCCAGCACCACCTTCGAAGGTCTGCGCTGCGAGACGGGCGAGCGGCGGCTCTACGCCAGCCTGGGGAACGACGGTCGCTGGCGTCCGCTCAAGCGCGGCACGTGGATGCCGCTCGGCACGGTAGCCAATAATCCGCGCATGGCCCTGGCGGTGGATTATTTCTGTGATGACTCGACGCCGGCGCGCTCGCGCGAGGCAATCATCGACCGTTTTCGGGGGCGCATTGACCATATCGACCCGGTACGTGGGGTAGCGCCATGATCGAGCAGGCGATTCTCCAGTTTGATCGTGCGCTGCGCACGGTGTTCGCCCCGGCGTATTCCGTGCGTCCGGTGCCTGGGCACGATCTGCCCGAAGCCGCGCTCGACGAGACCGAACGTCGCCATGTGGCCGGTCTGATGCGGGTCGACCATTGCGGCGAGATCTGTGCGCAGGCGCTCTATCAAGGGCAGGCGCTTACCTCGCGTGATCCGTCAATCCGCGAGGCGCTTGTGCACGCCTCGGATGAAGAGACCGAGCACCTGGCGTGGACGGAACAGCGCATTGCCGAGCTGGGCGGGCGCAAGAGCCTGCTCAATCCTTTGTGGTACGGCGGTTCATTGGCGATCGGCCTGGTCGCGGGCTGCTGTGGCGAGCGCTGGAACCTGGGTTTTCTGGCCGAAACCGAGCGTCAGGTCGAAGCCCACCTCGAGGGCCATCTGGCCGCGTTGCCGTCCGAAGATGGCAAATCGCGCGCGATCATCGCGCAGATGAAGCAAGACGAGATCGGCCACGCGGAGACGGCAGTGCGCCTGGGCGCACATGAATTGCCCGCAGCGGTGAAGCGGCTGATGAAGCTGGCCTCAAACGTGATGACCCGGACTGCCTACCGCTTATGAGCGTCTCCCGACCTGAACGTTATTTTCGTGTCATAGACACCAGTGCCGGGATGTTTGATTCTGGCATGATTCTCACTCACCTTCGCTGATCGCTGACGCAAAAACCGGCTTCGCCGGTTTTTGCTTTTCATTCGAGGCCTTGTCCCTTTTGGAGCAAGGCCAACGCCAGCATCTACGGCTACAAACTGGACGCCCCCAAACTCAAAGGTGACACCGCCCTGCTGGAACTCGGCCTGACCGTAGCGCCCGCAGCTGAAGGCTGGTCGCTGGATTTCGGCGTACAAGGCTACGCAGGCAAACGCGAAGGCGTCACCGGAAATGTGAAGGTGGGATATCGGTTCTGACCCGCTTTTCCCTCTCCCGCTCGCGGGAGAGGGGTTTTCTTCCCCTCCAGGGACGGGCGCGCAGGTTGTCCTGAACATCAAAGGCCCGTCTTCCGCCACAATGCGCGGATGGAAAAAACGCATACGGTCACTTCATCCGCTGGCGCCTCAGTTGACACATCAGCAGGCCCGTTGGCGGGACATGTTTATCTGGTCGGCGCCGGGCCGGGCGACCCGGAATTACTGACCTTGCGCGGTGCTCGGCTGGTGGGTGGGGCCGATGCGGTGGTCTATGACAATCTGGTCAGCGCCGCCATTGTGGATCTGGCTCCCGCGCATGCGGAGCGTTTTTACGTCGGCAAGAAAGCGGCAGATCACACCTTGCCGCAGGACGAGATCAACCGTCTGTTGATTGAACTGGCCCGCGCCGGGCGCAGGGTGGTGCGTCTGAAGGGGGGCGATCCGTTTATTTTTGGTCGTGGCGGCGAGGAACTGGAAGCACTGGTGGAGGCGGGTATCCGTGTTGAAGTGATTCCGGGCGTTACTGCGGCGGCGGGGGTGGCGGCGTATGCCGGGATTCCGCTCACCCATCGTGATCATGCCCAGGCCGTGGTGTTTGCGACCGGCTTTCGCAAACATGGCGCGCTGGAGCTGGACTGGCCGATGCTCGCCCGCCCCGGACAGACGGTGGTGATTTATATGGGGGTGTCCCGGCTGGAAGATATTTGCCGCGAACTCATTGCCCACGGCCTGCCCGCGTCGACCCCGGTCGCGGTGATCGAGCGCGGAACAACCGCGCAACAGCGCATTGCCAGTGCTGATCTGGCGGGCATCGTGCAGCAGGTGCGCACGGCGGGCATTCGCCCGCCTGCGCTGACGATCATCGGCGGTGTGGTCAGCCTTTATCCACGGCTGCAGTGGTTCAGTCCTTGAACATGCGCCAGCCGCTGACCATGGTGGAGATCAGGCTCTGGCGGCTCATGATGTCTTCGCGGAACGCTGCATAGACGTGGAGCATCACGAAGATGATCGTCACCCACAAGCCCATGCGATGCCAGTTGTGCACTTGCAGGCTGTTGCCGCCGACTGCGGTGAATACCCAACTGAAGCTCTGGTACGCCCAACTGTCGATGCCCAGTGCCTCGCCGTAGAGCGCACAGCCGGTGCAGATCATGTACACCGCGCCGATGGTGAAGAACAGGAACATCATCAACTGCGCCATCGGGTTATGGCCGACGTATTTGTAGGGTTCGCGGGTGATGAACAGATACCACTTCATTTCATGCCACACCTCGCCCCACCACTTCGCGCTCGTGATCGGCAGAAGGAAGATCTGCCGTGCATGGCGATTGCCGACGAAGGCCCAATAAATGCGTCCAACGAAGCCGAAGGCGAAAATCCACGCAAAGGAAAAGTGGAGCACCCGTAGCCAGCCCATCATGTAATGGGCGCTCGCCTCGCCGCCGATGCCGGGCAGCGGGGTGCCGATCAGATAACCGGTGACGGCGAGCACGGTCACGGCGAGGGCGTTGATCCAGTGCCACAGGCGCAGCGGGGCTTCATAGACATAGATTGCCTTGAGCAGCCGGGAGTGGCGTTTGGCTTCAAAGTCGTCTTGTTCTGCAAGCGTGGTGGTCATGATCTGCCTCTCCGTAATGCCGTTTACCGCACTTTGACCGTGGCCATTTCCTGTCCGTCCGGGCTCATGACGTGGGTGGCGCACGCCAGGCAGGGGTCGAAGGAGTGCAGGGTGCGCAGAATTTCGAGCGGCTCATCGGCCTTGGCGACCGGGGTGTCGAGCAGGCTGGCTTCAAACGCGCCGATCTGGCCCCTGGCGTCTCGCGGGCTGCCGTTCCAAGTGGTGGGGACGACGGCCTGATAGTTGTCGATCTTGCCGTTCTTGATTTTGATCCAGTGCCCGAGCGCGCCACGGGGCGCTTCGGTGAAGCCGACGCCCTTGGTCTCGGGCGCCCAGGTCGACGGATCCCACTTGTCGACATTGGCGACGGTTTCATCCCCGCTCTTGATCGTGGTGATGAGCTTGTCGAAGAAATGGCGCATTTTGTGCGCCGCCCACGAGGCCTCCAGCCCGCGTGCCGCCGTGCGTCCGAGGGTGGAAAAGATCGCTTCGAGCGGCAGGCCGAGATTGGTGAGCAGCTCGTCGACCGGCTCCTTGAATTCGGGCTTGCCTTGGGCGTAACCGATGACGTAGCGCGCCAGCGGGCCGACTTCCATCGCATGCCCCCGCCAGCGCGGCGCCTTGACCCAGGAGTATTTGGCCGATTCGTCGAAGGACTCGACCCGGGTGCGGGTGCCGCGGATGTTGGTGCCGGGGTCGTAATGCGGGGTGGTCTCGCCATCCCACGGGTGCAGCCCCTTCGACTCGTCGGCGTATTTGTACCAGGAGTGGGAGACGAATTCCTGCACCTGCCCGGAATCGGCCAGGTCGATCTCATGCACGGTGGTGAGATCGCCATTGATGATCGCGCCCCGCGGCAGGAGCAGGCTGCTGGCGCTGTAGTCGTTGGCGCGCTCGGGGATGTCGCCATAGGACAGGAGCGATTGCGAAGACAGCCCGCCGCCATAGGTCCAGTCCTTGTAGAAGCCGGCGATGGCGACGAGATCGGGCAGATAAACCTGGTCAATGAATTCGATCGTGCGATCAATGATGCCGGCGACCAGGTTCAGCCGCTCCATGTTGATCGCGCCCACGGCGCCGGCGCCGTGGATGTTGATCGCACACGGCATGCCGCCGACCAGCCAGTTCGGGTGCGGATTCTTGCCGCCGAAAATGGTGTGAATCTTGACGATGTCTTTCTGGAAATCGAGGGCTTCAAGGTAATGCGTGACCGCGAGCAGATTGGCTTCGGGTGGCAGGCGGTAGGCCGGGTTGCCCCAATAACCGTTCATGAACGGGCCAAGCTGGCCGGATTCGACGAAGGCCTTGATCCGGTTCTGGATGTCGCGGAAATAACCGGGCGAAGACAGCGGCCAGGACGAGATGCTCTGGGCGAGTTCGGAGGTGGCCTTGGGGTCGGCGTTGAGCGCCGAAACCACGTCAACCCAGTCGAGCGCATGGAGGTGATAGAAGTGCACCAGATGGTCATGCGCGTAGAGGGTGAGCTGCATCAGGTTGCGGATCGAATTCGCGTTCTCGGGAATGTCGATGCCAAGCGCATTTTCCACCGCCCGCACGCTGGTGAGCGCATGGGTGCCGGTACACACGCCACAGATGCGCTCGGTAAAGGCCCACGCATCGCGCGGGTCACGGCCCTTGAGGATGACTTCCAGCCCGCGCCACATCGTGCCGGTGGAGACCGCGTTCCTGATCACATTGTTGTCGTCGAGATTGACCTCGACGCGCAAATGCCCTTCGATACGGGTGACGGGGTCGACCACCACGCGGCGGCCGGAGTTGTCCAGTTTGAAGCCTTGGGTCTCAAGCGTGCTCATGATGATCCTTCCCTATTTTTGCATCGATCCCGGTTTTGTTCCGCGCCCGCGCCAGCGCCGTAGCCGCAGCGTGGGCCGCAATGCCAACGCCGACGGCCGCCGCCGCATAGCCGCCGACCTTGTCGGCTGTCGATTCGATACCGAATTGCTTGATGTCGGTGACACGCTCGTAAAAGCCGCCCTTGTCCCAGAACCCGTCCTCGGAGCAGCCGATGCAGCCGTGACCGGACTGAATGGGGAACGAGACGCCGCCGTTCCAGCGCACCGTGGAGCAGGCGTTATAACTGGTCGGGCCCTTGCAGCCGAGTTTGTAGAGGCAATAGCCTTTCTTCGCCCCGTCGTCATCGAACTCTTCGGCAAACTGCCCGGCGTCGAAATGGGCGCGGCGATAGCATTTGTCATGAATGCGCTGACCGTAGAACATCTTCGGTCGCCCTTGACGGTCAAGCTCGGGAATGCGGTCAAAGGTCAGCATGTAAGTGACCACCGCCGTCATCACTTCCGCAATCGGCGGGCAGCCCGGCACCTTGATGATCGGCTTGTCGGTGATGACTTTATGCACCGGCGTGGCGCGGGTCGGATTGGGGTATGCGGCCTGCACGCACCCCCACGACGCACAGGAGCCCCAGGAGATGATCGCCTTGCAGTCCGCAGCAGTCTCGCGCAACTTTTCCAGAAAAGGCCGTCCGCCCTGAATGGCAAACATGCCATCTTCATTGAGCGGCGGATTGCCTTCGACGGCGAGGATGTAATTGCCTTTGTACCTGGTGCGGATTTCGTCGAGCGCGGCCTCAGCCTGATGCCCGGCGGCAGCCATCAGGGTGTCGTCGTAGTCGAGCGAGAGCATCGACAGCACGACATCCTTGGTCAGCGGGTGGGCCGAGCGGATGAAAGATTCAGAGCAGCACGTACATTCCAGCCCGTGCAGCCAGAGCACAGGCGTGCGCGGCCTGGTTTCCAGCGCATGAGCGATCTGCGGCGCCGCTGCCGCCCCCAGACCGAGCGAGGTGGCAGTCAGGCTGCAAAACTTGAGGAAGCTGCGCCGGGTAATACCCTGACGGCGCAACACGTCATAGAAAGTCTCGATCATGGGAGTGTCTTCCTTGTTGTCTGGTGCACGTCCGTGCCGCCGGAACGCGCCAAGCCACGAATGGTAAGGTGGATTGTAAGCGATGGCGACTCACCGTGCGCATCCGTGTCGCGCCCAGGCGATGGCATCCACCACGTCCTGCCCGGTTTGTTCGCCAGCATCGCAAGCGCCTTCTGACCAGTAGTCGATGTGCCGTAGGGTGAGATTCGACTGTGGCGCGGGCCGGAGTGGACAGCAGGGCTGCGATGACCAGTGCAGGCATGCCCGGCAGTGAATGCGGCGAATCAGCTTGTCATGCTGTGCCCAGATTTCCTGGCTGTCTATACAGCAGTGGCTCCCGTGACCGTTCGCGTGCCCGAGGGGATGACTTTCTTGGCTGCCTTTGCGGCAGTGAATAGCAGGCGCAGAACAGCCTTGAAGATGTGCGCTTTCTTAGCTGCCTTTGCGGCAGTGAATTACAGGTACTCCATCGCCCGGTATGTGATCACTTTCTTAGCTGCCTTTGCGGCAGTGAATGACCCGAAGCTCAAATTGGTAGCGAAAAGGTCTTTCTTAGCTGCCTTTGCGGCAGTGAAT
Source organism: Betaproteobacteria bacterium (assembly GCA_025997045.1). GTDB lineage: Bacteria > Pseudomonadota > Gammaproteobacteria > Burkholderiales > Rhodocyclaceae > WRNU01. The sequence continues at coordinate 14,734 of BNUB01000065.1, forward strand.
CGTGTGCGGCCTGAAAACGGAGCCGTTCAATTTTTCTTAGCTGCCTTTGCGGCAGTGAATCCGTTCGTCGGCACGGACGACGCGCCACATGCTTTCTTAGCTGCCTTTGCGGCAGTGAATGGTCGTGTTGTGCGGAGAGCAGTCGTACCATTTTTCTTAGCTGGGCGGACTCCATAATGAAGTGCAACACCCCCAAATCTGGTAGGGTGCTGGATGAAAAAAACCTACGAACACATGGTGACAGGCGAACGCAACGAGATTCAGCGCGGGTTGAACCTTGGATTGA
>BNUB01000066.1 GCA_025997045.1 Betaproteobacteria bacterium
CGTTTAACCATGGCCGCACTGACTTCAGAACAAGCGATTGAACAGGAGCGGTGGCGGCATAACGATATGCCCAAAATTTAGTTGTTATGCATGATCGTCTTGTGTAGAATGCCACGCTTTGTGGCGGGGAAGGGGCAGATGCTTGGGGTACATTTTCGGGTAACCCGGGTTGCTTGAGTTGATGAATCAAAAAAGTCGTCGATCTTCCGGTCGGACAAGCGCCATTTTGTGGCTGCTGCTCTGTTGCGGACTAGCCGGGTTTGTGCTCTGGAAAGCCTGGCCGGTCGGGCGGGGCATCTACGGTTTTTTCACGGAAATGTCCCGGCGCAAATCCTTGCCTGACCCGGTTGTGGTGAAGGATGGTGTTTACTGGTTCCCCTTGGGCGACAAGGTGTTTGCAGTCCCCAAGACTTATGTGCGCAGTTACGGACGGAATTCTACCGATGGCAGCCTGAACAATTTTTCCCTGCACGCGCTCCTGCCAGATTTTCAGGGATATTCGGCTGAAACCGCAGCAAAGTTCAAGGAGCTTGGATGGGGAGACAGGATTGAGATCATGGCGCATATGACATATCGTAAAACTCAAGACGAGTCAGCCAAGTTGGCTTATAATGGCTATCTTAATGACAAAAAAAGCCTTAATAGCCTTAAAGGCTTGGAACCCGTTGTCATTAGTATTAACCCTCGCATCGAAAAAATTGGGCCTCTTTTGGGTAGTGATAATTTTTATCTTATTGAAGGTGATCGGGTTCTCAAGGAAATTCGTTGCTTCATTAAAATAAGAGATTACCAAAAACCCAGTTGTAGTGATATATCAATGTTTTATGATGATGGTATTCTTCTTTATGTTATCTACAGCCGTAACTACGAAAAAGACTGGATAGCCATCAACGACCAGGTCGTAAGCTGGCTCAAAGATTTTGAGCGTCCTCTGGATGCCCTTCCTGACTCAACTCACACGGAGTGAGCTTGCCCCTGTTCAGCGAATCCCATAGCCAAGGACGGCTCATCGACGAACGCATCCTTGTGATTGTGTGCGAACACAAAGGAGGAAAGCAGTAATGGCTTACGTACTTGAGGAAATCACCCCTGAGGATCAGCAAAAGATCATCGATGATGCTGATGCATACAAAAAATCAGGGCTCATCTATGCTCAAAAGGATGGCTCGTTTGCGAAAGATTGGGCAGTTGACCGGGAGCGCAATCACTATTTACTTATGGCGCCCACTGTGACAGGGGAGGATATTGGAGTGCCACCTTACTATATTTTTACAGAAGGGCGCATGTACCTGATCAGGAGAAATGGATGGTGGGGATATCGGTTTTTCTTTGATGAAAAAAACCTGCCTCCACAAGAAAAAATGCTGCGCGTACAGCGAGAAACTGAGTTGGCTTTTCGTTGTCATGGGTCTCATGGTGAGAGTCCACGCAGTGAGATCATTGCCGAAATGAATTTTTTCATTCCTCCCCGTTAATTAGGAGCTTAAGCCATGTCTACTACAAACCCGCATAACTTCGTCGCTGCCGCTTATGCCAGATTCAGAACAAGCGATTGAACAGGAACGGAGCGTCTGGATACCAATGGTCATGCCGACCGGCTGCCGATCATCGGCAGCCGGTGGGAGACGACGGTCTGATGTGACTGACGTCAGCGCATGGCGCAACGGATGATGGTTTGGTATTGTTCGACACTTGAATAACGGGGGATCAGAACTGATCATGGGCCAGACATGGAATATTTGCTGCTGATTGTTGCGTTTGTCATTCTCTGGGTTCGCATCAGCGGGCTCAAGGGCGAGAACGGGAAGCTGCAACAACAAGTGCGGGATTTGCAGAGGCAGGCAGCGACGCTGGAACATGACAGCGAGTTCACCGCCAAACGCTTGTCCCTGCTCGAAAAACGGCGTGCTGCGGCGCAGCCGGAACCTGCGGCGGCACCGCCTGTCATGGCGACAAGTACAGCGCCGCCGCTTGACCGCACTGCCAGTGTCCCGCCAGCCGTTGCGCCAACACCCGTGCCGCCAACGCCCGCTGTGCCGGAACCCAAACAGGAAGAGTTGGAACAGGAACTCGACTGGGATCATTTTCTCGACGAGACGTTTACCCAGCCCGCAGCACCGGCTACGGCGGAAATCGCAAGTGTGCAGGCGGAGCCTGTCGCGGCCTTTGAGACGACGCGGGATGCTCAAAGCCACACTCAAGGCTCCGCTCAGCGCGAACGCGGGGAGCGCGCGTTTCCGCCCGCGCCCGTTTCCCGACCCGCCGATGCGCGGCGGCAGGCGACGCGGCGGGCATATGTGGCGGAGGAGTCGCCCGATTTTGTCGAGCGGGCGTTTTCTGCGTGCGTGGGGTGGTTGTTTGGCGGCAATACGGTGGTGCGGGTGGGGGTGGTGCTGCTGTTTATCGGCCTCGCTTTTTTGCTCCGTTACGCGACCGAGCGTTATTCCCTGCCGGTGGAATTGCGCTATGCGGGGGTGACATTGACCGCGCTGGTGCTGCTCTCTGTCGGCTGGCGGCTGCGCTTGAAGAACGCGGCGTATGGATTGATGTTGCAGGGCACGGGGATTGCAGTGCTCTATCTCACCAGCTTTGCCGCGATGCATTTGCATCAGTTGTTGTCGACGTCGGCGGTGTTTCCCTTATTGGTATTGCTGACGGTTTTTGCGGTGATGCTGGCGGTGATGCAGGATGCGCTGGCGCTGGCGTGCGTGGCGGTGATGGGCGGATTTGCCGCGCCGCTGCTGGCGTCTACTGGCGGCGGGCATCATGTGGGGCTGTTCAGCTATTTCGCCCTGCTCAATAGCGGTATCGCCCTGATTGCCTGGTTCAAGGCGTGGCGGGTGCTGAATCTGATTGGTTTTCTGGGGACGTTCAGTATCGGTTTTGCCTGGGGGCTGAAGCGTTGGCAGCCTGAACTTTTTGCCACGACCGAGCCGTTTCTGGTGCTGTTCTTCCTGATGTACGTGTTGATCGGTTTTTTGTTTGCACGGCGGAAATTACTGGAAGCCGGTGATGCGCCCGAAGATCGGGGGCGGCGGGCGATGCTGAAATGGTCGGCGCGCAATACCGATTACGTGGACGGGACGATGGTATTTGGCCCGCCGCTGATCGGTTTTGGTTTGCAGTGCGTGCTGGTCGATCATATTGAATTCGGCGCGGCGTATTCGGCGCTGGGGCTGGGATTCTTTTATTTGCTGATGGCGTTCTTCATGCAGGGGCGGCCACGGGTGAGTTTGTTGAAGGAGATTTGCCTCGCGCTCGGGGTCGTGTTCGGCACCCTGGCGATTCCGCTCGCGCTGGACGCGCAGGGGACTTCGGTGGTGTGGGCGGTGGAAGCGGCGGGGATTTACTGGCTGTCGTTTCGCCAGCGGCGGCACCTGGCGCGGGTGTTTGCGCTGGGTTTGATCATCGCCGCCGCTGCGACGTATGTGGCGGATATCCGGCTCGGGGTGGACACCTTGCTCGATGCGCGTCCGCTCGGAGCGCTGCTGCTGGGCGGGGCCTTGCTGTTCTGCCACCGCAGCTTGCGCCGGGCGGAGGAAGAGGCGCTCGAAAAATGGGATCGGCAATGCCTGCCGGTGTTTGCGTTCTGCGGGCTGTCTTTTCTGTACCTGATTCCCCCGGCGTGCTTTGCGCTGGAAGCGACGGTGATCTGCTGGGCGCTGGCCGGGGTGGCGACGCTCTTTGCCGGGATTCCGTTGCGCTCGCGGCCTTTCCTCACCCCTGCGTTCGGCATTCAGTTGCTGGGCGGGGCGCTGTTCCTGTTCAACCTCCAGCCCGGCATCGAGGGCGGGGTGCTGGCGTCGGGCTGGAGAGGGGTGATTTCGGCTTCGCTCATTGGCTTCGCCCTGATTGCCAGCGCGGTGATTGCGCAAAACGATGCGATGGCGCGCAAGAATCCGGCGCTGGCCAATCGGCTGGGGCTGGCCTTGCTGGTGGGGCTGGTGTTCGTCAATCTGGCGGCGCTGTTCGTGTTTCAGTGGACGGCGACCAGCGCCACCTGGGCGGGCAGCGGCTTGCTGATCTTGTGGTTGGGGCTGGCGCAGCGGCAGCGGAAATTGTTCTATTTCGGCCTCGCGCTCGAAGCCGTGGCGGCCTTTGCCTTCGTGGGCACGGGGGCGCATTTGCCGGTGATCGAGCATTTTGCCGCGCCGGTGGCGTTGTCACTGGCGGCGCTGGTGGGGGCGTGGCGGCTGCACCACGCGGCCCATGCCGCGCCCGCGCCATCCAGATCGAGACGCTCCCGCCACCACGCCGAAGCGGCGTTTGTGTCCCCGGTTCAGCTTGAGCTGTTGTCGAACCTGTTGCTGGGGTGGGGGATTATCTGGTGGGCGTGGACGAGCGTCAGTCTGGTGGATCAGAACCTCATGATCTATCTGGGCGATTGGGCGCTCAAAGCCGGTGGGCCGCAGTCGTGGTCGCTGCTGTCAGCTTATGCCACGCTCATTGTGTTGTCCCTGAGCGCGTTGCTGTGGATGCTCGTCGCCCGGTTTGCGCAGTGGCGGGGGATGGCGCTCGCTACCCTGGTGCCGATTCTGTTTGCCGCGAAGGCATGGCTTTGGAATGGGGTGGATTTGATTCCGCTGGTCGGCTGGGGCTGGGTGCTGTTCTTCTGCGTGCATTTCGTGGGGTTGCGCACGCTGGCCGGCGTGCTGCCCGCCTGGGCGGAACGTGGCGCGCACGTGGTGGGGTGCTGGGTGCTGGTGGGCGTGCTGGCGCTGACGGCGCATGACAGCGTGGCGGAACTGGCCAATATGGAAGCGGCCAGCGCCTGGAACTGGCTGGGCTGGGCGCTGGTGCCCAGCCTTTATCTGCTGCTGGCGGGCAGCGAGCGGATAAAGTTGTGGCCGCTCAAGGCGTTTGCGCAGGAATACCGGCTCTACGCGGCGCTGCCGGTGATGGGGGCCATGCTGGTGTGGTTGTGGCAGGCCAATTTCCATTCCAATGGCGCGGCTGACCCGCTGCCTTATGTGCCGATCCTCAACCCGCTGGAGGTGGCCTTGTTGCTGGTGCTGCTGACCTGCTGGCACTGGAGCCGTCGCCGCCTGCCGGAGCTGGGGATTTCGCCCCGGCGCGTGGGTCGGGCCACGAACATCGTCGCCGGAGCTTCGCTGTTGGCGTTCGCCTCACTGGTGGTGTGCCGCGCCACCCATCACTGGGACGGCGTGGCGTTCAACGCCTATGCCCTGACCCGCTCCATGAACGTGCAGGCGGGGTGGTCGCTGGTATGGTCGCTGTTCGGGCTGGCGCTGATGATCGGCGGCAGCCGCAGCGGCCTGCGCTCGCGCTGGATGGCGGGGGCGTTGCTGATGGCGATTGTGGTGCTCAAGCTCTTTTTCGTCGAGCTGGAAGGGCATGGCAGCTTCGCCCGCATCGTCTCGTTTATCGGGGTCGGCGTGCTGCTCTTGATCGTTGGTTATTTCTCGCCCTTGCCGCCACGGGCCGAGGAGACGCAGGGGAGGGGGCGGCGATGAAACCTCAGAGATGGCAAGCCATTTCATTACTGCTGGCCCTGTCCGCAGCGAGCGTTGCCGCGCCTGCGGCGGAGAGCGTGGCGGACTACGCGCACCGGGCCGGTCTGCAAGCCGATCTGCAAGCCGGGCCTGCGGCGACCTGGTATCAGGTCGATTTGCCGATCCAGGTGCCGCTGGGCGCGGCGCATGCGGATTTGCGCGATCTGCGGGTGTTTAACGCCGAAGGTGAAGCCGTGCCCCATGCGCTCACCACCGGCACCGCCCGCTACATTCAGAGTCGGCGCGAAGTGACGGGCAAGATTTTTCCCCTCTACGCCGTGGATGAAACCAGCACGGAAGTCAGCCTCGACAGGGGGATGAAAATCCGCCGCGATGCCAATGGCGCGGTGGAGATCGACATCCCGCCGGGGAAAAAGCCGCCGCCGCCCGCGCCGAAACGGGTGTTGCGCGGCTGGCTGGTCGATGCGCGCGCGGCGGATTTTCCCCTGCAAGGCTTGTCCATCCAGTGGCAGACCGGCCCCGAAGGCTTTTATCCGTTTACGGTCGAAGCCAGTGACGATCTCGAACACTGGCGGCGGTGGGCGCAGGGGCAAATCGTCCATCTCAGCTTCAACGACGAGACCATAGACCAGGGCGAGGTGCGCCTGCCTGATGGCAAGGCTCGTTACCTGCGCCTGCTGTTGAAGGATTCGTGGGTGGCGGGCGCGGTGCGCGAGGTGCGGCTGTCCGGTAGCGCACGCGGCGTCGAGCTTGCGCCCCTGGTCTGGTCTCCGCCCCTGCCCGGCGAGCCGGTTGCCGGGCGTGAAGGTGAATACGTCTGGCATCTGCCCGTTGCCCTGCCGCTGGTGCGGGTGCGCATCCCGCTCGCGGAAGACAACACCCTCGCCCCGGTCATCCTCTCCGGGCGCGATTTTCAGTCCCCGCCGCCTGCGGCGGAGAGCCCGCGTTCCGGCGAGACCCTCGTGCACGATCGCACCCGGCTGCGAGATGTGCTGCGTCAGCCGCGTCAAACCCGCCAGCCCCGCCCGACCCTCCCCGCCGAGACACCGTGGCTGCCCCTTGTGCGCCGGGTGCTCTACCGCCTGCCCGCCATCGCCTTGCAGGATGACGAGCTCGACCTGCCGGGCACGGCGGTCAACCAGCTTCGTCTCCAGGTCGACGTCACCCACGGCGGCAACGCCTTCGGCCACGCCGCGCCGGAGCTGGTGGCCGCCGTCCATGCGCAGCAGCTCACCTTCCTCGCCCGTGGCAGTGCGCCTTATCAACTGGCGTGGGGCAAGCCGAATGCGCAAGCCGCCGCGCTGCCCCTATCCACCCTGATTCCGGGCGCGGTCGGCACGGAGCAACTGGGGCGGGCGCGGGTGATGACAGAAGGCGTCGCGGCACTTCCCTTGACCGCGCCCGCGTCCGCACCGCCCGCCGTGGAGGACGATGGCATCCCGCAGGGCAAGCTCGTGCTGTGGGCGGTGCTGGTGCTGGGGGTGCTGCTGCTGGCGGCGATGACGATCAGCCTGCTGAAGTCGGCAAAGCGGGACAAGCAGGAATCAGAGCAGGAACCGGAGCAGGGATAACAAGCCCATGGATCTCACCACCCCCGCGCTGCTGTTTCCGGCCATCTCCCTGTTGCTGCTGGCGTACACCAACCGTTTCCTGACCCTGGCGCAGGTCATCCGCCAGCTTCACGCCTCGCCCGAGCGCGACAGTTCGCTGGTCGTGCGCCAGATTCCCGGCCTCAAGCGCCGCATCAGCCTGATTCAGTACATGCAATCGTTCGGGGTGCTGAGTTTCCTGTTGTGCTCGCTGTCGATGCTGGCGCTGTTCGTCGAGCGCGCCACCGAGGGCAAGGTGTTGTTCGGCGTCAGCATCATCAGCCTGGCGCTGTCGCTCCTGCTCTCGCTCTGGGAGGTGCTGGTCTCAACCAACGCGCTGGCGATTGTGGTGGAGGATTTTGAGCACAATGAAGGCGGGCGCGGGTAGATACGGACGTAAAAAAACGCGAGCCGGCGCTCGCGTTTTTGTCTGGCTCCTCGACCTGGGCTCGAACCAGGGACCTACGGATTAACAGTCCGGCGCTCTACCGACTGAGCTATCGAGGAACGGGAGGCACGCCTGTGGCGCATCCCTGAAAACTCATCCTGAAAACCTTGTGGCTCCTCGACCTGGGCTCGAACCAGGGACCTACGGATTAACAGTCCGGCGCTCTACCGACTGAGCTATCGAGGAACAACAGCCGGGCATTCTATGCAGGGAGTGCGTGGCAGTCAAGGCTTGTGGTGTGGCGCCCATCAGCAACATGGCGATTTTCCCGCGTTTCCTTAAAATGCGCAGGTTCAACTCATCAACAACGGGTTCCTCACCGCCATGTCCCTTCCCCATCGAATTCTCAAGGTTGCCGAGCGTGGCGTGCTCGAATTTTACGAGGCCCAGCTCCAGGCGCGCGGCTACACCACTGACCCGGCGCAAGGCGCCGCCATCCATCGCTTGCAGCATCTCTACACGGAACTGCTTGCCTTCAAGGCGGCGCGGCGCACGCGCTTGCGCAAGATGCTCGTTCATCCGCGCGAACCGAAGAGCGTCTACTTCTGGGGCGGCGTCGGGCGGGGCAAGAGCTTTTTGATGGACTGCTTTTTCGATGCGGTGCCGTACCGGAGAAAGCGCCGGGTGCATTTCCACGCCTTCATGCAGGAAGTGCAGAATGAGCTGCGCCGCTTCAATCACCTGCCCGACCCGCTGCAGAAAGTGGCCGACCGCATTGCCGCCCATGCCCGGCTGCTCTGTTTCGATGAATTCCACGTCTCCGACATCGCCGACGCGATGATTCTGGGGCGTCTGCTGGAGGCGCTTTTTGCCCGTGGGGTGATTTTCGTCATGACCTCAAACTATCCGCCCGATGGCCTCTATCCGGACGGGCTGATGCGGGTCAACTTTCTGCCCACGATCAAGCTGATCAAGGCGCGTTTCGATGTGCTCGAAGTCGACAACGGCACCGACTACCGCCTGCGCACGCTGGAGCAGATCGCGTCCTGGCTGACGCCTGCCGATGACGCGGCAGATGCGCGACTGGCGGAAGATTTCCTGCGCCTGTCCGGCCTGGCGCCACAAGCCGGGGAGATCGAGGTGCTGGAGCGCCGCCTGAATGTGCGCGGTTGTGCCGATGGGGTGATATGGTTTGATTTCGACGCCTTGTGCCGCAGTGCGCGCTCACAAAATGACTACCTCGAAATCGCCCGTGCCCACCATACGCTGTTGCTGTCGGGCATTCCGCGCATGCAGGCGCGTGATGCGTCGGAAGCGCGGCGGTTTACCTGGCTTGTCGATGTGCTCTACGACTTCCGGGTCAAGCTCATCGCCAGCGCCGCGGGCGAAGCGCAGGTGCTCTACACGGAGGGGATGCACGCCAATGAATTTACCCGTACCGTGAGCCGCCTGATCGAAATGCGCACCCGCGACTATCTGGCCGAGCCGCACCGGCAGGATGAGTCGCCCCAAGCCGAGACGCGATGAGCACGCTGGCGGAGCAGGTTTCCCGGGCTTTTGCGCTCGACGGTGCGCTGGCGACGGCCATTCCGGGCTTTAGTGCGCGGGCGCAGCAGGTCGAGATGGCGGTGCGCATTGCCGAGGCGCTGGTGAGCCATCGCGTGCTGGTGGCCGAGGCCGGGACGGGGACGGGCAAGACCTTTGCCTATCTGGTGCCCGCTTTGCTGGCGGGGGGCAAGGTCATCGTGTCGACGGGAACCAAAACCCTGCAAGACCAATTGTTCATCCGTGACTTGCCAACCGTGCGCGCCGCGCTCAAGGTGCCGGTGTCGTTTGCGCTGTTGAAAGGGCGGGCCAATTATGTCTGCCCTTATCACCTCGACCGCAATGCGCGTGAGGGGCGTTTTCTCACCGCGCAGGATGCCGCAGATATGCGCGCCATCGCCCGTTTTGCCCTCAGCACCCGCAGCGGTGACAAGAGCGAGTGTACGGAGGTGCGCGAAGACTCCGCCGCCTGGGGCGCGGCGACTTCGACCCGCGACAATTGTCTGGGGCAGGAGTGCCCGTTGGTCAAGCAATGCTTTGTGATGCAGGCGCGGCGGGCGGCGATGGATGCCGATGTGGTGGTGGTGAATCACCATCTGTTTTTTGCCGATGTCGTGTTGCGCGACGAGGGGGTGGGGGAGCTGCTGCCCAGTTGCAACACGGTGATGTTCGACGAGGCTCACCAGCTTCCGGAAACCGCGAGCCTTTTTTTCGGCGAGAGCGTATCGGGGGCGCAGGTGCTCGAACTGGCGCGGGATACGCGCAGCGAGACCCTGGCTGCGGCGCGGGATTGTGTCGCCTTGATTGATGCCAGTCGTGCGCTGGAGAAGGCGGTGCGTGATCTGCGTCTGGTGTTCGCGGCCGAGCCCGCCCGCCTGGCTGCGGCGCAGGCGGCGGAGCGTGCGGAGTTCGGCGTTCAGCTTGCGGCCTTGAGTGACGCGCTCGAACATTTCCGCCTCACCCTCGACCCCCAGTCGGTGCGCTCCGAAGGGCTGGCCAACTGCCTGCGCCGGGTTGAGGAGATGAGTGCGCGTCTGGTGCAGTGGCGTGAGCCCAAGGGCAAGGATTTGATCTGCTGGGTCGAGGTGTTCAGCCACGGCTGGACGCTCAACGCCACGCCGCTCCATGTGGCTGATGTGTTTCGCCATCAGCTCGAAGGGCGGCCACGGGCGTGGGTGTTTACTTCGGCGACTTTGGCCGTAGGGCGGGATTTTGCGCACTACTGCCGCGAACTGGGGCTGAACGGCATCGAACCGCCGCCTTTGACCGCGCAATGGGGAAGTCCGTTCGACTACGGCAATCAGGCCCTGCTGTATGCGCCCACTGCGGTGCCGCACCCCAATTCGCCGAATTACGCCGAGGCGGTGGCGAAGATCGCCTTGCCGCTGGTACGGGCCGCGCAGGGGCGGGCGTTTGTGTTGTGCACCTCGCTCAAGGCGATGCGCCGTATCCATGAGCTGCTGGCGGAAGGGCTGGAGCAGGGCGGCGAGGAGCTGCCGCTGTTATTGCAGGGGGAAGGTTCGCGTACCGAGTTGCTGGAGCGCTTCCGCAAGCTGGGCAATGCCGTGCTGGTCGCCAGCCACAGTTTCTGGGAAGGGGTGGATGTGCCGGGCGATGCCTTGTCGCTGGTCGTCATCGACAAGCTGCCGTTTGCTTCGCCCAATGACCCGGTGTTGGCGGCGCGGGTCGAACACATGGAGAGACAGGGCCTGAGTCCGTTCGTTCACTACCAGTTGCCGCGCACGGTGATCACCATGAAGCAGGGCGCGGGGCGTCTGATTCGCAGCGAGCGCGACCGTGGCGTGTTATGCGTGTGCGACCCGCGCATGCTCGACAAGGCGTATGGCAAGGTGGTGTGGCGCAGCCTGCCGCCGATGCGGCGCACCCGCAATGAAGCGGACGCGGTGGCTTTTCTTGCGGCGCTGCCACCGCCACGCGGGACGTAGACGCATCAGCGGCGATCCGGAGATCGCCGCTGATGGGAACAACTTGCTGCGGATTCTGCTTCAACCGTCGTGTGGCGCTCAGCTTTTGCTCAGCTTTTACGTTTGGCCGGAGGCGTCGCGCCGCTGGAAGCCTGCGAGAAAGCCTGGAAAGCGTCAGACGAAGCACGCGCAGCTTGTTCGAACGCTGCGCGGGTGTTGTCGATTGCGCTCTGGAACACATTGAGCGCCGACGCATCCGCGACCGGCAGACCCTTGAACAGGGCTTGAAACGCACCCAGCACTTCGGCGCCGCTGGTGGTCAGTTGTTCGCCAACCAGCTTGCCCGCTTCAACCTGGGCCTGGGTGGCGACTTCAGTGATCTCACGGGCCGCTGCAAGAACTTTTTCCGCCGTGCTTTGCGCGTAACGGGTACGCAGCTCGACGGCCTGTTGGGCGTCCTTGACAGTGCTCAGCGCCTTGGCGCTGTTGACGCCGTCGGCAAACAGGGCCTTGGCGGTAGAGACCTGGATTTCCACCACCCGTTGAGAGTTCTCAATCGACAGTTGAACCAGATGTGCGGCTACTTCAAGACCCTTCTTTTGAAGATCCGCGAGTTGTTCGGGTTTAGTCACCATGCAAAGCTCCTCCTTCTGTGTATGAAAAATGCACGACTACGATTGTAGAACAAATTTTTGGAGAAATGTTTTCTTGCTGCGGTTGAAGTCCGGCGGTTCTGCCCCAGATAAGCGGGGACCACACCTCACCCTGACAGGATACTCACACCATGCGTCTGGATAAACTGACCACCCGCTTCCAGCAAGCCCTTGCCGATGCGCAAAGCATCGCCATCGGTCATGATCAGCAGTTCATCGAGCCCCAGCATTTGCTGCTGGCCATGCTCGACCAGGAAGATGGCGGCACCGCCTCGCTGCTTGCGCGCGCCGGCGTGCGCGTGCCGCCGCTGAAAGCCGCGCTCACGGCCGAGCTGGAACGTCTGCCCAAGGTCGAAGGCCATGGCGGCGATGTCAACGTCGGGCGTGACCTCTCCAACCTGCTGAACCTCACCGAACGTGAGGCGCAAAAACGTGGCGACCAGTTCATCGCCAGCGAGATGTTTTTGCTCGCCCTGGCCGACGATAAAGGCGCGAGTGGCCGCTTGCTGAAAACCCACGGCCTCAACCGCAAGGCGCTCGAAGCGGCGATCGATGCGGTGCGGGGCGGGGCGGGGGTGGAGAACCAGGACGCGGAAGGGCAGCGCGAGTCGCTGTCCAGATATTGCCTCGATCTCACCGAGCGTGCGCGGCTGGGCAAGCTCGACCCGGTCATTGGCCGCGACGACGAAATCCGCCGTGCGATCCAGATTCTGCAACGGCGCTCCAAGAACAACCCGGTGCTGATCGGCGAACCCGGCGTGGGCAAGACCGCGATTGTCGAAGGACTGGCGCAGCGCATCATCAACGACGAAGTGCCCGAAACCCTCAAGGGCAAGCGGGTGCTCTCGCTCGACATGGCGGCGCTGCTGGCCGGGGCCAAGTACCGTGGCGAATTCGAGGAACGGCTGAAAGCGGTGCTGAAGGAAATCGCCCAGGAAGAGGGACGTGTCATCCTCTTCATTGATGAGCTGCATACGATGGTCGGCGCGGGCAAGGCCGAAGGCGCCATCGACGCCGGCAACATGCTCAAACCGGCGCTGGCGCGGGGCGATCTGCATTGCATCGGCGCCACCACGCTCGACGAATACCGCAAATACATCGAGAAGGACGCCGCGCTGGAACGTCGCTTCCAGAAGGTGCTGGTCGAAGAGCCGTCGGTGGAGGCGACCATCGCCATTCTCCGCGGTTTGCAGGAGAAGTACGAAATTCACCACGGTGTCGACATCACCGACCCGGCGATCGTCGCCGCTGCCGAACTCTCCAACCGCTACATCACCGACCGCTTCCTGCCCGACAAGGCCATCGACCTGATCGACGAGGCCGCCGCCCGGATCAAGATGGAAATCGACTCCAAGCCGGAGGTGATGGACAAGCTCGACCGTCGCCTGATTCAGCTCAAAATTGAACGCGAAGCGGTGAAAAAAGAGAAGGACGAAGCCTCGCAAAAACGCTTCGCGCTGATCGAGGAAGAGATCGAGCGCCTCGGGCGGGAATACGCCGACCTCGAAGAAGTGTGGAAAGCGGAGAAGGCGCAGCTTCAGGGCGCCAAGCACATTCGTGAGGAGATCGACGCACTTAAAGTGAAGATGGCCGATTTTCAACGCAAGGGACAGTTCGACAAGCTCGCCGAGTTGCAATACGGCGAGCTGCCACGGCTGGAAGCGCAACTGAAAGTCGCCGAGAAAGCCGATGGCGAAGCGGATGCGGGCAACGGGGCGGCGAAGCCCAATCGCCTGTTGCGCACCCAGGTCGGCGCGGAAGAAATCGCCGAAGTGGTGAGCCGCGCCACCGGCATCCCGGTCGCCAAAATGATGCAGGGCGAACGGGAAAAACTGTTGCAGATGGAAGCCCGCCTGCACCAGCGCGTGGTCGGTCAAGACGAAGCGGTGCGGCTGGTGGCAGATGCCATCCGCCGTTCACGCGCCGGTCTCTCCGACGAAAACCGCCCCTATGGCTCCTTCCTCTTCCTTGGCCCCACCGGCGTGGGCAAGACCGAATTGTGCAAGGCGCTGGCGAGTTTCCTCTTCGACAGCGACTCCCACCTGATTCGCATCGACATGAGCGAGTTCATGGAGAAGCATTCCGTCTCGCGCCTGATCGGCGCACCGCCGGGCTATGTCGGTTACGAAGAGGGCGGCTATCTCACCGAGCAGGTGCGGCGCAAACCCTATAGCGTGATTCTGTTCGACGAAGTCGAAAAAGCGCACCCCGACGTGTTCAATGTCTTGCTGCAGGTGCTGGACGACGGGCGCATGACCGACGGACAGGGGCGCACGGTGGATTTCAAAAACACCGTGATCGTCATGACCTCCAATCTCGGCAGCCAGATGATTCAGCAGATGACGGGAGAGGAATACGGCGCGATCAAGCTCGCGGTGATGGCCGAAGTGCAGACCTGTTTCCGCCCCGAATTCATCAACCGTATCGACGAAGTGGTGGTGTTCCACTCCCTGGACGAAAAGCACATCGCTGACATCGCCCGCATCCAGTTGCAGTATCTGGAAAAACGGCTCGAACGGCTCGACATGAGAATCGAGGTCGACGACAGCGCGGTCGCCGAACTTGCCAAGGCAGGATTCGATCCGGTGTTCGGCGCACGGCCACTGAAACGTGCAATTCAGGAACACCTCGAAAATCCGCTCGCCAAGGCGATTCTCGAAGGCCGCTTTGCCGCGAAAGACGCAATCAGGGTGGTGGGTGAAGGGGAAGTGTTGAAGTTTGTGAAAGTCGGGTAAGCGTCCTCTGGGAGCGACGGCGGGGACGCCATCGCTCCCAAGTCTGAGGTTTACCCACAATTCCAGGCAAATGCCAAGTGTCAGGTTTCCCCGCTCCCGCCCTTCGGACACCCCATGCTAGACTGACACAAAGGAGATATCACCATGGAACTGGAAATCTACCAAGGCTTCAAAAAAGCAGGCGTGAGCGACGAGGACGCGCAGGCTATCGTTGAATCGATCAACAAAGCCATCGACCAACGCTACGCCGTGCACTCCCAGCAACTCGCCACGCAGGGCGACGTGGAGAAGGTACGGGCAGACATCGAGAAAGCCAAGGCAGAAATTATAAAATGGATCCTTGGCTCAATGATTGGTGCCGTGGGACTCGCACTCACAATGATAAAAATATTCATTACCGGCTAAACTCTCCCGCGAGCGGGAGAGGGCAGCGCACCACTGGCGATGGGAGCCAGCCAGGTTTTCCCTCTCCCGCTTGCGGGAGAGGGTGCCCCGTAGGGGCGGGAGAGGGGTTTTAGAACCGATACCCCGCCCTGATGCTGCCGGTGACGCCTTCGCGTTTGCCGGTGTGGCTTTGGATGCCGACATCCAGCGACAGCGGACGA
>BNUB01000067.1 GCA_025997045.1 Betaproteobacteria bacterium
AGGGGTCAGCGGTGACGATGCGCGGACGATCACTCATCACATCGCGTGCCGTGGGGGCAACGATGAAGGCGGCGGCCCGGCTCGTTTTCAGCCCGGCAAGATATTTCCTGTTGGCGAGAAAAGCGATATCGCCCTCGCCCGCCTCTTCCAGCGGGGCTACCCGGCAGACCTGTACGCTGCCATCGCCGACCAACTCGCCTCCCAGGCGTTCGACCAGCTCGTCGATCCGATATGCTGACATCCTGATTTACTTGACGTCGGCAAGCGCCTTCACCACCTTGTCGGTGATATCAATGCGCGGGCTGGCATATACCGCATCCTGAAGGATGACATCGAACTTTTCATTTTCAGCGATCTGCTTCACCGCGCGGTTGGCCCGCTCCAGCACCGAGGCAAGCTCCTCGTTGCGGCGCTGGTTGATGTCTTCGCGGAATTCGCGCTGCTTGCGCTGAAAATCGCGGTTCAGGTCGTTGAACGCACGCTCCTTGTTGCGGTTATCGCTCTCCGACAAGGTCGTACCGGCGCGCTCGAGCTCATCCTGCAGCACCTGCAGATCTTTGGCCATGCGCTGCAGCTCCTGCTCGCGCTTCTCGAATTCCTTTTCCAGGCGTTGCTGTGCACGCACGGCCGGGGCCGCCTCGCGCATCACCCGATCGGAATTGACGAAACCGACCTTGGCCTCCGCCGCAGCCACCTGAGCAACCCCCATCAAGGCGAGGGCAACTACCAAGGAACAAACTTTCACACGTGTCTCCACCATCTGATCAAACCCTAGAACATACTGCCGAGCTGAAACTGGAACGGCTCAGTCTTGTCTCCGCTCTTCTTCCGGATGGGGAAGCCCAGGCTGAACTTGAGCGGCCCGATCGGCGAACTCCACGAAAACGCCAATCCCGTACTGTAGCGCAAATCGTTCCAGCGAATGCGCTGATCTTTCCCCGTCTCCGCGTCTTCACCCCAGACATAGCCGGCATCGACAAAGTACGAGAAACGGAACGAGCGGTCATGTCCCGAACCCGGCATCGGGAAAAAGAATTCGGCGTTGGCAACGATCTTGCGCGTACCGCCGGTCGAATCGTCTTCTTCATCTCGCGGCCCCAGCGAGCTTTGCTCGTAGCCGCGCACCGAACCGATACCACCGGCGAAGAAGTTCTTGTAGAACGGCACCGGCTTGCCGCCGTAGCCATGCGCCCATCCCAACTCACCATTGAGCATCAGCGCATAGTCACGACCGAAGGGGAACCAGTGCTGATACTGATAATTGAGCTTGGTGTAGCGCAACTTCGCCACCGGCAAGCTGATCTCGCCATAAACACGCTGCAAAGCGCCCTTGGTCGGATAAAGATAGCTGTCACGACTGTCACGCGCCCAACCGGCGGTAAACGGCACACTGGTCACCGACACCGAACCGACACCGGAGCTGTTGCTACAGCCAAAGTCCTTGCAGAACTCCTTGTACTGCGACGGACTCTCCTTGTAGGTGGTGATCCGGGTGCGATCAACGCCGAGGCCGAAATTGATGCTGTCATCCTCGGCAATCGGGTAGCCCACCCGCAGCCCTACCCCGGTCGACACCGTTTTATAGCGTGACACCGCATAAGATTCGTAGGGGTCATAGGTGCGGTGAGACACGTCCCACCCCAGGCTCACCCCGTCGGGCGTGTAATAAGGGTCGGTAAACGAGAGCGAGTAGGTGCGGTTCGACTTGCTGGTATTGATGCCCACGGTGGCCGCGTTGCCGGAACCAAACAGGTTCTGCTGCGAAACCGACGCCGACAGCACGACCTTTTCCGAACTGGAATAGCCCGCGCCCACCATCAGGTTGCCGGTCGGACGCTCCTTGACCGCGAAATTGACATCGACCTGATCCGTCGTGCCCGTCACCGGCGGCGTCTCGACCCTCACCTCGTCGAAAAAGCCCAGGCGGTCGATCCGCTCACGCGAACGGTTGATCGCGCTGGCGTCATACCAGGCGCTCTCCATCTGGCGCATTTCACGCCGGATGACCTCGTCGCGCGACTTGGTGTTGCCACTGACGTTAATCCGATGCACATAAACCCGCCGCCCCGGATCGACGAAGATCGTAAACGCCACTTCGCGTTTCAGGCTGTCGATTTCGGGCGCGGCATTGACGTTGGCAAACGCATAGCCCTCGTTGCCCAGCCGATCTGAAATCGCCTTGGTGGTTTCGGTGAGGCGCTCACGGGAGAAAGTCTCCCCCGGATGGAGGGTGGTGAGCCTGAGGTATTCGTCTTCAGGCAGAATCAGATCACCGCTGTAGCGCACGCCGGTGACGGTGTAACGCTCGCCTTCGGCAATGTTGATCGTGATGTAGATGTCTTTTTTATTCGGCGTGATCGAAACCTGGGTCGCTTCAATATCGAAATCGAGATAGCCGCGATCGAGATAGTAGGAACGCAGTTGTTCGAGGTCAGCGGAGAGTTTCTGGCGCGAATACTGATCGTTCTTGGTGTACCACGTCAGCCACCCCGGCGTGGTGAGCTGGAACACCCCGAGCAGGTCGCCGGTCTTGAACGCCTTGTTGCCGACGATCTTGATCTGCGCGATCTTGGCCACATCGCCTTCTTCGACATTAAACGTAATCCCGACCCGGTTGCGCTCCAGGGGCGTCACCGTGGTCGTGATCGTCGCCGCGTACTTGCCCCGTGACAGGTACTGGCGCTTGAGTTCCTGTTCCGCACGATCGAGCAGGGCGCGGTCGAAAATGCGCGATTCCGCCAGACCGGTCTCACGCAAGCCCTTTTTCAGCGCGTCCTTGTCGAACTCCTTCACCCCGACAAAGTCGATCCGGGAGATTGCAGGACGCTCGTCGATCACCACCACCAGCACGTTGTCATCGGTTTCGATGCGCACGTCACGGAAAAATCCGGTAGCAAAAAGCGCCTTGATCGCCTCCGACGCCTGAGCCTCGGTGAAGGTGTCCCCCACCCGCACCGGCAGGTAGTTGAACACCGTCCCGGCTTCGGTACGTTGCAGACCTTCGACGCGGATATCCTTGATCACGAACGGATCAAAGGCCAGCGCCGGAACAGAGACAAACAGGGCCGCGATCAGCCCTGCGATATGGGTACGATTCATTGGGTACGATTCATTCAGTTTTCAGCCGGAGACGAGACGATTGATGTCGTTATAGACGGCAAGAACCATGAGCATGAGCAGGAGAGCAAGACCGATCTGTTGACCAATTTCCTGCACCCTCTCGGGCAAGGGGCCGCCCTTCACGATTTCCGCCGCATAATACAGTAAATGCCCGCCGTCGAGCACGGGCACCGGAAACAGGTTGAGCACCCCGAGGCTGATGCTGATGATCGCCAGGTAGCTGAGGTAGTGCGCGAATCCGAGCCTGGCCGACTGTCCGGCAAAATCCGCGATCGTGATCGGGCCGGAGATGTTCTTCACCGAAACCTTGCCGACGATCATCTGGCCGATGGCCTGCACGGTAACGACGCTCATCTCCCAGGTCTGGCGCACCGCGTGCGTAAACGCGTCGCCAAAGCCGTAGCGGACTTCACCGAACAAATCCTGCGCCCCCTCCGGTTTCCGTGGCCACACACCGATGCGGCCAATGTGCTTGTCGTTCTCAACCACATCTGCCGGGGTCACGGTGAAATTCAGTTCCCTCCCGTCGCGGCGCACGGTGAACGCCCGCGCCTGCCCTGCGGAAGCCTGCACGATCTCGACCACTTCCCCCCAGGACTCAACCGGCTCGCCATCCACGGCAATAATATGGTCGCCGACAAGTAAACCCGCCTGCGCTGCGGCGCCCTCTTCGAGCTTGTCCACGATGGCAGGAAAGGGCGGAAACCAGGGCCTGAGCCCGATCTTGGCAATCGGATCGACCCCGGCGGCATCGAGGGAGAAATCACTCAGATCCAGCCGCCGCAGCGCCTCATTACCCTCAAGGGTACGCACCCGCAACACCACTTCGCGCTGATTGAGCGCAGCGCGCAAAATCGCCCAACGCAAATCTTTCCAGCTCTGCACCGCCTCGTCATTGATGGTGAGCACCAGATCGCGTTGCGCGACGCCCGCCCGCGCCGCCGGCGTATCCGTGCCCTGGGGTGACAGCACTGGCCGCAGCTCCTGGCTGCCCGCCATGCCCACCCCCCAGAAAATCACCACCGCCAGCAGCAGGTTGGCCAGCGGCCCGGCGGCGACAATGGCAAAACGACGCCACACCGACTGACGGCTGAAGGCACGCGGCAGCTCCGCCTCCGCCACCTCCCCTTCGCGCTCGTCGAGCATCTTGACGTAGCCGCCCAACGGGAAAGCCGCCAACACCCATTCCGTGGCATCGGCCCCGGCGCGGTACATCAGCAACGGCCGCCCGAACCCCAGCGAGAAGCGCAACACCTTGACCCCGCACCAGCGGGCGACCAGATAATGTCCCAGCTCATGGAACAGGATCAGCACCCCCAGCGCCACCGCAAAGGGGATCACATAACCGAGCAACCCCATCATGACACCTGCCGCCGGGCAAAAATCCTGTCGATCTCTTCGCGCGCGATCCGGCGCGCGCCAGCGTCGGCGTCCAGCACCCCTTCAATCGAAGTGGCCGGGGCGGAGGTATCCGCCCGCGCCAGCGTCGCGGTAATCACCTCGGTTATCGCACGGAAACCCAGCTTCCTGCCGAGAAACGCCGCCACGGCTTCCTCATTGGCGGCATTGAGCACGGCGGGGGCAAGGCCACCGCGCTGCAAGGACTGGTAAGCGAGCCCCAGGCAGGGGAAACGCTCGAACGACGGGCGCTCGAAACTCACCGTGCCGATGTCGAACAAATCCAGCGCACTGACCCCGGAGGCGATGCGCTCCGGCCAGGCCAGGGCGTGGGCGATCGGAATCCGCATATCGGGATAGCCAAGCTGGGCGACGACTGAACCATCGACGTAATCGACCATCGAATGAATCACGCTCTGCGGATGGACGATGACCTCGATCCGTTGCGGCGGCACCGCGAACAGCCAGTGCGCCTCGATCACTTCCAGGCCCTTGTTCATCATGGTGGCCGAATCGACAGAGATTTTTTTCCCCATCTGCCAGGTCGGATGCGCGCACGCCTGCTCGGGCGTCACCTGTTCGAGCTGGTCAAGCGGCGTGTTGCGGAACGGCCCGCCGGAGGCAGTGAGCAAAATCCGCCGCACCCCGGCGGCGTCCGGATTGCTCTGATAATCGTGCGGCAGCGCCTGGAACACCGCATTGTGTTCGCTGTCGATCGGCAGCAGCACGGCCCCCGATTTGGCGACTTCGTCCATGAACAAGGCCCCGCTCATCACCAGGGTCTCCTTGTTGGCGAGCAGCACCTTCTTGCCCGCACGCACGGCGGCGAGCGTCGGCTTCAAACCCGCCGCGCCCACAATCGCCGACATCACGATGTCGACCTCGGTCGCACTGGAAACCTCGGCGAGCGCCTCCGCACCGGCGAGCACTTCGGTCTGGTTGCCCGCTTCGTGCAAAATCCGGCGCAGTCTCTCGGCGGAGGCCACATCCGCCATCACCGCGTATTTCGGGTTGAAGCGCTGGCACAGACCCGCGAGCCGATCGACCTGCGTGCTGGCCGTCAGGGCGAACACCGCATAGCGCTGACGATGACGGTGGACAACATCCAGCGTACTGCCACCAATCGAACCGGTAGCGCCAAGGATGGTGATCTGCTGCAGACGACGGGGATGAGCGAGCATGGAGACGGACGAAGTAGACGAAATCAAGGGGAAAAAATATATTGAAGGAATAACAATAACCCGATTAACGGCAGGGTTGATGTCAGACTGTCAATGCGGTCAAGGATACCGCCATGTCCGGGCAAAAGGCTACTGCTATCTTTCACCCCGGCCAGACGCTTGAGGAGTGACTCAAAAAGATCACCGCCGATACTGAACACTGCCACACAGATGAACATAAGCTGCCACACGAGGGCTACCAGGACGACCCGCACCGGTGCTTCTGCATACAACACGGGCAGCACATCCCGGAATTCCCACATCCTGTACATGAAGGCGATATTGCAGTAAACCACCACCCCGATCACCGCCCCGACTGCCCCCGCCCACGTTTTTCCGGGGCTGATCGTGGGGGCCAGTTTCCTGCGCCCGAAAGCCCGCCCGCTGAAATAGGCGACCGTATCGGCGACCCACACAATTGCAAGAATAAAAAGGACAGCGCCGGGATAAGCATCATGGCGCAGAAGGACAAAAGTCACCGTCGTGGGCACCAGCACAATGAAGCCGACCAGCACTGCGCTCCAGTTTTGCAAGCGCCATTTATATTTCAGCCACCATGGCACCACCAGAACCCAGAACCCGACCGCCAGAACGCACAGAATGGCGCTCGCAAATTCAATACTGAGCACAAAGCCAATGCTGAGCACAAAGCTCAAGGCGCCCAAAGCCGCACCATAGGCAAGCCGTCCCTGCTTGCCCCAGCCCGCCAGCCCGCCCCACTCCCAGGCCGCTCCCGCACACAGCAGCGCACAAAAGAGCCGCCATCCCGTCGGGTCAAGCAGAAAGATCGCCGCCAGCAGACCGGCAGCCAGAAAGAGCGCGGTAATGATGCGTGTCTTAAGCATGCTCCGCACCCGCCCCCAACTGCTCGCTGGTGCGGCCAAAGCGCCGCTCCCGTCCCCAATAGGATGAGATCGCCAGATCGAGCGCCTTGGCGTCAAAATCCGGCCATAAAGTCGCGGTGAAATAAAGTTCGGTGTAGGCAAGCTGCCACAGCAGGAAATTGCTGATGCGCTCTTCTCCGCCGGTGCGGATAAAAAGATCGGGCTCGGGGGCGAAATTCATCGACAATTCCGCAGCGAGCATACGCTCATCCACCTCGGTAATGCCCGGATTTTGCGCCAGCAGGCGATTCATCGCGTTGAGCACATCCCAGCGTCCGCCGTAATTGGCCGCCACCGTGAGCTGAAAGCGGGTGTTGCCTGCGGTCAGGGCCTCCGCCTCCGCAATCGCTTCGGCCAGCAAAGGCTCAAAGCGCGTGCGATCACCAATCACGCGAAAGCGGATACCGTTCTGGTGCAGCCGGTTCACTTCCTTCTTCAGCGACTTGATGAAAAGCTGCATCAGAAAAGAGACCTCATCGGCCGGACGACGCCAGTTCTCTGAACTGAACGCAAAAATGGTCAGATACTCGACCCCGCGCTCGATGCACGCGGTGATCGTGCCCCGCAGCGCCTCAACCCCGCGGGTGTGCCCTGCAACCCTGGGCAGGAAACGCTTGCGCGCCCAACGTCCATTGCCATCCATGATGATGGCGATATGGCGCGGCCCCGCGCTGGTCTGCGGCACCGCCTGGGTGGAACTGACAAAACCTTGATCCGCCATCGGCAGCTCTCCATGCTGAGGCCCGGCGCACAGTGCCAGGGCCGCAGCGGTTGGCAGATCAGATCTGCATCAACTCCTGCTCTTTCTGGGCGAGCAGCTTGTCGATCTCGACAACATAGTGATCAGTCAGCTTCTGGATCGCCTCCTCGGCCTTCCGCTCATCATCTTCCGAGATGGTCTTGTCCTTCACCCCGTCCTTGAGATGCTGATTGGCGTCACGGCGCAGGTTGCGCACCGCGACCTTGGCGCCCTCACCCTCGTGCTTGACGATTTTGGTCAGCTCACGCCGCCGTTCTTCGGTGAGCGCCGGCATCGGCACGCGAATGATCTCACCCATATTCGCCGGGTTAATGCCGAGATCGGAATCACGGATCGCCTTCTCGACTTTCGCCACCATCGGCTTCTCCCACGGCTGCACGCCAATGGTGCGGGAATCAATCAGGGTAACGTTGGCAATCTGGTTGATTGGCACCTGGCTGCCATAGTATTCAACCTGAATATGATCGAGCAGCCCGGTATGGGCGCGCCCGGTGCGAATCTTGGCGAGATCATTTTTCAGTGACTCAACCGATTTCTGCATCTTGCTTTCGACTGTTTTCTTGAGTTCAGGAATCATCGCAAGTACTCGAAAATGAGCGCAAAACTAAAAACCGAGCCGCTCAAACACGCTGAAAATACCTCTCTTCAGCGTCTCAGGAATGAACCAGCGTGCCTTCGTCCTCGCCCTTCACCACGCGCGCGAGCGCGCCAGGCTTGAAGATCGAAAACACGTTGATCGGAAGTTTCTGGTCACGACAGAGCGCAAACGCGGTCGCATCGAGCACGGCCAGATTGCGCCCGATCGCCTCATCGAAACTGATGCGGGCAAAGCGTTGCGCGGACGGGTCTTTCCTGGGGTCGGCAGTATAAACCCCATCGACCTTGGTCGCCTTCAACACGATCTGGGCGCCGATTTCCGCCCCACGCAAGGCGGCAGCGGTATCGGTGGTAAAAAACGGGTTGCCGGTACCGGCAGCGAAAACCACTACCCGCCCTTCCTCCAGATGGCGAATGGCGCGACCACGCATATAAGGCTCAACCACCTGGTCCATCCGCAGCGCCGACTGCACCCGCGCTTCCAGCCCGATGCGGCGCATCGCATCGGCGAGCGCCATCGCGTTCATCACCGTGGCGAGCATGCCCATGTAATCGGCGGTGGCACGATCCATCCCCCCCGCCGCACCGGCTACGCCACGAAAGATGTTGCCGCCACCAATCACCACCCCGATCTGCACCCCGAGCAGCGACACATCACGCACCTCGGAGACGATGCGCGAGAGCACCTCCTCATTGATGCCATAGCTGTCGTCGCCCATCAGGGCTTCGCCCGAGAGCTTGAGCAGGATGCGTGAATAAGCGGCGGCAGCCATCGCAAGCTCCTTACTTCTTCGCCGCAGCCGCAGCGGCCTGTTCGGCCACTTCGGCGGCGAAGTCCGAGGTCTTCTTCTCGATGCCTTCGCCCACGATATAGAGCACGAAGCTGGCGACCGTTGCGCCCTTGACCTTCAGCAACTGCTCGATCGTCTGCTTGCCATCTTCAGCCTTGACAAACACCTGGCCGAGCAGCGTCACATCCTTGAGGAACTTCTGCACCGTGCCTTCGGCGATCTTCTCCAGCATCGCTTCGGGTTTACCGGCCTCACGCGCTTTCTCGACCGCGATGCGGCGTTCGGTGTCGAGCAGCGCCTGATCCACGCCGGACGCATCGAGCGATTTCGGCTTGGAAGCCGCAATATGCATCGCCAGATCCTTGCCCAGTTGCTCATCGCCGCCGACCAGATCCAGCAGCACGCCGATGCGGGCGCCACCGTGGATGTAGGAATACAGCGTGCCCCTGGCTTCCACGCGCTGGAAGCGGCGCAGGGTCATGTTTTCGCCGATCTTGCCCACCAGCGCGGCGCGGGTGGATTCCACCGTGCCGTCACCCAGCGCCAGCGCCGACAGCGCCGCGACATCGGCGGGGTTCTTCTCCACCACCAGCGCCGCACCGTTCTTCACCAGGGCGAGGAATTCGTCGTTCTTGGAGACGAAATCGGTCTCACAGTTGACCTCCAGAATGCCCCCGAGTTTGCCGCCAGCGACGATATTCACCGCCACCACGCCTTCTGCGGCAATCCGGGTCGCGGCCTTGGTCGCCTTGTTGCCCAGCTTGACCCGCAGGATCTCTTCGGCCTTGACCGGATCGCCTCCGGCTTCAGTCAAGGCCTTCTTGCATTCCATCATCGGCGCGTCAGTCTTCTCGCGCAGCTCCTTGACCATGCTTGCGGTAATTTCCGCCATGCTTGCACCTTCCTTCATCCATAGCACACGGCGGGCGTCTGCCCGCCGCGTTGATTCATCGACCAGCCTGGAAACAAAAACGAACAGCCAAGGTTGAGAAACTCAGGCCTCGACCTGCTCCTCGCCCTCTTCGCCCTCGACTTCGACGAACTCTTCTTCGCCGGCCTTGAGAATTTCCGTCTGCGCCTGACTGCGGCCCTGGAGCACGGCATCGGCCACGCCACGGGCATAGAGGCGGATGGCGCGGGCCGAGTCGTCATTACCCGGGATCACATAATCCACGCCCTCGGGGGAATGGTTGGTATCCACCACGGCCACGACCGGAATACCGAGCTTCTGCGCTTCGGTGATCGCGATCTTGTGATAACCGACGTCAATCACGAACAGCGCATCGGGCAAGCCGTTCATGTCCTTGATCCCGCCGATTGATTTCTGCAGCTTGCCCAGCTCGCGCCGCACCTGTTGGGCTTCGCGCTTGGGGAGTTGTTCGATCGAGCCGTCGTCGACGCTGGCTTCCAGCTCTTTCAGATGCTTGATCGACTGCTTGACCGTCTTGAAATTGGTGAGCATGCCGCCCAGCCAGCGTTCATCAACAAAAGGCTGGCCCGCGCGTTGCGCCTCTTCAGCGATGATTTCGCGCGCCTGACGCTTGGTGGACACGAACAGAACGGTGCCGCGATTGGCGGCAAGTTTGCGCACAAAATCAAGCGCTTCGTTGTACCTGACCAGCGTCTTTTCGAGGTTGACGATGTGAATCTTGTTGCGATGACCGAAGATGTAAGGTGCCATCTTCGGATTCCAGAACCGGGTTTGGTGACCAAAATGGACGCCCGCTTCGAGCATCTCGCGCATCGTGACTGACATAAACTAAACTCCAGCGTATACAGGGTTGACCGCCGCCGAACCGGGCACGACCCCTCTTTCAGGCCCTGCCAGTACAACCACCCTTGAAAAAGTGGCGACCCCGTGCGGTTCCGGCGTGTGAATTTTGCAAGCCAAAGGCGAGCAAGCCGCAGAGTATAACATCCCCGCCCTGCCCCGTTCAACAGCCACAAGCGCCACTCAGAACCGATCCCCCGCCTTCACACTCCCGGCGCCCCCCTCGCGTCTGCCCGCGTAGCAAGCGTAGCGCGGACATCCGTAAGGTGGAAAAGCGCAGCGCCTTCCACCACTCGACTTGCCAGTACGAACAACAGCCACCACAGCGTCAGACCGATGTTCGCGCACAAGCGCCCTGTGGTGGATAACGCTGCGCTCATTCACCCTGCGGGGTACCGTGCCCGAACACTTGACACGGATAAAACTACCCCCTGTCTGTGTTCGGGCTACCGCGCTGCGTTCCGAATGGAATGACGCCTTGTTCAAGCAAGCTTTCTCGCAGCCGGTCTGCGTAAGCGTGGGCGAATTTTTCTTTTTCTGCCTTCGGTACGCGCTCAAAAAAATAATTTTCACGTTCTTCTTCGGGCATTTCCGCGAATTCAGGTAAGCGTGCCGACACGATTTGCTGGTACTGCACATAATGCCCCATCTCATGCGGCAATGTCCGGTAAAGCTGCGTGGCGCGCACGGTTTCCGGCGTCAGACGGGCGGTATGGCTTCTTTTGTCGGTGACAAAAACATGCCCGTCTTTTTTCAGGCGTTCCATCTCGTTTTGGTCTTCAACCCCCAGATGTTTGCCCCATTTCAATTGATGATGGCTCGGGAGCGCTTCGAGTATGATCGCGGGTTTAATTATGCCCTTGAATTCATAGATATACTGCAATCGCCCCCATACGGGCGACAAAAGATATTCCTTGCGTTTGGGCTGACGAAAGACGATATAGCATAAATCACCATAATCCGCCGCCGGGATATGGGCAAGCATGAACGCGACATCGGCAACCGAACAGGCGTGGTAATAATCCGCTCTGGTTTTTTCCACGATGAAAACAAATTCGTGTCCGTTAATCGTGTGCGTGATTTTTTGATATTCCGTCAGTCGCTCGGTGTAGTGCAGCAACCCGCAGGCTGGAATACGCATACGGTTATTTTGCCCATGCCCCTGTTTGGCTGTGCCGATATTACGATTGCGTCGTCGATTGTCTCTCATGTCATATCTTCGGTTTTCAGCATTGGCGGAATTTCAGCGCGTAACCCGGACATCGCGTAGCTCAGCAAGCGTAGCGCGGACATCCGTAAGATGGAAAAGCGCAGCGCCTTCCACCATTGGACTGACCAGCACAAACAACAGCCACCACAGCGTCAGACCGATGTTCGCGCACAAGCGCCCTGTGGCGGATAACGCTGCGCTCATCCACCCTGCGCACCGCCACTTTGCTGTGTCGAAACCCGCGACCGTCCTGCGCATCTCGTTCTCCTGCCGGCATATGACAATATCGCTTGCATGCTGTGCGTGGTGAAAATCCGCGCATTTTACATTGATACGTCTTCGCCGCGCCGAAAAACAGTCCTGCCGTAGCGCTTTGCGCGCAAGCGCCAGGTGTGGCCTTGTTGCAGGTGTCCGTTCCGTTTCGTTCCTCGGAGAGCACGAGTAAACTCAGCCCCACCCACCGCCCACCTTGGCCGCCATCATGCTGCTGCACTGCGTCACTTACCACACCGGTCACCCACCCGCCGACACTGCACTCACTGACATCAGTGATGCCCTGAACGAGCCTGACAGCTTTGTGTGGGTCGCCTTGCGCGACGCGAGCGCCGCAGAGCTCGCACAAATGCAAGCCGCATTCGAGTTGCACGATCTGGCGGTTGAGGATGCCAATCACGGCCACCAGCGGCCCAAGATCGAAGAATACGACGACGAGATTTTCGCCGTCATGCACCTGATCGAAGACAGGCCGCAGCCCAACCGCAGCGCTAACGGCAAAGACAAAGACTCACACCCCAAAACGCGGGTCGGGGAAATGCACGTCTTTGTGGGCAAGAATTACATCGTTTCCGTTCACAACCGTACTTGCCATGACATGTCCACCGTGCGGACGCGCTGCGAGCGCGGCCCGGACAAACTCGCGCTCGGGCCAGGCTTTGTTTTTTATGCCCTGATGGACGCCGTGGTCGACCTCTATTTTCCCCTGATCGAAGAGCTCGAAACCGAATTCGAGCAGATGGAAAATCACCTCTTCACCCGCAGCGCCGACGCCTCCGGGCGCATGAACATGCACCGCATGTACCGCCTGAAACGCCGGGTCAGCCTGCTCAAGCACGCCGTAGCGCCGCTGATGGAAGCCGTCAGCAGGCTCTACAGCGCGCGGGTGCCCGCCGTGTGCGAAAACTGTCGTGATGATTTCCGCGATGTCTATGACCACTTGCTGCGCCTGAACGGCAAGCTCGACACCATCCGGGAGACCATCTCCATCGCCGTCCAGGTCAATCTCGCCCTGATCAGCCTCGACCAGACCGAAGTCAGCAAGCGCCTCGCCGCCTGGGCCGGTATTTTCGCCGTCGTCACCGCTTTCGTCGGCATCTGGGGGATGAACTTCCACTACATGCCGGAGCTGGAATGGGAATTCGGCTACCCTGCCGCGCTCGGCCTCATCGCCGCCACGGTCGCCCTGCTGTACTGGCGTTTTCGCAAGGCGCGCTGGCTATAGTCCGCGTCCGCGTCCATGCGCCGCACCCATCGACGAAAGCGCATAAATATGCGATAACCCTTACGCCAACGCGCCACCATGAAGGCCACATGAACACGATCAAATCCGCAATCTTCTGCTGCTGGCTTACCGCGCTGGCCGCCAGCGCGTGGGCGAACGAGGGCGAACCGGCAGAACACGCGCTGGCGGTCTCCGGCATATTCGGCAAGAAGGCCGTGCTCGTCATCGACAACGGCCCGCCGCGCACCCTGTCCATCGGCCAGACCTCCCCCGAAGGGGTCAAACTGCTGGCCATAGATGCGCCGGTGGTCACGGTCGAAATCGACGGCGAACGCCTGCGCTTGCGCCTGGGCGAACAAGTGGTGCAACAAGAGGGCCGCAACACCAACGGTGAAGTCTCCATCTACGCCGATGACAAAGGTATGTTCAGTACCGACGGCCAGATCAACGGCCAGCCGATCAAATTCGTCGTCGACACCGGCGCCACGGTCGTTGCCATCGGCCAGTCAGACGCGCAACGGCTCAAAATCGACCTCAAGCGCGCCACCCCCGCCCACAGCCAGACCGCAGGCGGAATACGTGAGATCTCGATGGTGAAGCTGAATTCAATCAAGGTCGGCAGCATCCAGCTTCATAACGTCGACGCCGCAGTGCTCAAAGACGACGATTTACCCTACGCGCTGCTGGGCGCGAGCTTTCTGCGCCGCACCGAAATGAAGCGCGAGGGGAATCACATGCAGTTGAAGAAGAAGTATTGACTCGGTGCGCGGCAAACCTCGCCCTTCAGCCCCGAGGGGGGAATGAAAAAGCTGCTGGATGCGGTCAGGGTGTGAGACACTACGTTCCTGAACCTTAGCTTGCATCAGCGTTCAGGAAACCTGATTAGCTCTGCACTCAAATACTTAGCAGCAGGGGCAGTTTTCAACCCCACCCCTGCACTTGACCAATTATTTCGTTGTCAGATTAATAACGAGCAGCTTCCAGACTTCCCCTTTCGGTACATTTTTCTCCCGACTTTGCTTACTGTACGTACTTTATCACTAAAGAATCATCCAGCACATAAAGACGTTCGACTGTAGTCGCACCTGAAACTCCCCACGAACAAGAGTAAGTTCCGCTTCCGGTGAAAATAGACCCGGCCTGGGTAAGATTTATCGAGTGCTGGCAACTACCACAGGGCAATCGCACGAACAAGGATACCTATGCAAAAATTACGGCTGATTTTGACAGAATGACCATTGATGAAAGCCTCTCCGCTGAAAGCGCTATTAGTCATATTTGTAATTTATACAATGGGCGGACTCCATAATGAAGTGCAACACCCCCAAATTTGGTAGGGTGCTGGATGAAAAAAACCTACGAACACATGGTGACAGGCGAACGCAACGAGATTCAGCGCGGGTTGAACCTTGGATTGAGTTGCCGCGCGATCGCGCGGCAACTCAATCGAGCGCCGTC
>BNUB01000068.1 GCA_025997045.1 Betaproteobacteria bacterium
AATGATGCGCAGATCGGGCAGGGTCGCCGCGTCGCGGTAACGCTCGACGTGAGCCAGCATGGTGCGCACCTGCACCGGGCTGGTGTGGGTGCGCAGCAGCACTTCGTCGTGGCCTTCGAGATAGAAGGTGTCGTGCATCGAGCGCGCCGGGTGATTGGCCGGGGTGTTGAGCGCGGTGAAATTGTGCCAGTCGGTTTCAATCTCGGGGCCGTCGACGGCGATGAAACCAATCGACGCAAACAGCGCCTCGATGCGTTCCAGGGTGCGGCTCACCGGATGCAGACCGCCCGGCGCGCTGCCACGGCCCGGCAGGGTGACGTCGAGTTTTTCTGCGGCGAGCTGAGCTTGCAGGGCCGCCTCGCGCAAGGCGTCGCGCCGGGCTTCGAGCGCACCTTCGATCGCTTCCTTGGCCCGATTGATTGCCGCGCCCACACTGCGTTTTTCTTCCGCCGCGAGCTTGGCAAGCCCCTTCATCTGCTCGCTGATGAGGCCACTTTTACCCAAAAAACGCGCCTTGACCTGTTCCAGCACTGCACTGTCGGCCACGGCGGCAAAGGCGTTTTTCGCCTCGCTAACCAGTTGATCGAGCTTGTCCATATCCCCTGTCATCCACGAGGGTTAAGAAAAAAAAGGAGGCATGGCCTCCTTTTTTCCTGCGCGGGGCCTTGCAGACCTTGACCTTGTGCGTGGCGCTTACGCCGCGAGCTTGACACGGGCTTGTTCAGCCAGCGCGGCAAATGTCGGTTTGTCGAACACGGCCAGATCGGCCAGGATCTTGCGATCGACTTCGACAGCGGCTTTTTTGAGGCCGTTCATGAAGGTGCTGTAAGTCAGCCCCAGCTCACGCGCAGCGGCGTTGATCCGGGCGATCCACAAGGTGCGGAACTGGCGTTTGCGTTGACGACGGTCACGATAGGCATATTGCCCCGCCTTCATCACCGCTTCTTTGGCGATGCGGTATACGTTCTTGCGCCGACCGCGATAACCCTTGGCCTGGTCGAGAACCTTCTTGTGCCGCGCGCGGGCGGTTACACCACGTTTAACTCTGGGCATGGCGGTCTCCTCAGGCGAAAGGCAACATGGCGCGAACCAGCTTTACGTCGCTGGCATGAACCTCGACCACCCCGCGCAACTGACGCTTGCTCTTGGTGGTCTTCTTGGTGAGGATGTGGCGCTTGAACGCCGAACCCCGTTTGATGCCGCCGCTGGCGCGCACCTTGAAGCGCTTTTTGGCGCCACTCTTGGTTTTCATCTTGGGCATTGCTGACTCCATTTATTGGATGCCGTCGGGTAGCGCCTCATGAGGACACGTTTGAAACCCGACACCACTTGTTTTACCTCCTCTTGCGGAGGAGGCGCTCACAGCGACCGTCACCGGACTTTTTTGACCGGGGCAATCACCATAATCATCTGACGCCCTTCCATCTTGGGCATCTGTTCAACCTGACCGAGATCTTCCAGATCAGTCCTGACCCGCTCGAGCTGGCGCAGACCAAATTCCTGGTGCGCCATCTCCCGACCGCGAAAGCGCAAAGTCACCTTGCACTTGTCACCCTCTTCGAGGAAGCGGCGCAGATTGCGCAGCTTGATCTGGTAGTCGTTCTCATCCGTACCGGGTCGCAGCTTCACTTCCTTGACCTGCACCTGCTTTTGCTTCAGCCGGGCATCATGAGCTTTTTTCTGCTCCTGGTAGCGGAACTTGCCGAAATCCATCACCTTGCACACAGGCGGTTGCGCCGTGGGCGCGATCTCGACCAGGTCCAGCCCGGCCTCCTCGGCAGCCTCCAACGCGGCTCGCAGGGACAATATCCCCAGCGGTTCCCCGTCTTCGCCAACAAGGCGAACTTCCTGCGCGCTGATTTCCCCGTTTACGCGCTGCTTCTTTTCCTGAGCGATGGTTCAGTTCTCCACAAAAGCCAATATCAGACCGGGCCGGCCTTCGCTTCAATTTCACGAAGCCAACGCTCGATCAACGAATCAAGGGACAGTTGGCCAAGATCCTGGCCACCCCGGACGCGCACCGCGACCACCCCGGCAGCCTTTTCCTTGTCGCCGATGACGATCTGGTAAGGCAGCTTGTGTACGCTGTGCTCGCGGATTTTATAGTTGATCTTTTCGTTACGCAAATCGGTCTCGACACGGAAACCCGCATCGCACAAGCTCCGTGCGACCTCGGCAGCATAATCGGCCTGCCCTTCCGAGATATTCATCACGACCGCATGCACGGGCGCGAGCCACAACGGCAGCGCCCCCGCGTGATGTTCGATCAGGATGCCGATGAAACGCTCCAGCGAGCCGAGGATGGCGCGGTGGAGCATGATCGGCGTCTTGCGGGTGTTGTCTTCTGCCACATATTCCGCGCCGAGGCGGTGCGGCAGGTTGAAATCCAGTTGCAGGGTGCCGCACTGCCAGACGCGACCGATGCTGTCTTTCAGCGAAAACTCGATCTTCGGCCCGTAGAAAGCGCCCTCTCCCGGCTGCAATTCGTAGGCCAGCCCTTGCGCGTCGAGCGAGGTGGCCAGCGCCGCTTCGGCAGCCTCCCACTGCTCGTCCGAGCCAACACGTTTTTCCGGGCGCGTCGACAGCTTGACCAGCACATCCTCAAAGCCGAAATCGCGGTAAACCTGTTGCAGCAGACGGATGAATTCGGCGGATTCCGACTGCACCTGCTCTTCGGTGCAGAAAATGTGCGCGTCGTCCTGAACGAAGTTACGCACGCGCAGGAGGCCGTGCAGCGCGCCGGACGGCTCGTTGCGGTGGCAGGAGCCGAACTCCGCCATTCTGAGCGGCAGATCGCGGTAGCTCTTGAGGCCGTGGTTGAAAATCTGGATGTGGCACGGGCAGTTCATCGGCTTGACCGCGTAATCGCGCTTCTCGGACTGGGTGGTAAACATCAGCTCCGAATACATGTCCCAGTGCCCGGAGCGCTCCCACAGCGAGCGGTCGACAATCTGCGGCGTCTTCACCTCCTGATAGCCCTGGCGCTGGATCGTGCGGCGCAGGTATTGCTCGACCTGCTGCCACAGCGTCCAGCCCTTGGGATGCCAGAACACCATCCCCGGCGCCTCGTCCTGCTGATGGAAGAGATCCAGTTGACGGCCAAGGCGGCGGTGATCGCGCTTCTCGGCCTCTTCGATCATGTGCAGATACGCGTCGAGGTCTTCCTTCTTCGCCCAGGCCGTGCCATAGACGCGCTGGAGCATCTCGTTCTTCGAGTCGCCGCGCCAGTAAGCGCCGGCCAGTTTGGTGAGCTTGAACGCCTTGAGCTTGCCCGTCGAAGGCACGTGCGGCCCGCGACAGAGGTCGACAAACTCGCCCTGCCGGTAAAGCGACACCTCTTCAGCCGCCGGAATCGAAGCGATGATCTCGGCCTTGTAGTGCTCACCGATGCCCTCGAAAAATTCGACGGCGCTCGCACGCGGCCACACTTCGCGCGTCACCTTCAGGTCGCGGCGGGCGATCTCGCCCATGCGGGCTTCGATGGCGGCCAGGTCTTCCGGCGTGAACGGGCGCGTGTAGGAGAAATCGTAGTAGAAACCGTTTTCGACCACCGGCCCGATCGTCACCTGCGCGTCCGGGAAGAGTTCCTTCGCCGCCTGCGCCAGCAAGTGGGCACAGGAGTGGCGCAGGATATCGACGCCTTCAGGGTTTTTGTCAGTGATGATCGCCAGCGCCGCATCCGTGGAGAGGGTGTGCGACAGATCCACCAGACGCCCATCCACCTTCCCGGCCAGCGCCGCCTTGACCAGCCCCGCGCCGATCGCAGCCGCCACTTCACCCACCGTAACCGGATGATCAAAACTGCGGACGGAGCCGTCTGGCAAAGTAATGTTCGGCATGACGCTTGACCTTAAAAGATACAGCAGCCAACACCCGCGTCGTGCCTGGAGAGCAAACGAAAAGTAAACGAAAAAAGTGCGGAAGAACCGCACTTTTCGCTACCCGCCTACAGTCATCGTCCTGCTTCGGCACCCCGGCATCGACTTGCGACCCGGAATCGACTGGGCATTGGTAGGCGCGATTGGATTCGAACCAACGACCCCCACCATGTCAAGGTGGTGCTCTAACCAACTGAGCTACGCGCCTGCTAAGAGGGGCGCATTATAGAGATGAAGAAAATCTTGTCAACGAAATGTGCAATCTCCCGCCCCGATCACCGCTCCGCCTTGCCAAACATCCTCACCCGCTCCTGCGTCGCCGGATGGGTCGACAGATAGTCTTCCAGCGTGTCGCCCTCCTTCCTGCCAGCGCCACGGTGCGAGTCTTCGATGCGTTGCAGCATCGCGGTGAAGTGCGCGGGGGGAATGTTGTGCTGCTGCATGCGCTGCCAGGCGAAATAGTCCGCCTCGCGTTCAAAATCGCGCGAATAGCTGGTCTGGGTGAGGATGAGGGGCGCGGCGGTGATGAGCGACGAGGTAGAAGACACATCGCCCGTCACCAGCGCGGCGAGCACCGTGAGGGTCGAGGCCTGCAATAGCTGACGCATCGCGTGGCGGCGCACCACGTGCCCGACCTCGTGGGCGTAGATGGCGAGGAGGTCTTCGTCGCTTTGGGCGAGCGCGACGAGCTGGTCGGTAAAGACCAGCACCCCGGATGGCAGGGCGAAAGCGTTGGCGCCGATCCTTGGGGAATAGCGAAACTCGATCTGCGGGACGACGCCATCGGCATTATCAATAAACCCCAACATCCGCTGCCGCCAGCGTTCCTGCTCGATCTCGCTGAGCTTGCTCGGGCCAAGGATGCTGCGATCCAGCAAGGTGAGCGTGCCCCGCCCGATCGAGCGCGAGGTCTCCGGCGCGAGCTTGAACGCCACATATTCCGCCCCCGCCGGAACGCCATAACGGAGCACGGCAAAAACAAACGCCACCGTGACCAGCACCCCCAGCAGCGCGTAGCGCATGCTGGATTCGAGCCGGTGCGGCAGGCCATGCCATTGCCCTCTGTGTGGCGCCAGCAAGACGTCGACGCCGTCATTGTCGCGCGTCTCGAACACCCCGCCGTCGGCAAAGCGCACGAAACGCGGCGTCGAGCCCAGCCGCGACGACACCTCCACCCGCTCCACCGCCGCCGCTTC
Organism: Betaproteobacteria bacterium; assembly: GCA_025997045.1. Classification (GTDB taxonomy): domain Bacteria; phylum Pseudomonadota; class Gammaproteobacteria; order Burkholderiales; family Rhodocyclaceae; genus WRNU01. The sequence goes on from BNUB01000068.1 coordinate 5,075, forward strand.
CGTGAGCGGCGAGCCGTCCGGACGCAGCACGCGCCAGTGCGTGCCGTTCATGGACCGCAACACCGCCTGTTCTTTTTTCGAGTGCTGTCCGTCGAAAAAAAGACCGGAGACCTGTGACATATCGCGCCCTGTCAGTCAAAAGCCCACGTCGATATCGAACAGGTCATCAACCTCGCTCCCCAGCGCCGCGACCTCTTCCGCCTGTTGGGCAAGGAATTCGCCCAGATCGCCCGTGGCCTGAATGCTGATGTGCTCTGCCGCGTAACGTGCGTTTCTCACCTTGGCAAACGGATAGAACAAACCCAGCGTGAACACGATACCCAGGGTATTGGTGAGCAGCAGGATGAAATAGGATTGAAACTCATAGTTGGACTCAAAAACATGCTGCCCCAGCACCAGCCCATCGTAGCGCAGGTTCGTCGTCTTCACCTTGAAGTAGGCGTATGGCACCGTGTAGAGGGCTGCCATCACACACAATTGAACCAGCAGAAAAAAACCTACCTCACCAATCCTGACGGAACCAGCACTGCCCACCACATAAATTACGTAGAAAATCCCGCACACAAAAAATATGCCAAACAGCCTCACAAAAACCGAATAGAATTTCCCGACACTGGCCTCGTTTTCAAACGCGGTTCCGCCAAAACTCATGTTGTTGACGACATAACGCATCTGGTTACGAAACCAGATCGGTGACAGCAGCCCCAGCGAGACGACCGTGAGGAAATACCACAAAATATAGGCAACGGCCGCGCCGCCCGTGGTGCCCCGAAACTGGAAGCGCACCCCACGCCACGCCGAGTAACGCGCACGAAAATGCAGGGAGCGGGAAATCGCCCACGGCGTCACCGCCAACAGCAGCAATCCACAAATCATCCCAAACCCCGGGCTTATCTTCCCGGAGACCACGTACACAATAAAGAACGCGGTAGCGATCATTCTGCCTTTGAAAATCTTGATCGGGTCGGCCAGATATTCAAATGCACTGCCATCCAGTTGCGTATTCCCATAAAAATAACGCATGGTGCGCACCTTCGCCCAGGCGGAATAAAGGCTGAAGGTCACGATCGTCAACAGCACGTTTACAATCCAGATCTTGAAATACTCCACGCCGTTGCCGGTAAATTCAAATTGCAACTCCCGCGGCCCCTTGTCACGGAAAACCTCTGCCGACTCCGCATCGTGTGCGCCGCCGCCATCGCCTGCATCTGCGCTTGCCGTTTTCCTCACTTCAAGCGGCTCCAGGCCCGGTGGGACAGCTTCAAGGGGCGGGTCCGTGATCGTCACCAGCCCCAGTTGGCGCAGCTTGCCCACGTAGACAATGGCTTCGTCCCTGGACAAGCCACGCTTCAACACCACATTGGTGCGCGCCAAAAGGGCCTGCGCCTGCACACTGTCCAGCGCAAACGCCTTCATCAGGCGGGCGTGCGCCTGCTCATGCGTAACGCCTTCGACCAGTTGCCCTTGAAACACAATGTTGTATTGCGATTCAGCCATTTTGTTCCTTTTTTTCAGGACGGTTTAACGATTACTCAGGATGACTCAGGGAGACCGCCCCTTGCAAACTCTCGCATTCTCACAAAATTTGTGCGGAAAAGACAGAAAAAAACGGTGCGGATTCCCTCGGGGGAACCCGCACCAAATGGACAGACGAGAGGGTTTTCCGCTGTTCAGCGCACGAAGACCTGCGCCGTGCACAGCGCCATGTCACCACCGGGGAGGGTGATGCTGGTGATCTTCTTCAGCGTGTCGGCTTCATACACCGCCACATCCTGCAAGGTGCCGGAGAGGTACACGCGGCTGCCGTCCAGGCTGGTGCTGACCTGATAGTAGGCGTGGTCGACATTGGCGGAAGCCAGCAGCTTTTGTTCCTTGATGTCGTATTTACGCAGGCCGTTGAGCACGGTGAAGATGTGGTTGCGGTCTTTCGGTGAGCGCGTGCCGGTGAAATAGATTTCAGTCAGTGGCGCGAAATCGACGACTTCGGTCTCGCCGGTTTTCAGGTCGATGGAGAGCACGCCCCAGACGAAATCAGCGCTCTCCATGTCCTGCTTGTCGTCCTTGAATTTGGGCGCGGTGTAGAGCGCAGCAAATTCGCGCGATGGCCGTTGCGCCGCCCACGCGCTCAACACATCCGGCACGCCGTAGCCGGGGCGCTTCCAGTTGAGGAGCGGCAGGGCGACTTCATGCTCGCCGGTTGCGGGGTTGATCTTGAGCACATCCTGCCCGAGCACGTAAAGGCTGCCGTCGTTCGCGGCCTGCATCAGGCTGAGCTGGCGCGGCACCGGGAAGGTGCGGACAGGTTTGGCGTCGAGGCCGGATCGGGTGTCATAGACAGCCAGGCGGGACTGCAACACCTCATAGTGGTCGGGGTGGAGTCTGGTCGGGTTTTGTATCGTGTACAGCTCTTTGCCGTCCGGGCTGACGGCGATGGAGAGCACGGAGATGGCCCGCTCTTCCTCGTTCTGCGACATCTGCGCCGAGAAGGTGACTTTGCAGGTATCCAGTTCAATACCGTACAAACCGAAGAAGCGGTTGTTGAGGATATAGGCAATGCGGTGGTCGGGCGAGATCTGCACCGAGCCGGGGCCAAAGGCGTCCGGCAGGGAGCAGGTCTTCAGCACCTTGTTTTCGGCCAGATCCAGGACGTTGAGCTGGTTGGGATGGTTGGGCACCACCATGTATTCGCGCCCTTCAACGAGCGGCACGTTGATGTCGCGGGACAGGTCGGCGAGGTCGGCCAACGCGGGCGTGGCCGGTAAAAGCGCGGCAAGGAGCGCGGAAAGAACGAGGGTGGGGGATTTCATTTTCAGGTCTCCGGATTTATTTACAGCGCGTCCTTGGGGAATACGCTGTCGAGCTTGCGCCAGTCCTTGTCGGCAGAAGGCGCGTCCTTGTTCCAGTCGGGGTAGTTGATGATGGTGTCGGGCACCTGGGCGGGCCACCAGCAGGGGTCGGCGCAGCCGTAGAGGTCGGCTTCCATGGGCTGGCACAGCCCGGCGACGCCGCCGAAGGCGTCGACTTCCCAGCCGGGGTCGACGGTGGCGGTGCAGCCTGCAACCGTGCTCATGGCGACGACTTCTTCAACTTTGTCTTCTGCGACGGCTCTTTCGAGCAGTTGCGCTTTTTGATTGAGTGCTTTGAGGTGTTTCATTTAGCGTGGCCTCCGTGGAGAGATGTGTGAGTCAATGAAACCGGGGTTGTGAGCCATGATCCGGCTGTAGGCGGCGATGCCGAAATCCACCCAGTCGCGCATCAGGTCGCAGTAGTGGTAGACGGGGTGGCTCGGGTCGCCGTAGCGGGAATAGCTCTCGTGATAGCAGCCGCCGGAGCACAAATTGCGGATGCGGCAGGTGGCGCAGCCTGAGCCTTCGCGCTCGAGCCGGATGCTCAGGAATTTGCCGAGGGCGTCGCGCTGGATGCCGTCCTTGACGTTGCCGAAGGTGGGCAGGTCGGAGCCGGTGAAGCGGTGGCAAAGGTTGAGCTTGCCCTGGTGGTCGACGGCCAGCATCTTCAGGCCCGCGCCACAGGGCAGCAGCTTTTTGTGCCCTTCGTGCAGATCGGTGATGAGCTGGTGCAGGTTGGAGAAACCGATGTTGCGCCCGGCGAGGGCTTCGCTTACGTAGTATTCGCCCAGCGTTTTGAAGCCGTCGAAGACCGCTCTCAGTTCGGACGGTGAGAGGTTGAAGGTGTCGATATCGCCGGACGTCACCGGGGCGAAGCCGACTTCGGCAAAGCCGATCTCGTTTTTCAGGTGATCCCAGATGCCCTCCACGTCGGTGACGCCCGTGGTGAGCGTCACCCGCGCGCCGACGGGCCGCGCCCGGTAGCGCGCCAGGACGCGCTCGGCTCTCTGGCGCACCGTCACATAAGTGCCGAAGCCGCCGACGGTGCGACGGTTTTTGTCGTGGATCGCCTGCGGGCCGTCGATGCTGATCGAGAGGCCGAAGTCGTGCGCGTCGAGCCAGGCGATGAGCTCGTCGGTGAGGAGCGTGGCGTTGGTGGTCATCACGAAATCGTGTTCCTTGCCCAATTCGGCAAAGCGCGCTTCGCAGTAGTCGACGACCTGCCCGATCAGCTTCCGGTGCGTGAGCGGTTCGCCGCCGAAGAAAACGACGTGATACCGCTTCTCGTCGGGCGCTTCGCGCAACATCATCTCCACGGCGTCGCGGGCGGTCTCGAAGGACATCTTCTTGCCGTCCGAGGGGGCGGCGAGGTCGCTCTTGTAGCAGTAGGAACAGGCCAGATTGCAGCCGGTGTTGACGTTGAGGACGACGGTCGAGATCGGGAAAGCGTCGATTTTGGGCAGCGCATGCGGCGTTTCACTGCCGTCGCTGACCAGCTCCAGCGCCACAAGCTCGCGCAGCGTCTCTTCGATTTCCGCAGGCGAGAACAGCGTCCCCAACTGAGTCACCAGTTGCCCGGCGCTGCGGCCTTCGGCGCGCAGGGCGTCGATCATCGAGCCGGTCAAATCGTCGAGGGCGAAAAGCGAACTGCTTGGCACGTGAAAGAGCAGGCGCTCGTCCTGCACACGGACTTCGTGCAGGTTGTGTTCGACGAGCTTGAGCACCGGGTTGAGCACTGAGGGCATCGGTTGTCTCCGTGGTTCTGATTTTTCCCCCTCCCGCCTGGGCGGGAGAGAGGGTGCCCGAAGGGCGGGAGAGGGAGATTTCAGTTCATCAAGGGATCGGCGGATCATTCCAGCGCTGCACCGTCACGATCAGTTGCCCCTGTGCGTTGAGCGCCTTGCCGCCATTCGCCACGCTGGCAACCACCGTCAGATTCCCCGCGTTATTGGTCGACAGATGCCGCTTCGGATTCAGCCCCGCGTTATTCGTCGTAAACACGCCGCTCTTGCCGTCGATGCTGCCCGCGAATTCCAGATCCCGGTCGCGCCTGGCATCTTCGTTGAACGGCGCCACCGACCACTTCGCCGGCACCACGCCCACGCGGTATTCACCCTGCGGCCCCGTCGCCCAGCCCAGCGCCTCGAACCGGGCCTCGACCTTGGGCCTGCTGCCGCCATCGCCGCCCACCCGGGCAACCGCGTAAGGCGGCACCACCTCGACGCGAGCGAGCTTGTCGAACACCGCCAGATCTCCGCCTTCCACGCCGCCGACCTTCACCTTGTGTGTGCCCAGCGCCTGCCTGTCAGCGATGGCATTGACCACAATGCGGCCCGGCGTGCGTTCCAGCACCTTCAGCACTTTTATCCCGGCAGGCAACTCCGGCTCACCCGCGAGATCGTTGCCGACGATAGTCAGTCGCGTCTTTGCGCCGGTCTTGAGCCAGGCCGGTTGCACCGCCAGCACATGGCTCGTGCCGCTGCCCTGCCGGGCGGCGACGATATCGGCCCCGATCTCGTCATGCTCGGCCACGAACTGGCGACCTCTGAGGGTATCGCCCTCGATTGCAAACACCTGCCGATACGCCACACCGTTGATCGTCACCTTGCCGCGCCACTCGTAGCCGGTGTAGATCACCGCCGAGCCTTGCCCGCTGAGCTTCTCACCATCCGCATAGCTGCCGGCCAGGGTCAGCGTATATTGATCTTTGGCGTTTGCATCCTGGGCGTCCTTGAGGGTGGCGGTCAGTGTGGCATTGAAATCGCCCTTGCCCGGCAGATGCCCGCTCACCACCCACTGCCCTTCCACTGGCGCAGGCTTGACCAGCTTCCATTTCTGCCAGGCGTCATCGCCATAAGCAAAGTCCTTTGCCAGCGCGGGGGCGATCTCCTTCAAGGCGATATTGAACCAGTCGCGGTCACGCCCCAGCGCCTGATATTCCAGCGTCGGAAACTGGCCGAGGTGAAAATGCACCAGCCGCTCCCATTCCGTCGCCGTGCGCCGTTGCAGGACGACACGCGCCCCCGAGTGGCACCGTGCGCACATCTCGGTGAATTGCTGCGAGGGAAAAGACTCAACCGTGTTCAGCCGCCGTTCCAGCACATAACGCGCCGGAGCCGTCTCCGCCGGGGCCAGCCCCTGCGTGTCGGCGAGATGCTTCACCAGCGCACGGCGTTCGTCATCGGTGAGCCTGAGCTCATGCGAGCGCTGCATCCGCACCACCGTCATCAGCCAGCCTTCCGGCGTCTTGCGCTGGGCCTGGATGCGCGGCAAGCGGCCAAGCTCATCCGCGTGACAGATGGAACAGCGTTCAGCCATTAAATTTGGCACATTGATCCGGTTCTGTGCGGATGCATTGCCAGCGAGCAGGGTAAGCACTGCCAGCCCGCCTAGCGTTTTAGCTATCGACTTTCTGTTCAAGGTCGTCGCTCCTGTGGGTATCGAGGTCATTCGTGGTTCGTGGTCATGCACGGAGCACACTGTAGGGCAGGCGCCAAAGACGCCGTTATCCGAAAAACACAAATCGTGTCCTTATCCTCAAAATAGCGTTAAATAATTTTGTGATTTCATACAAGACATTGAAATTTAACGATATTTTTTATATTGATGGAATAGACAGAAATGTACTGCGGGGCGTAATCGCGCCCGGCTTACCCCGGTTTATGCACACCAATGGTGAATCCGGACAAAAGCGCGCACTACAATGAAGCGTTTACACCGGGGGTAGCCAAAAATACAAAACCTGTGGACAGGCGCGGTCTTGGAAGGCTGGCGCTTTTTTCGCGGGAAATGGTGCAAATCTTGCTGGAAAAAGAAACGCGCCTTGTTTACCCTTCCGAGAACCATGGTGACTTTCCTCCACAATCAGTGCCAAACCCGCGACGTCGACGAACATGCCTCCTGTCTGCTCGGCTGGGGCCAACGTTACGACCAGCTCTCCTCGGGCGCCTTCGCTGGCGAGTTCGAGGAATTCTGTTTTGGCGAGGTGCAGATCTTCCGCGAGCGGCTCAATCAGGCGGTGCATGAATCGGGCGCACCCGCCGCGGGCAGGCAAAGCGTGGCGGTGGCCTCCGGCCTGGACGGCGAAGGCTGGTTCAACGGCGAGGCGTTCCGCAAAGACAGCGTGCTCATGCTGCACGGCGGCGAACGCTTCGATTTCCGCGCCCCCAGCCAGCACGAAATGCTCGCCGCCACCGTAAACACCGCCGCCCTGCATGACTACGCCCGGCGGGTTGAACAACGTGACCTGAGCGCCGAGTTCGGCCCCGGCCTGTTGCCGTGCCCCGATCTGGTGCGTGCCACGGCCTACCGTGCATTTTTGACCACCCTGTGCGCCAGCCTGCGCGCCACCCCGCAGATGCTTGACCATGCCCCCCTGCAACGGGCGCTGGCAGAGGCCGTCTACGGCGCGATCATCAGCGCCCTGGGCGACGAAGCCGCGCCCGCCCGCCTTGCCCCGCCGACGCACACCCGCCGCCTCATCGTGGAGCGCGCCCGGGAATACGTCCATACGCACAGCAGCACCCCGATCTCGGTCGCCGATCTATGCACCGCGCTCGGCGTCTCGCGCCACACGCTGCAATACAGCTTTCAGGAAGTGCTCGACCTCAACCCGATGAAGTTCCTGCGCGCCATGCGTCTGAACGGCGTGCGCCGCGACCTGCGCGCAGCCGACCCCGCGCTCGACACCGTAGGCGACATCGCCGCCCGCTGGGGCTTCTGGCATCTGTCGCATTTCGCCGCTGACTATAAAGAGATGTTCGGCGAATTACCCTCGGATACCCTGCGCCAGTAAGATGCGCCACGCATTGCGGCCTGTTACCGTCACGCAAAAGAGACTAAAATGCCCCTCAATTTCTTCCGTCACAAAGGCAAAAAATCATGCAAACCCCCACAAATTCCCTTGACTTTTCCAAAACCGCCGCAATAATTTTAGCAAGCAAGCAAGCAAGCAAGCAAGCAAGCAAGCAAGCAAGCAAGCAAGCAAGCAAGCAAGCAAGCCGCTAACGACGCGCCATCCCTTGGCCCTGGCGGTCACCTCTGCGCTGGCGCTGGTAGCCTTGCCCGTAGCGGCACAAACATCGCAATGGCGTGATCTTGGCGCTTCTCCGGCTCCCACGACCGCAGTCAACACCACGCAGATCAACTTTGGCGGGCACGAGTGGGTCGTGATCGGGAATAGCAGTAAAGATATTTATACCGATGGCAGCACTTACGGAAGCGCTGGAGCAGCCGCAAACAGCGTCACCCTGTTATCAAGGAATGGTGACGAGGGTGGCTATTTTAGTAGTTCGCCATTCCGTGACACGGGTAGTGAGGGCACATGTGCCAGTAAAGGCTATGCCGGAGATTGCGTGAGTTCTCCGAACGAATATCAGGGCAGCACCTTGCAAGACGCGATGAATGACATAGCAAATGGGCTTTCCGACAAAGAGCAGGATGAGATTAATGCGCGGACGTTGACGACCGCCGACGACATCAATGGTAATACTGCAACGGGCTTGCTCTGGGCGCTCTCCGTGGATGAATGGAGTGCCATTGGTAATGATGACACCAGAAAATACCCTTCTACGTGGTGGCTGCGCTCGCCGGGCTACGACGATAGCCTCGCCCGTGCCGGGTTGTCTAACGGCCTCCTCGGCTTCCACTACTACGTCGATTCTTCGGCGTATGTTATCCGCCCCGCTTTCAATTTGAATCTGGAATCTGTTCTCTTCACATCTGAAACATCCAGCGCCATAGGCGCTGCTAAATTTGAAGCCACCGCAGGGGGCGTCTATCGCTCGGCGGCGCAGCCGCCGAGCGGCGCGCGAAAATTCACCTTCCTCACCTCCAGCATTGCCACGCCCACGCTGGTTCTGAACAACACGCCGCTGGATTTCACCTTCTCCGACGCGCCCCTCGTTGACTCGACTGCTGCACCCTCTGGCGCAAAGCAATACGTCTCCGGCTTTTTAACCCAAGACGCCACGACAGATTTATATGCCCGCTACGTCGACACAACATCCAACGCAACCGGCAACTTCAACGCCGCAACCCCCGGCGGCGGTTCTCTTGGCGTCGGCACTTACATCCTGCACATCTTCAGCGAAGAAGCCAACACCTATCTATATAGCGACTTCGCCAGCCACTCAGTAGATTTCACCTTCAACGTGAGTGGCGGCACCGTCCAAAACCTCACCCTGACCAGCGATTCCGCCTTCGGACTGAACGGCGGCACAATCGGCTTGCTGCCCAAAAACTACACAAAAGCATGGACGCTCGGCACAAACGGCGGCACCTTTGACATTCAAAGCGGCGTCACCGCACAAATTTCCGGCGCAATTAGCGGCACCGGCGGCCTGACCAAAGACGGCGACGGCACCCTCACCCTGAGCAACGCAAGCAATAGCTACGGCGCGACCACCATCAACGCCGGAACGCTGAATTTAACCAGCGGCCTGCATAGCGCCGTAACCGTAGCGAA
>BNUB01000069.1 GCA_025997045.1 Betaproteobacteria bacterium
ACGTAAAAACAGCCCCAGCGCCAGCAAAATCAGGGTGGACAGGAGCGCGAACAAGAGCGCCAGCCGCTGTGCGAGCGAGCGCGGCGTCATGGCGCGGCGGGCGCTTCGAGCACGTAGCCCATGCCGCGCACGGTGCGAATCAGGCGCGGCTCGAACTCATCGTCCATTTTGGCGCGCAGACGTCGCACCGCGACCTCGATGACATTGGTGTCGCTGTCGAAATTCATGTCCCACACCTGGGAGGCGATCAGCGAGCGCGGCAACACTTCCCCCTGGCGGCGCAGGAACAGTTCCAGCAAGGCGAATTCCTTGGCGGTGAGATCGATGCGCTGTCCGCCCCGGCTGGCGCGGCGGCTTAACAAATCCAGTTCCAGATCGGCGGCGTGGAGGAGATTGAGCTGGTTTTCCGCCTCACGGGTTTTGCCCCGGCGCAGCAGCGTGCGCACCCGCGCCAGCAGTTCCGAGAACGCGAACGGTTTGACCAGATAATCGTCCGCGCCCAGCTCCAGCCCCCGCACCCGGTCGTCGACCTGGTCACGGGCGGTGAGGAACAGCACCGCCATGTTTTTGCTCGCGTTACGCAGCGTTTGCAGCACCTGCCAGCCGTCGAGCCCCGGCAGCATCACATCCAGAATGATGAGATCGGGATTTTCGGTGAGCGCCAGATGGAGGCCGTCCGGGCCGGTATGGGCCAGCTCCACGCCGAAGCCCGCCTCCTGCAAGCCTTGGCGCAGGTAGTCACCGGTCTTGGGTTCGTCTTCAACGATCAGGATACGCATGACAGCGATCATCGCATGTTTGCGGTCATGCTGCCGAGAGCGGGGAAAGTCAGCACTTGCGCGGAGTCAATGCAGCAGGGACTGGATTTTCTCGCGGGAGAGGCCGGTATCTTCGATGATCTCTTCGACTGGCCGGTTGCGGGCAAGGAGCCTCCGGGCAATTTCCAGTCGCTGTTTTTCCACCGCTGCCCGCTCCCTGGATTCAATATCCCAGCGCATCTTGTCCCGTGCGTCGGCCACCATCCGCGCTTGTTCGTCTTCCGTGAGCGTCATCAGCTTGGCGACGGCTTTTTTTACCTCGGGGTTCTTCTCTGCGAGCATGACAAACTCCTCTTTACTCTTCGCCTTCAAAAATCCCATCCAGTCCCACAAGGTGGAGCCGTCCGTGTTGCGTGGCAGCTTGGGTAGCTCCAAGGTGTTGACCTCCAGCAAGTCGGTAAATTCCGAGCCGCTGGCGGCGTCGTGGAGGCGGTAGCGGTTGTGGTAGGACGTGTTCTCAGCGATGAGCTTGAAATCGGTGATCAGGATGCAGATGGTGCGCTGGATGTTGCGGTAGGGTTCGCCTGCGCCGATCTGCTCAGTGACCATTTTAGCCAGATAGAAGACGATGCGCTCGCGCAGATCAGGTTGGTCGACGAGCTGGATCTCGATGTCTATCAATTTGCCGGAGCGGGTTTTGAGCTTGACGTCGAGAATGCTCAATTTGTCGCCCCAGCCGTCGCGCATGAGGTGGGGGTCGGGGAGGAAGACCTCTTCGTAGTCTTCGGGGGGGATGGTGAGGGCGGATTTGAGGAAATTGGTCAGGTGCCCGATGTCGTGGCTGTCGCCAAAGATCATCTTGAACACCGCGTCGTTGATGGGGGAGAGGAGGAAGGGCGGGGGCATGTTCGCACTCAGGTAGCATTTTGATATGCCATTATAGAGGTGAACATGGTTCAGGAGAGCGCCTGCCGGGAGCGACGGCGGGGACGCCATCGCTCCCGGTGGCCCTCAGAACCGATATCCCGCCTTCACATTTCCCGTCACGCCTTCGCGTTTGCCTGCGTAGCCTTGTACGCCGACATCCAGTGACCAGCCTTTTTCGGCGGGGGTTAGGGTCAGGCCAATTTCCAGCAAACCCGTATCGCCCTTCAATTTGGGCGCGTCCAGTTTGTAGCCGTAGATGCTGGCTTTGGCCTTGCCGTCGTATTCGTGCTCCCACGCTGCGCCGAACCAAGCGGTGGTTGTTGGGGTCAGGGCGTAATCCCATTTTGTGCCTAGTCTGGTTCTTTGCGAGTCTACGTCCTTGAATTTCACCGTCTCGCCGGTGGTGAGTTTTACGGTGTCGCCGTCTTGATGGCTCCAGAGGTATTGTCCGTAGACATCCAGCTTGCTCTGCTCGGAGAGTTTCAGGAGGTAGCCTGCGCCGACATGTGCGCTTAGGTAGGTGGATTTGTCTCGATCACCGACCCGCGCCAGCCGGGCAAGGTGTCGCATGATCTGGTTGAACTACTGGTGGTGGTCAATGCGGTGCTGGTCGGCGCCGACACGTTTGCGGAGATCGAGTGGTGGGCACAGGAGAAACTGGAGCCTGAGCTGAAGCCCTTCGTCGTGCTCGAATCCGAACGCCAGATCAAGGGCAGAACGAGCATCGAACGTCGTCTCTATCTTGAGCAGCCTGCCCGCCGATGCACAGCGGTTGCTGCCCGCCATCCGCGCCCGCTCCGGCCATGCCGCACATAATCTTGCCATCCTCAAACACATCACGCTCAAGCTCATCCGCCTCGATCCCATCCCACGAAAGGGTGGCATCAAGGCCAAGTGCTTCATCGCCGCCACTTCCGACGCTTATCGCGCTCATCTGGTCGGTCTTATGTAAGATTCGTGCGATTGCCCTGTGCGGAAGTTTTTTGTAGAATGTCACAGTTGCAGACGAACACGATGAAGGAGCAATGGAGGAAAATTGTCATGGATAATCATTCAGTGCAGTCTCAGCAGCAACACCATGAAAGTGTTCCAGGTTCAGGCATTGGTGTGAGAGGTGTGTTGACTTCGATCATAGCTTGGATGTCGTGTTTTATTAGAGGTAGATTGAAGACCGTTGTGTGGATTATTCAACCAAATAGAATCGGGGTAGTGGTTTTTTGCTTGGTTATTATAACAATGGCGTATTTTCACGTCTTCCGTTTTCCGCAAGATTACCGGCTAGAAAAAGAAATTTTTTCGCCATTGGATCGCGGGAATGACTATTTTTCAGGCGATTACTTCTCGAAGGCTGATTATGCTTGTTTCTTGCCTCCTTATTCTGGTTTGTGGCGTATAAAAACACCTCTTTCAAAAGGCGCTCGCTTTAAGTTAGGCTGGATGCTCGAAGGTCCTCTGCGGATATTCAATGAGCAAGCACGATGGGTTATTGGGGTTAAGGGAGGGGAGCTTGTATTTGTTAATAAGCTATCACCCAGATTATTAACCCTCCCTCTCAACGAAGTGGTCTGCATTGATGCAAAGCGTTTTGCGATTACCCGCGTAGTTGGTGTCGGAGCGATCATGCAGGGTAGGAAAACCACTTATTACTCAATCCATGAAAGCGAGCCTATCGAAGACATCAAAGGCGGAGGCAAACCCAACGTTGGGTGGCGGTAGTGGGTGGTCAGGGAGTGGAATTGAAATTCAATGTTGACGACTCACTCACGATACGCTTCAAGGGAGACAAAGCCAATGACATCACCATTGAACACTTTAACCTTGACCGCGCTTACACGGAGGGCTATCTCGGCATCAAATTACCCCCGCAAAAAATCGCCCTTCTGGAAGGAGGAGATGGCGACGACCTTCTTCTGGGCGGCAAAGGCACGGATTTCATTCAGGGCGGAACCGGGATATGCATATTCGTTTAAGGTTGTTGCACGACATTCAGATTTGTGTAAAATGCTACAATTATGACAAAATCTACTGCATACCGTCCAGCAAGCCACCCCATCCACTCCCGTGCCGGAATGGTCAAGATCGCTTTGCAGAACAAGCAAAATGCATAAAATCAGCGACCTGCTCCAGATCGTCTACCTTTCCGGCTACTGGAACCTGCTGGTTATCCTGAACTGGGTTCTCGTTGGCCTCATTGTTTTCATTGCCCTGCGCAAAAAATGGTCGTGGAAGGTGCGCGGCACGTACCTGGGATTGATTGCGGCTTATTTTACTTTTGGCATGTTTATTCCCGTGTATAATGCCAAGACAGAACAGGTGAAGGAGCGGACGAAACGACAAACTTACGCACAGGAAGCTTACGACTATTTTTACAAGAAATGCGCCGAGGATAGTGGGCGATTTGTCTATAAACCGGTCGAGACACCGCAGGATAGTGTTTACATGATGAAGCCGCGGAAAGGTGCGACCATCAAAGAACTACGGGATCAATTCTGGATGGGAGACCCATATGCAGGAGCAACACGGGTAGACGCTCTTATAATGGAGGCTGAGTTCTTGCTAGCAGGTGGGCGGATTAAAAAAGGGGGCAATTTAATCCCACCAGTCTCCTTTGTTGAAGCGCCAGATTTTGTGGATCAAGAGCGATTATGGCGCTACACTATGAAGCCTACCGGGAGGATGACGCTGGGCGCAAGCCGCAGATTTGATGACATAGTCCCGGAAATGGAAGTGGGGCGTGATCCGTTTGAAACGGTACAAAGCCGCTATGGCTATACCTGGGATGATCTTTCTACTCTGGAAGACCGTAATCATTGGGTTGCCAAGAGCCGTCTGCAAATTGTCGATCTGAAAACCAATGAGGTCATTGCAGAGCGGATTGGCTATGTCTTCGAAAGTGGCTTTGGTTCTAAAGGCTATGGCAGCGCTAGAACTCCGTGGTCCAATATAGGAAGCGGGGATTCTGGTTGGAAAACCAACTACTGCCCTCCTAGAAAAAACCACACAGATATGTACTGGATTTTATCTGTGCTCCATAACATTCATTTTGAATAAATCAGGGTTTTCTGAATTATTCAAATTCAACCTTCACTCACAAGGAGTTTAGCCATGACCAGCAACACCATTTCACAGTACCTTAACCTCGTCAACCTGCAAATTGCAGCAGAGGCATTTTTGGTAGAGGATGATAAGGATGGCGGTTTCAATCCTGAAGTGCAACACCGTCCAGCAAGCCACCCCATCCACTCCCGTGCCGGAATGGCCAAGATCGCTTTTCAGAACAAGCAAAATGCATAAAATCAGCGACCTGCTCCAGATCGTCTACCTTTCCGGCTACTGGAACCTGCTGGTTATCCTGAACTGGGTTCTCGTGGGGCTCATTTTTTTCATTGCCCTGCGCAAGAAATGGTCGTGGAAGGTGCGCGGTACGTGCCTGGGATTGATTGCAGCTTATTTCACTTTTGGCATGTTTGTTCCCGTGTACAATGCCAAGACAGAAAAGGCGAAAGAGCGGACGGAACAGCGAGCTTACGCACAGGGCGCTTATGATTATTTTTACAAGAAATGCGCCGAGGATAGTGGGCGATTTGTCTATAAACCGGTCGAGACGCCGCAAGATAGTGTTTACATGATGAAGCCGCGGAAAGCTGCGACTTATCAGGAATTGAATGATCAGTTCTGGATGGGAGATCCGTATGCAGGATCTCACCTTGGAAAGGGGGATGATGTAGTGAAAGCGGAAGCTAGAGTTTTACTCCGCGGTGGGTTGGTTAAAAAAGGAGGTGATGTAATCCCACCAGTCTCCTTTGTTGAAGCGCCAGATTTCGTGGATCAAAAGCGATCATGGCGCTACACTATGAAACCAACTGGAAGAATGATTCAGGGCTATGGCCGTAGTGCTTCTGCTCCTCTTATTCCAGAGATGAGAGCGGACAGCGATCCGGTTGAGGTGATCCAAAGCCGCTATGGGTATACTTGGGATGATCTTTCTACCTTGGAAGACCGTAATCATTGGGTTGCCAAGAGCCGTCTGCAAATTGTTGACCTGAAAACCAATGAGGTGATTGCAGAGCGAATTGGCTATGTGATCGAAGAGGGTTTTGGCTCTAAAGGAAAAGGCAGCGGTAGATCACCGTGGATGTCTACGGGAGGAGGCGATTATGGCTGGAAGCGCAACTATTGCCCTTACAAAGCCGACTCAATAGATGGCAAATGGATGCTGACTGTACTTCGCAATATTCCATTTGATTACTAATGGGCATTGACGCCTTTCTTTTTTGAGTTTTCAACTCTCAAGGAGATTTTATCATGCAAAGCAACACCATTTCGCAGTACCTGAATCTCGTCAACCTGCAAATTGCAGCAGAAGCATTTTTGATAGAGGATGATAAGGATTATAAATCAGTCAAAACCGGGAAAGATCTGACAGATGGCAGCCTTCTGCGCTCCATACTTGCTGAGACGTTCTTTCGCGAGAACCTGCAACGCAGATCATGGTTGATCGTCTGCATCATTATTTCAACAATAGGCTATCTCCTTTCCGCGCCAGCCGGGCAAGGTGTCGCATGATCTGGTTGAACTGCTGGTGGTGGCGGTCAATGCGGTGCTGGTCGGTGCTGACACGTTTGCGGAGATCGAGTGGTGGGTACAGGAGAAACGCCCTGGGTCAGGCTCCGGCCTGCTTTGGGCACAGGGGCTTTCACGCTACTATTGCCGTCTTGCTTTGTTTGATGGAGTGCGTCTCGCCATGAGCGGCCCTGCGACTGCTGACTACACCATTTCACTGACCGCGATCTTTGCGGCGCAGGTGATCGGGGACGTGCAGGCGAGCCGGGAGGCTTACGATGAGGCGCTGCGCCGTGCACGGGAGCGGGCGGCGGAGCGCGGCGCACGGCAGACGGCGGCACGTGCGGCGGTGGCGGCGCGGCTGGAGGCGATTCGGGCGGCGGCGGAGACGTTGCAGCGGCGCATTGCGCGGCTGGCGGCGCTGGAAGGGAAGGATGTCGCGACGCCAGTGGCGCCGACTGATTCGGACGCGCGGGCGTGGAGCGCCTGGCTGCTGAAGCTGGAGGGGATTTCGAACACGCTGGAAGCGCAGGTGGCGGCGCACGCCGGGAGCGCGGTGCGCGAGGCGCTGGCGACATTGGAGCGCGAGGCCGCCTCGAACCCGGATTCGCTGGAGAGCATTCTGGCGCTTTACCTCGCCCGCCGCCGTGCGCACTTTGAGGCTGAGGGCAAGGCGCATAACGATGCCCAATGCCGCGAGACGGTCGAGCGCATTCTGGCGCGGCTGGAGCTGGCGCAAGGCGAGCCGGTGCCCGAACGGCTGGAGGCGCTGGCGCGGGCGGTGATCCTGGCAGAGACGCCGGAGCGGGCGGAATTGCTCGGTAACGAGTTGCGCTTGCAGGTGCGCCAGTATCAGCAGGACGAGCGCGCCCGCCGCACCGATATGGATGACGCGACGCGCTGGCTGGAAGTGTTCGCCGCCGCGGATCTGCCTGCGCCGTTGTTGGGGCGGTTGGAGGCGGTCAGCGCCGGATTGGCGCGGCTGGAAGCGGCGGAGCGCGTTGAGCTGGAAGCGCGGGAGGCGGCGTTTGCGGCGGAGCAGGAGGTGCTTCAGGCGCGTGCGGCGGCGCTGGTGCTGGAGGCTTCGCTCGAAGATTTGGGCTATCAGGTCGATAGTATTGACGAGACGCTCTTTAGCGCCGGTGGCCTGGTGCATTTCCAGCGTCCGGGCTGGGACGGTCATTACGTGCGCCTGCGCGCCAATGCCAAAAACAAGACGTTCAATTTCAATGTGGTACGCGCCGAAAACAAGGCCGCGACGAGCGCGACCCAGGCGCGTGATGATCTCGCCGCAGAGGAACGCTGGTGCGCCGAGTTCCCCCGTCTGATGGCGACGCTCGCCGCACGCGGGCTGGAGCTGAACGTGACGCGCCGCCTCGAAGCGGGCGAAGTGCCGGTGCAGGTGGTGGCCCCGGAGCGCCTGCCGGATTTTTCCACCCCGCAGGCGCGGGTACGCAAAAAGCCTGCTGCCCGCCGTTTTGATACGCCATGACAACTGACCGGAACCCGGAACTCTCCGCCCTTGCCCCGCGCTGGATGCGCGATCTGGAACGGCTGCTGCCCATCCGCGCCCAGTTCATCGTCTCGGGCAATATCCGCGACCATTTTCTGACTTCGGTTGCCCCCGGCGTGTTGACCCCGGCGCCGCTGCGGCGCTGCTTGTGGCAGGCGCTCTCGCGGCAGGATTTCCGGTTGCTGCTGATCTACGACCCGGTTGAGGGCGTGCGCCCCTATCCGCGTGAAGCGGCGACGGAAGAGCTGGCGACACGGCTGTTCAAGCTCAAGCTCCAGGACGACGGGGCGATGCCGATGAGCCTCGACCATCTGGCCGGGTTGATGAAGGAGCTGACCCGGACACGCGAAGTGCGGGCGGCGCTGGTCATCGACTTTGCCTCGCGCCTGACCCGTCATCCCGATCAACTGGACGCCAATGAGCATCGCTTTTTCCTCGCCGCCGAGCGCCTGGCGGTGAATGCCGCGCCGGTGGCGCTGAAGGCGCCGCAGCCGGGGGAGGATAACCGACCGCGTTTTAATCCGGTGCTGTGGTTGTTGAACCGGCCCCAGGATTTACCCTCGTGGTTTGCGCTCGACAATACGCGCATCGAGAGCCTCACCATCGGTTTGCCCGAATACGAGACCCGCGAGGCCGCGGCGCGCAGCTATTTTTCGCTGTTCTCGCGCCGTGGTGATCATGCCGGGGAGATCGCGGCGGCGGATCTTGAAGCGAACAAGGCGAAGTTTGCCGCCACCTTTGCCCGCGCCACCGAGGGGCTGCCGCTCACCGCGCTGTCCGACACCGCGCAACTGGCCGACCGCCAGGGTATCGCCTGGCAGCGGGTGGAAGACGCGGTGCAGTGCTACAAGGTCGGGGTGCTGGAAAATCCGTGGAAAAAACCCTATCTGCGCCAGCGTATTGCCGCTGCGGCGGCGCAGATCGAGACCCGGGTCAAGGGTCAGCCGCAGGCGGTGACCAAGACCGTGGACATCCTGATGCGCTCGGTGATGGGGCTGACCGGGGCGCAGACCAAATCGGGCGGCAACCGGCCACGTGGCGTGCTCTTTTTCGCCGGCCCCACCGGGGTGGGGAAAACTGAACTCGCCAAGACGCTCACCGAGCTTGTATTTGGCGATGAGCGTGCTTATATCCGTTTCGATATGAGCGAATTTGCCGCCGAACACGCCGGGGCACGGCTGTTGGGCGCGCCACCGGGGTATGTCGGCTTTGAAGCGGGGGGCGAGCTCACCAACGCCGTGCGCGAGAAGCCTTTTTCCGTGGTGCTGTTCGATGAAGTGGAGAAAGCGCATCCGCGCATTCTGGATAAATTCCTCCAGATTCTGGAAGATGGCCGCCTGACCGACGGGCGCGGCGATGTGGCCTATTTTTCCGAAACCATTCTCGTGTTTACCTCCAATCTCGGTATTTTTGTCGAGGACGAACACGGGCGGCGGGTGCAGAACGTTGCGCTGGGGGATGCCTATGAAACCGTGGAGACGCGGGTCAAGGGCGCGATTGCGGATTACTTCAAATACCGCTTGTCGCGCCCCGAAATTCTCAACCGCATCGGCGACAACATCGTGGTGTTCAATTTCATCACCCCGCCGGTGGCCGAGCGCATTTTTGCCGGGATGCTGGATAACATCGTGCGCCGGGTACTCGAGGAACATCGCCTGGCGCTGCATTTCACCGCAGAGGTGCGGGAAAACCTGAAAAACCGCTGTACCGCCGAGCTTGACCAGGGCGGGCGCGGCATTGGCAACCGGCTGGAATCCTGTTTCATCAATCCGCTCGCCCGCGCCCTGTTTGCGCTTGACGATCTGGAGGCGCGCACGGAGGCGAGCATCGTCAATCTGGCCGAGGATGAGGCGGGCATTGTCTGCCTCACCCTGCAATAAAGCCCCCCCGTGGCGAACGCGACCCCGGCTCCCGTCATGCTGCGGCTCAACAAGGCGCATTATCCGGTCACGACCCTGGGCTATGGCAAACGCATCGGGGTGTGGTTTCAGGGTTGCAGCATCCACTGCAAAGACTGTGTGTCGATGGATACCTGGGAGCCGAACGGCGGCGCTGACATTGCCGTGCCCGCGCTCATGGACTGGTGCAAGGCAAAGGCTGCGGCGGGGGGCGTGGATGGCGTTACCTTCAGCGGCGGTGAGCCGTTTGATCAGCCGCAAGCCTTGAACGCCGTGCTCGATGGCCTGTTGCGCTGGAAAAAACGGGCGCGTTTGAGCCTGGATCTGTTGTGCTACAGCGGCTATCCGCTGAAAATCCTCCAGGCGCGCCATGCCGGTTTATTGCGCAAACTGGACGCCCTGATTCCTGAACCCTACGCGGAACATTTGCCGGAAGGGGGGCTGTGGCGCGGCTCGGCGAACCAGCCCCTCATCACGCTCTCGCCGCTGGGCGCACAGCGTTATGCGGACAAGGACGGGATGGCGGCTTCGAAGCGGATGCAACTGGCGGTGGAAGAGGGCAAGGTGTGGATGATCGGCATTCCCGGACGCGAGGATATGGCGCGGCTGGAAGCCTTGTGCGCGGCGCGGGGGCTCGATTTCAATCAGGTTTCATGGCGGCGGTGAGGCGATGAGCGCGGTCTGGGTTCGTGTGTGTCCGGTCTGCGAGCGCGAAAATGCGCCCGAGCACGCGCATTGCCAGCACTGCGGCAGTTTGTTGGGGGATGTGGATTTTTCCCGCCCGCAAGCTGCGGCGGCCGTCGTGGACACCCCGGCCCCGCGCGTTGAGGAAAGTGCGCCGGATACGTCCGGGATCAGCCCTACTGCGTCTGCGTCCGCGCCGCTTGCCGTGGCGCTGGACATCCCGCCCTTGATGGAGGCGGAGGGGACGGCGGCGGAAGAGACGATGGCCGCGCCGCGTATCTGCCCCGACCCGGATTGCGGCCAGCCTAATCTGGCGACGGCGACCCGTTGCGTGTATTGCGATACGCCGCTGGATGCCGCCGTGCCGGAGCCTGCCCCGGTCGCCTCATTTGCGTCCGTGCCCGCCCCTGCCTCTGCCACGGAGGAGGAGGCGAGCGTAGCGGCGCACCCGCCCGAGGAGACGGGGCTGGTGCTTGAGCCCTTCATGCTCGCGGCTGACACGACGCCCCCGCCCCCGCGCGTGCGGTTGCCGCAGGAGCTGGCGGAACGCATGAGCGTCATCCGCGCGTTGCAGGCCGGGGGGAGCGAATCGGATGTGCTGATCGTCGAGTCGAAGGCGGCGGGAACGGAAGGCGAGCGTCAGGTGCTCAAGCTCTACCGTCCGGGGCTGCACCCCGACAGCGCCTTGTTGATGAAGCTCGCCGCCGCAGGCCCGCACGTGGTGAAAATCCATGCTTACGGCGTGGCGGACGGTCTGGCCTGGGAGCTGATGGAATACTGCGCGGCGGGCAATTTGCGCGAAGTCCTGCGCAACAAGCTCATGAGCCGCAGCGCCTTCAACCGTCTGGTGCGGGAGCTGGCCGCCGGGGTGGAGGAGGTGCATGCGCTCAACATCCTGCACCGCGACCTGAAGCCGGAGAACGTGCTGGTGCGCAAGCGCGAACCGCTGACCCTCGCGCTCACCGATTTTGGCATCGCCTCGCTCGCGGAAGGCACGCGCCACTTCACCGACACCTCGCGCACGGTGAAATACGCCGCGCCCGAAGCCCTGACCGGGATGCTCGACAGCAAGGCCGACTGGTGGTCGATCGGCATGATGCTGCTGGAATTGTCGTCCGGCAAACACCCCTTCGACAATTTGTCCGAGCAGGTGGTCAATCACCATCTGGCGACGCGGCCGATTGAAATCAGCGGTATCGCCGATGAGGACATCGCCCGCCTGTGCCGTGGCCTGTTGTTGCGCGACCCCGGACGGCGCTGGGGCGGCAAGGAAGTCGGGCGCTGGCTGGCGGGCGACCCCACCCTGGTCGCGCCGGTCGAGCGTGGCGCCAGTCTGGTGCGCCCCTATCATCTGGGGGACAAGAAAGCCTATAACGCCGAGGATCTTGCCACCATGCTGGCGGCAACGGCGGCAAGCTGGCAGGAAGGCACGCGGGATTTGAAGCGCGGCCTGATTCAGGATTGGGTCAAGAACGAGCTGCAGGATTTCAATCTTGCCCGTCGCCTCGCCGACATCATGGAAACCCGCAGCGAGTCGATCGAGCGCAAACTCCTGCGCTTTTTCCTCGCCGTGGCCCCCGGTTTGCCGCCGCTGTGGCGCGGGGAACTGGTGAGCCATAAAGGTTTGTTGCAGGCGGCGGGCGTGGCCTATGCGTTCGGCTCGCGGGTGGAAAACGCGGTGATGCTGCGCGGGAGCGAGGGCGGGACAGCGCAGGGCGGCAAAAACGCGCAGAAGGCGAAAGACGCCGCGTCGTGGCTGGCGGATGTGTATGACCATGATGTGCTGTCGCTTTTTGCCCGCCACGGACATCAGGAGCTGGCCGAACTGGGGCAGGGATGGCGCCAGACCCTGGGCGAGATCCGCACCGTGTGGGGCGAAATGCACCAGCAATATCGCATCTTCCAGCGCGGGCCCAAGGCGCGGGGCGGGGCAGAGCAGGCGGTGAATTTCGATCAGGCGATGTATGGCTATGACGGCACCTTCAATTTTCCGGGGTGGCGCCTGTGGTATCCCGTCGTGGTGCTCGCGCTCTCGAGACCGGCGTTTTTGAGCGCGCTGGAGCAGGAGATCGAGCGCGTGGCCACTGAGGTGGTGGAGGATGCGCCGTGGTTTACCCACCTGATGCTGCAACGTGCCGGGGGCGATAGCGGCGTAGCGTCGGCATCGACTGCTGCGACGCCCGCCGCAGATGCCGCGTCCGCAGGGCGTATCCGCCACATCGCCAGCACCTTGGTGGCCGCATGTCTGGCGGGAAATGCGCACGAGAGCGCCGGGGATGCGCACAAAAAACGCCTGCGTTCCCAGCATGAGCGCCAGAGACAAATCGACGAAATCAGAAAAAGTCTGGCCCTGCCGCTGGCGAATTTCGTCGATGCCGAGGAGATTGTCGATCTGGATGGGGGGCGCTCGATGCACGCGGCGCTGGCGACCCTGCATGACAAACTTGAAGCCATCAACCGCCTGGATTATCCGGACGAGGATTTCGTCAAGCTCCTGTCCCAACTCGATGCGCTCGCACAACGGGCTAATCTGCTGGAGGAGGCGCTGAGCGAAATGGAGGGCGTGCTGGAGATGAATAGCGTTTTTTTCAGCGGCGCGAGTTTGCGCATCGGCTTGATCGTGACGCTGGCCCTCACCGCGCTGGTGTTCGCGCTCGGCTCGAAGCCATTGACAGTCGTTTATTGTGTGC
>BNUB01000070.1 GCA_025997045.1 Betaproteobacteria bacterium
CCAGCCGATTTACTTCCCGTTCGCTCATCTCTATCCGTTCTGCCATCTCCGCTTCCTGTTCCAATACTCGAAGCGGACATTTCTAACTTGCTCAGACCGGACATTACTAACTTGCCTCTACACTGTGAGTTGCCAATGAGTTGCCAATGAGCTGCCAATGAGTTACCAATGAGCCGCCCGTGAGCCTCGCCACCACGCCCAAACCTCCCCGCCTCGTGCATTGCCCGCACTGCGGCAAAGCCACCGAATGGTGCGCGGACAACCCTTGCCGCCCGTTCTGTTCGGCGCGGTGCAAGGAGATTGATTTCGGCGCGTGGGCGAGCGGGCAATATCGCGTGCCCGCAGCGACGCCGCCGGATAGCGCCCGCGCAGCCGACGACACCGACGCCTGAACGTAAGCCGTAGAGGCGTTGCATGCAACGCCCCTCCAAACCCGGCGCGGAGTCGGGTATTTCGTTGCCGGGTCAATCACCGTCGCCGTCGAGACGCCCGGCGTAGTCACGGGCAAATTGCCACGCCACCCGCCCCGAACGTGAGCCGCGCATCAAGGCCCATTGCAGGGCTTCCTGACGCGCCTCCCCGAGGGCGAGCGCGCCTTTGACTCCGAAGGTTTTGAGCCAGTGGCTCACGATGTCGAGATATTCGTCCTGACCGAAGGGGTAAAAGGAAATCCACAGGCCGAAACGCTCGGAGAGCGACACTTTTTCCTCGACCGCCTCGCTGGCGTGAATTTCGCCATCCGCATGGCGCACGCCACGGTTTTCGTCGTGATACTCGGGCATCAGGTGGCGACGGTTGGAGGTCGCGTAAATCAGCACATTGTCGGCCAGCCCGGCCATCGAGCCATCGAGCACGCTCTTGAGCACCTTGTAGGCGACTTCGCCTTCCTCGAACGAGAGGTCATCGCAGAAGATGATGAAACGCTCCGCACGCCCGGCGACCAGCTCCATGATCTCGGGCAGGTCGGACAGATCCGTCTTGTCGACCTCGATCACCCGCAGCCCACGGGGGCCGAACTCGTTCAGCAGCGCCTTGATCAGCGAGGATTTGCCCGTGCCCCGCGCCCCGGTCAGCAGCACGTTGTTGGCCCGCCGCCCGGCGAGGAACTGGCGCGTATTGCGCACGATGCGCAGCTTTTGTTCCTCGATGTCGTGCAAATCCCGCAGGCGGATCGAGGTCGGCGTCGGCACCGGGAACAGGCTGGCGCGACCATGACGCCGCCGCCACAGGAAAGCGTGCGCGGCGTCCCAGTCCGGCGCGGCAGCCGGCCCCGGCAGCACCGCTTCCAGCCGCGCCAGCACGCCTTCCGCACGGCTCAACAAGGCATCCAGTTCAGCGATCTTCTTCATGTTCTTCCGCCTCCGCCTGCCCTGGCCGCAAGGCCCACAGCACCATCAACACCAGCCCGAGCGCAATGCCCACTTCCAGAAAAACCAGCCACATGATTCCTCCACAACAGGCGGGACGCCCCCACCGCTATACTACGAAGCAAAGTTCGCCAGTCTAACTCTGATCTCCCATGACCCAGGCACGCATTCACCACCTTGGCACGCTGGCGTTCGCGCTGTGCTGCGCCACCTGCTCCCTTCCCGCGCAGGCGGAACCCGCCGCCGCGCCCTGCGTGTGCCAGCCCCCTGCGGGCGCAAGCACGGCGGCAACGCCCGCGCCAGACGCCAACGCCAGCTCCCGCCCGCGCTGGCGCATTGCGTCATGGAGCGCCCTGCCCGGCTGGGGAGATGACGATCTGGCCCAGGCCTGGCCCGCATTGCGCGTCTCCTGTCAGGCGCTCGGCGAACAAAAAACCTGGCAAAGCGTATGCGCTGCGGCCAAAAACCTGCCGACCACGCTCTCCACCCTCCAGGTGCGCCAGTTTTTGGAGCAGCGCTTTACCCCGTGGCAAGTGGTTGAGGCCGCAGGCGGCGAGCGCGGCCTCGTCACCGGCTATTACGAACCGCTGATTCGCGGCAGCCGCGAGCGCACCGTCACCGCGCCGTGGCCGATCTACGCTCCGCCCGCCGACATGCTGAGCATCGAACTGTCCGGCGTTTACCCGGAATTGAAGCGCCTGCGTCTGCGCGGGCGGCTCGACGGCAACAAGGTGGTGCCTTACTGGACGCGCGAGGAGCTGGAACAACACCAGGATCAGCTTCCCGCCCAGGTGCTGCTCTGGGCCTCGGACCCCATCGACCTGTTTTTCCTCCAGGTGCAAGGCTCGGGCCGGGTTGAACTGCCCGACGGCCGCCGGGTGCGCATCGGCTATGCCGACCAGAACGGCCATCCCTACCAGTCCATCGGGCGCTGGCTGATCAAGCGCGGCGAACTGAGCGCCAACCGGGCATCGGTGGAGGGCATCCGCCAGTGGGTACGCAAGAACCCCAGGCGTCTCGGCGAGCTGCTCAACGCCAATCCGAGTTACGTCTTCTTCCGCGAGCTGCCCGATGCCGAAGGCGGCCCGATCGGCTCGCAGGGCACGCCGATCTTTGAGGGCCGCAGCATCGCCATCGACCCGGCCCATGTCCCGCTCGGCGCCCCGGTTTTCCTGTCCACGACCTGGCCCAACTCCCCCCGCCCGCTCAACCGTCTGGTGCTGGCGCAAGACACCGGCAGCGCGATCAAGGGCGCAGTGCGGGCCGACTTCTTCTGGGGCTTCGGCCCCGAAGCGGGCGCACAGGCAGGGAAAATGCGCCAGCAGGGGCAGATGTGGGTGTTGCTGCCACGCGGGGCGACGCCTGCGCAGTTGTGAGGGGCGGGGTTTATTTCGCGGACTGCGGCTGTGACGCCAGCACCTTTTCAATATCCGACGCGCTACGGTAGCCCGCGATGCGGCTGCCGTCGGCAAAGAACAGCGTGGGCGTCGCGCGGATGTCGAATTTACGCGCCAGCGCGATGTTGCGGTCGATGACCGCCGTGTCACACTGGGCCGCCGCCGGGGTTTTGTCCTCGATCAGCCAGTCAAGCCAGGCTTTGCCACGGTTCTTCGCGCACCAGATATGGCGTGATTTGGTGTCGGAGTCTTCGGACAGGATGGGCAGCAGGAAAGTGTAGAGGGTGAGATCTTTCACTTGCTGCAATTCGACCGCCAGCTTGCGGCAGAAGGAACAGTTCGGGTCTTCAAACGTGACCAGCACGCGCTTGCCGTTGCCGATCTTGACCGCCTGATCGAGCGGCAGGGAGGAAAAGTCGATGGCATCGAGCTTCTGGCGGCGCAGGGCGGTGAGGTTCTCGCGGGTCTGGAGGTTGAGCACCTGACCATCAATGAGGAAAGTCCCGGTGCTGTCGGTGTAGATCAGTTCTTTGGTTTCGAGCACGACTTCGTACAGCGTCCCGCCGGGCAGCGGACTCACCGAGACGACGATCGGCACGCCGAAGAAGGCTTCCAGTTTGGCGCGGATTTCGGCTTCTCCGGCGTGCGCCGCAGCACTGGCAAAGCCGAACACCGCAACAGCCAGGGCAAGAAAACGTTTGAATACAACAGACATGAAGGTGTCTCCAGCAGGAATCAATCAAAAAGGGCCGCTCGCGGCGTAGCGGGTCAGACAGCGGGTGAGTCCGGGGGTCTGGGCGGCAAGCGCCATTCCGGCATTGCGCAAGACGCCCGCCAGCGGGTTGCGGCAGGCAAACAGGCGCGCCAGCCCGTCGGTTGCATATTGCAGCATGAACGGCTCTTCGGCGCGGGCACGTTCATAACGGCGCAGAAACATGCGCTCGCCGATGTCCTGCCACGCTGGCGCCTCCGCCAGCAGCGCGGCGAGCGTGCGCACATCCTGAAAACCGAGGTTGATGCCGTGCCCGGTGAGCGGATGGATGGCATGAGCCGCGTCCCCCACCAGCACCCCACGCCCCGCCAGCACACTCGCCACGCGCATGAAGCGCAGGGAAAAATCAGCACGCGGGGTTTCGAGCGTCAGACGCCCCAGAAGTTCCCCGCCCACCCCCGCCACCTCATGGCAAAACGCTGCGTCCGGCAAGGCCATCAGCCGCGCCGCCGTGTCCTCGCGGGTCGACCACACCAGCGAGATCCGCTCACCGGGCAGCGGCAGCCAGGCCACGATGCCATCGTTGCGGAACCACTGCCAGGCGCACTGCTGATGCGGGCGCTCAACACGGAAGTTGGCGACGATTGCCTGCTGGCCGTAGTCACGACTTTTCGCCTCGATACCGAAGGCGTGACGCACCCACGAATCGCGCCCGTCCGCGCCTACGACAAGGGTCGCGGCGAGCTTGCGCCCGTCTTCCAGCAGGATTTCCACCCCGTCATCATGATGCGTGCACGCGGCGGGCGCAGCGGGGGCAAAGACGGTCACGTTATGCTGGCGGGTGAGGCTTTGCCACAACTCCAGCAGCAGATGATCGGATTCACCAATCCAGGCCAGCGCCTCAAGCCCGGCCTCCGTCGCGGAAAAATCAATCCGGCCCCCGCCATCGCCATGTACTTCCATGCGCTCGACCGGGGCCAGGCGGCCGGGGTCGAGCCGCTCCCACACCCCAAGCTCCTGCAGAAAAGCCACGCTCGCCGGGTTGTAGGCGTAGATGCGCGCATCCCAGCCCGGCGCTTTGGTCGGCACGGCGCGCTGGATGAGGGCGATGTTCAGCCGACTGCGGCGCAAGGCCACGGCGAGCGCCGTCCCGGCCAGCCCGCCCCCCACGATGATCAGATCAAATCTCATTCGCCCGTCCTCATTCACCGGTAGCGGGCTTCGGAGAGGTCGATCTGATGCACCAGCCGACGCGAACACTCGTCCGAAATTCGCCCGCTGCGCGCCAGGCGGAAGATGGTTTCGCGCTCGGCCTGCAAGGCGGCGAGGCGCAAGACGATCTCGGCCCGGTCAGAGGCGCGCAAGGACTCCCCACTGGTGCCGCCGCCCTCCGGCTCTTCCTGTTTCAGCCGATGGCGGTAATTCTCCATCACCCGCACCGCCGCCTGGGCATAACGCTCGGCTTCGGTCACGTTGCTCGTGCCCTGGGTGTGGCACGCCTCTTCGATCGCCCGCACCGCTTCCGCCGCCGCCTCACGCCGGGCCTCATTTTCTTCGCGCAGCTCGACGGGCTCGTCGGGAACCGCCAGCCCCTTCACCAGCCGGGGCAAGCCGATGGCGGCCACGACCAGCGAAATCAGGATCACCACCGCGGCGAGAAAAATCGCCAGATCGCGGGCCGGGAAAGGCTCGCCCCCGCGCATGAGCAACGGCAAGGTCAGCACACCGGCCAGGGTAATCGCCCCGCGCACCCCGGCAATCGACACCACCGCGACCACGCGCCAGTCCGGATTTTCCCGTTCCGCGCCATTGCGCTGCGCACGGTACAACAGCAGCTTCAGCGTCACCCACACCCAGGCAAACCGCAGCACGGCCAGAATGACGGTGATCGCAAACGCATACACGATCAGCCACCAGGCCGACCGATGGCCGGTCTCCTGCACCGCGATTGCCGCCCGGTTGAGGATGCCCGGCAGTTGTTCCCCGAGCAGTACGAACATCACCCCGTTGAGGGCAAAGCGCACCGTGGCCCACACCGCAGTACGCTGCAAGCGCGTGGTGGCGAGCGCGCGGCCGGAGAGTTCGACATAGCTCATCGTCACCCCCGCCGCCACTGCGGCGAGAATGCCCGAAGCGCCAAAATGCTCCGCCGCCAGATAGGCGCCGAAGGGCGTGAGCAGGCTGATCAGAATCGGCGAGCCGGTCTCCTCGCCCAAATGGCGCGACAACCAGCGTTGGGTCTGGGCAATCGCCAGCGTCACCGCCACCCCGAGCGCCAGCCCGGCCAGGGCCATCCACAGGAAGGTGCCCGAGGCCGACACAATCGAAAAACTACCAGTAAGCGCCGCCGCCACCGCGAAGCGAAAGCAGACGAGGCCGGAGGCATCGTTCAACAACGATTCGCCTTCGAGGATATGCATCAGCCGCTTCGGAATCGGGCAGCGCGCCACGATCGAAGACACCGCCACCGGGTCAGTCGGCGACACCACCGCCGCCAGCGCAAACGCCACCGCCAGCGGCATCCCCGGAATCATCCAGTGAATCAGGAAGCCCGCCCCAAACACGGTAAACAGCACCAGACCGAAGGCAAGCTCGATAATCACAACCTTGTCACGCAACAGGTCGGCCTTGGGAATATGCCAGCCGTCGAGAAAGAGCAGCGGCGGCAAAAACGCAAACATGAAGAATTCCGGTTGCAGTCCCACTGCGCTCCCGCCCACCACGGCAATCGCCGCGCCAAGCACAATCTGCACCAGCGGAATCGGCACCGAAAACGGCAACACCCTCACCAGATAGCCGCTCGCCACCACCGCCAGTAACATCGCCAGTACGACCTCTATTTCATGCATCCCGCCATCCCCGCCTTGCTCACATCAGTCATAAAGGGGCAAGTCTAACGGCTCAACCGCCGCTTGTGGACAGAAACGAGTGATCCGGGGCATCCTTGTCGACCCGCAGCCGCCCCCGACAAGGACGCCAGCATCATGGACGAAACCCGTTACAAACTCGTTTTCGATGGTCAGGTCGCGCCCGAAATCTCCACGGAGACCGTCAAGGCGAACCTTGCGCACCTGTTCAAATGCGATCTGTCCCGCATTGAACCCCTGTTCAGCGGAAAACCCGTCACCTTGAAGCGCGGACTTTCCGGGCAGGAAGCGCAGCATTATGCGCAGGCATTGCGTGCGGCGGGAGCGGAGGTGCGGATGGAGCGCGAACTGCCAACAGAAGCTGACGCTGCTCCGGTTCGGGCGGAAAGACGTTCCGGTTTTTCGGCAAAAAACATTGCCTACTGCGCCCTTGTTCTGTGGCTTGTTTCCTTGCCGCTCACGGTATTTTCGTCATTCTATGGCGACGAATTGAGAGGCATATCTATTCTTTTATTTGGTTGGCTTGGGGTTTTGCTTCCGAATATCGCCTGGTTTTCAAATGTATTCTTTCTGTACGCATTTATAAAAATTCAGCGAGGCAAGCCCGTCTTCTGGTCAGTTATCGGCGCGATGATATTGTCTTTTGACAGTTTTCGTGTCTCCGCAATTCCTTTTCACATAGGACTAGTAAGCTCCAGCACTATTAATGCTTATGGATGGGGTTTTGTGCTCTGGTTTTTGTCTTTATTCATGCTTGCGATCGCCGCAGGAAACCAAGGAGTGGCAGATGAATATGATGACGAGTTTGCTGCCGGAAAGGGGGTAAAAACGCTGGGCATTGTTCTGGCAGTATCCACCTTGTGCCTGAGCCTGTTTTTCGCTGTTAACGACCGTTTCCGGGGTAACAACGAAGAGAAAATTATTTTGAATGACCTGGCGTTGGCGTTCAAACGTGGCCCGGTCTGCACCATTGAGCCGCCCCCCACTTTTGCCCAACCATTGATCAGCGGAAGCGGGCCGGTTGAGCTACGATTGTTTTCGTCACACGATGCGAAGCGTCTTCATAATTTCTTGCGAGATCCATTTGGCAATATGGAGGCTTTATTAAGTTGGGGCATTCCCACCGTCAGAATAAAAGCCAGGGACTTTTCATATACAAAATTGGCCGATGAATGGGTATTAACCTCGTCTCCGGCGACTTCTCCTGCTGTTGCCATAATTTCCATTAACGACAAGGCAATTTCCTTGCTTGAGGGAGAAACGAAG
This sequence comes from Betaproteobacteria bacterium, assembly GCA_025997045.1. Lineage (GTDB taxonomy): Bacteria > Pseudomonadota > Gammaproteobacteria > Burkholderiales > Rhodocyclaceae > WRNU01. The sequence continues at coordinate 7,610 of BNUB01000070.1, forward strand.
CGTGTACTGTTTGAACAGTCATGGACATGGACGCCCCAGCCTCGGCAGCCCGGATTTTGGGTTTGCCCACGGTCTTTTTCCTACAACAACCCAAAGAAAAATGAACAACCCAGAAAATTTATCGTAGAAGCTTTGGGTATTCATGAAACAGAAGACAATAAACAACAGATTCATGGCAGCGAGGCGCCAAAAGTCGCAATAGATATTTTAAGCGATGAACCGATGAATTCATCCCGTGCGCTATATCATTATCCTAAAAATGCGTTTTTTAGAGTTAAAAATTGCGCCCGCAATGTAGAATTAGGCAATCGTAAGGACGAATTAACTGAGTATGCCACCCGTGCTTCTCGTTCGATGACACCTTTCAGGGTTGGCACCAAGGTATTCTATATTAAAGATTTTAAAAAATACGGCATCTGTACAGCATCCCATGTTTATCTGATGCATACAAAGGATCGGGGAACAGGATCAAACCTGAAAATGGAGATTGAAGTTGAAAAGAGAGAGATGCCTTCATTCCGTCGAGTGTGGGCAGGAACAGTAACAATAAATGGGGTATCTAAACTGGAAGATGTTGATGTTGACGACGATGATCAATCTCTGCTCACATTGACTCTTTCCAATGACCGCAAAGATGGGGATAAAGCCCTCAAAAAAGTAAAACTCAAGACACAGAAATGATCATGAACGAAACCCGCTCTGGTTTTTGGACAAAAATCATCTCCTTCTGCGCCTTTGCCACGTGGTCGGCTTCTTTGCCGTTCACAGTGTTTTTATTGAAGAATGGCGAGGAATGGAGCGGCGCATCTGTTCTTTTATTTGGTTTGTTTAGTGTCTTGCTTCCGAACTTTGCCTGGTTTGCAAACATTTTCTTTCTTTACGCATGCATAAAAATTCACTTTGGCAGCAAACCCGTTTCCTGGTCTGTCATCATTGCAATAATTCTATCTGTTGACAGCTTTCGCCTCACAGAACTTCCAAACTCTATTGCTATTGACAACTATGGATGGGGTTTCGTACTATGGTTTTTATCCTTGTTCATACTTGCCATTGCCGCAGGAACCCAGTGGGCCACACGTAAGCATGATGATATTTATAAATTTGCCAAGCTGGAATTTTATTTCTGGAGACTACTGAAGCCACTGGTCATTTTTCTCGTTCTATCCACCCTGTGCCTGAGCCTGTTTCTCTTGTTCAATACATTATTCTAAGCTTCCCAACCTTTTCTCTGGGCAAGCGCGCAAATGGCTTCACGCCTTGTCTCCGGATCAGGGTCATTGAGCCTTTGCCATAGTGCCTCGCGTATTTTTTCATTGTCCGTTTCAATGTGCTGTCCCAGGTAATACGTTGCCCAATCCCGTACATGAGCACTCCGATCACGGGATAAAGCAACCAACACGTCGATTGCAGGTGCTTTATCAACGCCAGAGAGTGCACCGGCCAGCGCATAACGGACTTCACTGCTGTGGTGAGTTTGATATTGGCTCAGTTTCTTTATTTGCGCCAAACTCAAGCCCTGCTCATTATGGTGTCCGATCGCATGGATGATCGCCGCGACCGCATTGACATCTTCTTCCCGCTCAAGCAGTTTGAAATAAAGCTGTAGCGTCTGTTTTCCATATGGTCTGCGCCCGCCGCCAAGTTGGGCCAGAACATCTATGCCAATGATTCTCTCTTTTACCTTCGCGGAATGTACAAGCTCAACACACCTTGAGTAGACCTCATCATTCGGCCTGCGCCACAACGCACTAATCTTGTCCCATCGGCCTTTTTCGGAGCGGTTATGAATCAACCGGGAAAAGAGTTTGTCAATCGTCCAGTCTTCTGCTTTCATTTTTTTGCCACAACCTTGTCAAGCACCCGCACCAGCTTTTCCAGATATTTTTGGGGCGGATTGGAGAATAACGCGATTTGAATCCAGTTACGTTCAGACAGGTAGGCGCTGCGGTAGTTTAGCCAGTACCCGCGAAAGTCCAGCGCTTCGCCCAGCGCTTGAGCCATTCCGGGCGCCTTCATGGCCAGTGTCAGCACAGCGGGGCCGGCATCTTTGGGGACGACCAAAACAGGGAAACCGCTATTTTCCAAGGCTGCGCGCAGCCATGACATATTGGCGCGAATAGATGCCATCCGTTCCAAACTTGCGCTTTTAAGCGCCAGCGCGAGGGCGTTGAGCAAGTTGGAGGAATGGGTAAAGGGGATACTGCCATGCGCTACCCAGTCACCCAGGTCAAGATAAGCGGGCAAACGCTCAGCTTGCGCCTGGACATGATCGCGGTGAAAGACCATCGACAAGCCAGGGTAAGCGCCCAGTCCTTTGCCGCTAACGCCACTTGCCAGATAGACGCCGTGCAAATCCAGCGCCATTGCGCCGAGTGAGCTGATGCAATCAAGGCAAAGATGCAGTCCTGATTGCGCGCACAAATCTTTTACGGCATCGAGAGGATTCAACATTCCCGTCGAGGTTTCGTGATGAACCATCCAGACCCAGCTTCCCGGAAGCAGTTTCGCCATTGCCTGCGCGATGGAATCCATCTCGAAAGGCGTACCCCACGGGGATTGAAGCGCGGCATAATTCAGTTGCGCCCGCCGCGCATTGACGATCAGGCGCTCGCCAAACTCGCCGTTCGCCAATATCAGCCCCGGCTTTTGCAATAGCGACAATTGCGCCGCGATCACTTCATTTGCCAGTGTGCCCGAGCCCAGCAGAATTTGTACGTGTTCAGCGTGGGTCAAGCAGCACAAATCGTTTTGTACCTGCGCCATCAGGTTCACAAAAGATTGGCTGCGATGGGAGATGCACGGCGCGGCAAAAGCGTGGCGAATTTCGGGCGCAATCCATACCGGCCCCGGCAGGAAATTCAGCTCGTTATCGGTAGCGGGTGAGGTGTTTGTGTCTTGACGCAAGGCAACACTTTTCTGCATGCTCTGCCGGTACGCTTCCAGCGTCAGGGACATGGGTTGATACGCTGCGGTCTCCGTGCCTACCAGTGAGCCAAATGGAACAAAACCCAGATGGCGGTAAAGTTTCAGTTGCCGTGTAGTGCCCGAGATGACGGCGATATCGTAGCCTTCTGCCAGACAATAGCGGCTGGCGTATTGGAAAAGTTCGGTGAAGAGCACCGATTTTCTGGCTGCGGGGATGACCGATAAAAGCCGGACTTCGACCGGGCAGGAGTCGGGAGGCAAATATTGATCCAGATTGGCGACCTTATCGTCAAGCGAGAACGGGCGCTTGCCGCGCACGGCCAACATTCCAATCAAGCGCCTGCCATCAAGCGCAATGATGTAAGTGTTTTCCGCATGAAAACGATCAACCAGCCTTTTATCCGCATTGGCGTGATGTTGGGGAATTTCTTCGACAAAGGTGCGGTAATTCAGCCGGTGAATTGCTTCAAACTCCCATTCCTCATCGGCCAGTTTGATGCGCCATCTGCCTGTGGCGGGAGTATCCATAAAAATATCAGCGCCGGAAACCATTATGGCAAGCCTTGCAGCTCGCGCGCAGTTCATTGTAGGCCGTCTGCGCCGCATCCCTGGTGGTCGCGGCACGCAGGGTATCGGTTGCGTTCTGGAAACGCTGACGTTCCACAGCGAATTTGTCGGGTTGGCTCCAGACCTCATCGCGTGACTTGCTCGGCGGATAATTGGTGTCCGCGCCGTAATACGCCCACGGGCCGTCACGCACTTCGCTCAGTCTGGCCGCCAGCCGGGCAAAGTTTTCGGCGTCGAATTTGTCATCACCGAGCATCAGCCCGATCGGCTCGCTCGCCCGTAAAATGACCTTGAATGCTTCCTGACGATGCTTGACCGGCTGTCCCGGACGATCATCTTCAGGCGTCGGATTACAGGCCGACAGGCACACCATCAGCAACACGGAAAAAACAGGCAGACGGAACATGGATGAGCAGGCAAAAGCGGCATTATAGTAGGCCAGCACCTGTTGTGCACCCTGCCAATCGCCCCGCCCGGAGTAATCAGTGCCATCCATCTTTGACCTGCTCGCCGAACAGCGCATCCTCGACGCCGAGCGCCGCGGTGAATTCCAGCACCTGCCCGGCGCCGGACAACCGCTCGCTTTCGACGATGACGCCCTGCTGTCGCCCGAAGAGCGGATGACAAACAAGATCCTGAAGAACGCCGGTTTCACCCCACAGGAAGTGTTATTGCGCCGGGAACTTGCCCGCCTGCGCGAGGAGATCGCCCAGCTTGCGCCCGGCCCGCGCCGCATCGAACTCCAACGCCGCCGCGCCCGGTTTCTGACGGAGCTGAAAAATCAGGGGGTTGTTTGACGGGAACCGCTCACAAGCACTGCCGCCCTTTGGCGCTCAGCCGGTAACGTTGTTTGCTACTGCGGGGCTTGTCGGGTTGGGTCATTTCGACCAGTCCGGCGTTGAGGGCGGGCAGCAGGTAAGTCTTGCGAAAATGCTCGCCATCTTTCAGGCTCAAGGCATTCTGTATCTGCTGCCGGGTCATCTCGCCGGTCAACACACGCAGCAGGCGTTCGATCTCGCCAGTGACTTCCGGGGTGACTTCCGGGGTGACTTGCCCTGTCCTCCCGGTCTGTGTTTGCGGTTCTGGTCTGGGGATCACGACCTTGAACTGGTTGCCCGCCACATCATTCACCAGCCGGGTCTCCGGCCAATCGCGCAAGGCACGCGGAATACCCGTGCCCAGCCCACGGTAAGGCAGGATGTGGACTGCGTGTTCGGTCAGCGTGGGGTTGCGGCGATTGGACGTGCCGTAGCGGATGCCCTCGGTGTTCAGGCTGTCGGGCAAATGACCAGGGCTGATAATCTCGATACGGTCGGCGAACACCATCAGGCGGATGGAGGCGCTGGTGAAGTAATCACGGTGAATCAGGGCGTTGACCAGCAGCTCCTCGATCGCCTGCTCCGGCACCTCCAACCGGCCTAGCGTATTGAAGCCCCGGTCGCCCTGCAGATGGTGCAAGTTGCGTTTGATGAAGGCGAAACTGCGCTGGTAGGGACAGGAAACATCAAGGCCATCGCCGATCATGAACTGGGCCACCAGCTTGACGCCCTTCTTGGGTTGCAGGCTGACGCTGATGTGGTCAAGCTCTATAATGAGACTATGAAACAAGGCGTCGGTGATCAGGTTTCACTCTTCGCAGGGGAGAATATCAATGAGTTCATCGCAGAATGCTGGGCCGAGTTCCGGAGTAATCCGAGTC
>BNUB01000071.1 GCA_025997045.1 Betaproteobacteria bacterium
CGACGCCAGCCTGCGCTCAGGCCAGGTCAAAACCGACTTCGGCGGCCATTTCGTCAACGGCACCACCCTCCACAGCGCCTACAACGCCAAATCCACCTACGTAAGCGCACACGTCGGCGCAGGCTACGTGCTGAAACTCTCCGAGCAAAGCAAACTGGACCTCCACGCCCAATACCTCTGGAGCCATCAAGACGGCGACACCGTAAAACTCACCACCGGCGAGACGGTGAAATTCAAGGACGTAGACTCACAAAGAACCAGACTAGGCACAAAATGGGATTACGCCCTGACCCCCCAAACCACCGCTTACCTCGGCGCAGCGTGGGAGCACGAATACGACGGCAAGGCAAAAGCCAGCATCTACGGCTACAAACTGGACGCCCCAACGTTAAAAGGCGACACCGCCCTGCTTGAACTCGGCCTGACCCTGACGCCCGCCGAAAAAGGCTGGTCACTGGATGTCGGCGTACAAGGCTACGCAGGCAAACGCGAAGGCGTGACGGGAAATGTGAAGGCGGGATATCGGTTCTGAGGGCTGAGGTTTTCCCTCTCCCGCTCGCGGGAGAGGGAAAAGCAAACTAGCGGTTCTGCCCGGCTTCAACCACTGTGAGCGCGGTCATGTTGATGATGCGCCGCACCGTCGCCGATGGCGTGAGCACATGCACCGGGCGGGCAGCGCCGAGCAGGATGGGCCCTACGGTCATGCCGCCGCCAGCGGCGCTTTTCAGCAGGTTGAACGCGATGTTGGCTGCATCGAGGGTGGGGAAGATCAACAGGTTGGCGTCCTCGCGCATATGGGCGTTGGGGAAGATTTTCAGGCGCAGGCGGGCATCGAGCGCGGAGTCGCCGTGCATTTCGCCTTCGACCTGCAAATCAGGATAACGACCATGGAGCATGCGTAGCGCGACACGCATCTTCTCTGCGGTCGGCGAATCGGCGGAACCGAAGGACGAATGCGACAGCAGCGCAACTTTGGGTTCCACGCCAAAACGGCGCATTTCCTCGGCGGCGAGGAGGGTCATCTCGACCACCTGATCCGGCGTGGGGTCGTAATTGACGTTGGTATCGGCGAGAAAGAGGGTGCGTCCCGGCAGGTTCAACACGTTCAGGGTGTAATAGGTGCTCACCCCGGCACGACGACCGATGACGGTCTCGACATGTTTCAAATGACGCCGCAGCACGCCCTCGGTGCCGCAAATCAAACCGTCGCCATGACCGATGTTGAGCAGCAGGGCGCCGAGCAGGGTGTTGCTGCCGCGCACATAGCGTTGTGCGTCCTCGATCGACATGCCACGGCGCTCCATGAGGTCATGGTAGTGCGACCACACTTTTTCCGAGCGCGAATCCAGTTCGGGATTGACGATTTCGTAGTCATAACCGGGATTCATGTGCAGGCCGAGGTGATCGACATTGCGCCCGATTACCTCTGGCCGTCCGATCAGAATCGGCCAGGCCAGCCCCTCGTCAATTACCGTGCGCACCGCACGCAGCACCAGCTCCGACTCGCCTTCGGCAAAAATGATGCGTTGCGGCTCTTTTTTGGCCGCCGCATAGACGGGCTTCATCAGCATACCCGAGTGCCAGACAAAATTATTGAGCTGGCTGCGATAAGCGTCCCAGTCGGCAATCGACCTCGTTGCCACGCCCGACTCCATCGCCGCGAGGGCGACTGCCGGGGCGATCTTGACGATCAGGCGGGGGTCGAAGGGGCGCGGGATGATGTAATCCGCGCCGAAACCGCTGACTTTTTCACCATAAGCGGCGGCCACAATCTCGCTTTGCTCCGCCCGCGCCAGGGACGCAATCGCCTGTACTGCGGCGAGTTTCATCTCGTTATTGATCGTGGTCGCACCGACATCGAGCGCGCCGCGGAAGATGAAGGGGAAACAGAGCACGTTATTGACCTGATTCGGATAGTCCGAACGACCCGTGGCGATAATGGCATCGTCACGCACGGAGCGGACGTCAGCCGGCAAAATCTCGGGGTGCGGGTTGGCCAGGGCCAGAATCAGCGGACAGGGGGCCATTTTCGCCACCATCTCGCTTTTCAGTACGCCCCCCGCCGACAGGCCGAGGAAAACATCCGCATCCGCAATCACGTCGTTCAGGGTGCGGGCGTCGGTTTGTTTGGCATAACGCGCCTTGACCGGATCCATCAGCACGGTGCGACCCTCGTAGACCAGCCCTTCGATATCCGTCACCCAGATGTTCGCCGCCGGGATGCCGAGCATCTCCAGCAGGTCAAGACAGGCCAGCGCCGCTGCGCCCGCGCCCGAGGTGACGACCTTCACCCTGGTCAGATCCTTGCCTTGCAGGTGCAGGCCGTTGAGTACGGCTGCGCCCACCACGATTGCGGTGCCGTGCTGGTCATCGTGGAACACCGGGATTTTCATCCGCTCACGCAGCTTCTGCTCGATGTAGAAGCACTCGGGAGCCTTGATGTCTTCGAGATTGATGCCGCCGAAAGTCGGCTCCAGCGCGGCAATCAGATCGATCAGGCGGTCGGGGTCGGGTTCGTTGACCTCGATGTCGAACACATCGATGCCGGCAAATTTCTTGAACAGGACGCCCTTGCCTTCCATCACCGGCTTGGCCGCCAGTGCGCCGATGTTGCCCAGGCCCAGCACGGCGGTGCCATTGGTGATGACGCCGATCAGATTCCCCTTCGCGGTCAGGTTCACGGCTTCAGCGGGGTTGTCGACAATCGCGTCACACGCCGCCGCCACCCCCGGCGAATAGGCCAGCGACAGATCGCGCTGGTTGGAGAGCACTTTGGTCGGCGTGACCGAAATTTTTCCCGGAACCGGGTAGCGGTGGTAGTCCAGCGCCGCAGCGCGAATCAATTCGTCCATCTTTGTCTCTCTCCGTGGTTTTTGGCATCCGCCGTGGGGGAAGGATACGCCGCACGCTTTCCGTATACGGTCGTGCGCAATTTTACCGTCCGGGCAGGAACGATAGCCGATAATCTTGCCCTGCAAGAACACCGCGCCTCCCGTAAAGGTTCTGATGAACGCCCTGATAACGTCACATTTTACCGCCGCCCCCACGGCGCTTCGCCACCACCGTCTGCAACAGTGGGTGAGCGGAATTGCCGCCCTGACCACGCCGGAGCGCGTGCTCTGGTGCGACGGTTCGGCCACCGAATACCAGCGCCTGTGCGAGGAAATGGTGGACAGCGGCACGCTGATTCGCCTCAACCCCGCCCTGCGGCCCAACAGCTTCCTCGCCCGCTCCGACCCGGCCGATGTAGCACGGGTCGAGGAGCGCACCTTCATCTGCTCCCGCCTGGAGGAAGACGCCGGGCCGACCAACCACTGGCGCGACCCCGCGGCGATGCGTACCACCCTCAACGACCTGTTCAAGGGCGCGATGCGCGGGCGCACGATGTACGTCATTGCGTTTTCGATGGGGCCGATCGGCTCACCGCTGGCGCGCATCGGCATTGAAGTGACCGACAGCCCCTACGTGGTCGCCAATATGCACATCATGACGCGCATGGGAGCGGCGGTGTATGAGGTGCTGGGCGAGGACGGCGATTTTGTGCCCTGCGTGCATTCGGTCGGCGTCCCCCTCGCCCCCGGCGAGCCGGATCGGCGCTGGCCGTGCAACCCGGCGGATTTACACATCGCCCATTTCCCCGAAACGCGCGAGATCTGGTCGTTCGGCTCGGGCTACGGCGGCAACGCGCTGCTGGGAAAAAAGTGTCTGGCCCTGCGCATCGCCTCCGCCATGGCGCGGGATGAAGGCTGGCTTGCCGAACACATGCTGATTCTCGGCGCCGAATCGCCCACGGGCGAGAAAACCTACGTCGCCGCCGCCTTCCCATCGGCCTGCGGCAAGACCAACTTCGCCATGCTGATCCCCCCGCCGGCGTTCAAGGAGTGGAAAATCACCACGGTCGGTGACGACATCGCCTGGATCCGGCCTGGCGCGGATGGCCGTCTGTACGCGATCAATCCGGAAGCCGGTTTTTTCGGCGTCGCCCCCGGCACCTCGCCCACCACCAACCCTAACGCCATCGCCACGCTGGCGGAGAACGTGCTATTTACCAACGTCGCCCTGACCGATGACGGCGATGTGTGGTGGGAAGGTCTGACGCCGACGCCGCCCGCGCATCTCATCGACTGGCAGGGACAGGACTGGACACCGGCCTGCGGGCGCAAGGCTGCCCACCCCAATTCCCGCTTCACCGCCCCCGCCCGCCAATGTCCGGTCATCGACCCGGCGTGGGAAGCCGTGCAAGGGGTGCCGGTTTCCGCCTTCATTTTCGGCGGTCGCCGCGCCACGACCGTGCCGCTGGCGGTGCAGGCTTTCAACTGGGATTACGGCGTCTACCACGCCGCCACGCTGGGCTCGGAGACGACCGCAGCCGCAGGCGGCGTTCAGGGCCAGGTACGGCGCGACCCGTTCGCCATGCGTCCATTCTGCGGCTACCACATCGGTGATTATTTTCGCCATTGGCTGGAAACGGGCCACGCCCTCGCCGAGCCACCGCAAATCTTCTGCGTCAACTGGTTCCGCACCGACGACGCGGGCGCTTACCTCTGGCCCGGCTTCGGCGAGAACATGCGTGTGCTCAAATGGATCATCGAACGCTGCCACGGACGCGCCAACGCCGCTGAGACCGCGCTGGGCTGGATACCGCGCTCTGCCGATCTCGACTGGAGCGATGCACAGACGGAGGCGCAGGCCTACGCCGCGCTAAGCCGGATCGACCCCGCCGCCTGGGGCGCGGAGCTTGCCCGGCGCGGAGAGTGGCTCACCCGGATCGGGGCCAAAAATCCGCGCCAGCTTGCCCTCGTGCATGAATTGACCGCGCGTGCGCTGGGAGAGAAACCCTAAGCAGCGTCGCCCTTGCGTCCCGCCGCCGTGACCAGGCGCTGCTTCATTGCCAGCACCTTGCGCGCATAGGCCGCGCTGGGGTCATTGATTGCGCCGCCATAATATTGCAGCGCCGCCTGCAAATCGCCGTAGCGGCGCAAGCCTTCGTGCAATACCAGCGCGCCAACGCGGACATTGAGCGTGGGGTCGAACAGCGCATTCGCGTCCGTATTGGCGTTTGCCCCCAGCTTGTCGAGGTGAAAACGCGGAATGACCTGCATCAGCCCCTGTGCGCCGACACTGCTCTCGGCAAAGGGATTGAAGCCCGACTCCACCGCCATCATCGCCACCAGCAGCAGCGGATCGACCCCGATCTGCTTGCCCGATTCTTCGGCGGCGAGCAGCGCCGGGTCAATCAACATCGACGACACCCGGTAGCGCCGCGACACCCAACTGCTCACCTTCACCATCTCGCGTGAGAGCTGGTTCGACACCAGCACGCCGCCCTCGGCAAGGTCAACGGACACCTCGGCGACCTGGGCTGTGCCCGGAGTCGTGACCAGCGCCGTGTCCACATCGGCCTCTTCGTTTGCCGCTGCGGTCAGCGTGGCGCTGAGCAGGTACAACATGCCGATCATGCCGAAAATCAGCGCGCCAGCGTGTGCCATCCGATACAGACACGCCACGGCGCGGTGCATGCGGTCAGAAAAATGCGTTGCTTGGTTCATGGTGTTCTCCATGCTGTGGGCAGTATCACGCGCATCCGGAACGCCGCAACGGCGCAGAAAGCCCTGGAAGGTCACCAGGAAAGAGGATGCATGGGGCCCAAGCGGTACACAAGGCCCGGCGTGACACCGGTCACCAGAGTAGAAACGGGAACAAACACCCCGCTACCCGGAGCGATGCGCTGCAACAAAATCCCGCAAGGCGGCTGCAACAGCCTGCCCAAAGCGCACCACGATAAATGAATCAGTCAGAAAATAAACAATGCTGCAATGCAGCGGGGGCGTACCCTATCAGCGTTCCGCCCTCCTGTCAAGCCGAAAAATTCGTGACAGCCTAAAAATCCGTGACAGCCCAGCCCGTCACCGAGGCCTGTGGGACGAGGCTGGTACATCCTGCGCCAGACGGTATATGCGAGTGCCCTGACCACGCCCTCAACTACCCCGCCCGCCGCTCCAGCTCCTCCCACCGCGCCATCGCCGCCTCGATCTCACGCCCGATTTCATCCAGCCGCGCTGAGAGCCGGGCAACGTCCTGGGGCGCGTTCTGGTACAAGGCCGGATCGGCCAGCCGTGCCTGCAAGGCGGACTGTTCGGCTTCGAGCGCGCTGATGCGGTCGGGGATTTCTTCCAGTTCGCGCTTTTCCTTGAAACCCAGCTTGTCACGCTTTTTAGGCGACGCTTCCGCCGTGGATTTGGGTACGACTTTCGCGGCGTCGGCCCGTCTGGCGCTCAGGCTGGCGGCTTCGCGCTCGCGGCGCACGCGCTGCCATTCATCGTAGCCTCCGGCGTATTCCTCCCAACGGCCCTCGCCTTCGGCGGCGATGACCTGAGTGACGACGTTGTCGAGAAAGGCGCGGTCGTGGCTGACGAGGAACAGGGTGCCGTCGTAATTGACCAGCAGCTCTTCGAGCAGGTCGAGGGTTTCGATGTCGAGGTCGTTGGTCGGCTCATCGAGCACCAGCACATTGGCCGGGCGGGCGAAAAGCCGCGCCAGCAGCAGCCGGTTGCGCTCGCCGCCCGAGAGCGACTTCACCGGCGAGCGGGCGCGCTGGGGAGCGAAGAGGAAATCGCCCAGATAGCCGATGACGTGCTTCTTCTCATTGCCAATCTCGACGTAATCCGAGCCCGGGCTGATCACTTCGGTGAGCGGCAGTTCGGGGTCAAGCTGGACGCGCAGTTGATCGAAATAGGCCACCGCCAGCCGCGTCCCCCGCCGCACCGTGCCGCTATCCGCTTCGATCTCGCCGAGAATCAGTTTCAGCAGCGTGGTCTTGCCCGCGCCGTTGGGGCCCATGATGCCGACCCGATCGCCGCGCACGATGCGAGTGGAGAAATCGCGCACGATCACCTGCTCGCCATAGGTCTTGCTCACGTCGGTGAGTTCGGCCACCAGTTGCCCGCTGCGCTCACCGCGGTCAAGCGCGAGCCGCACCTGCCCCAGCCGCTCGCGGCGCGCGGCACGTTCGCGGCGCAGCGACTCCAGCCGCCGCACCCGGCCTTCGTTGCGGGTACGGCGCGCTTCGATGCCTTTGCGGATCCACACCTCTTCCTGGGCGAGCAGTTTGTCGAAACGCGCACTGGCCAGCGCCTCCGCTTCCAGCTCTTCAGCCTTGCGGCGCTGGTAATCGGAGAAACGCCCCGGATAGCTGCGCAAATTGCCGCGATCGAGCTCGACGATACGGCTGGCAACGTAGTCGAGAAACACGCGGTCGTGGGTGATGAACACCACGGCGCCGGCAAACGACTGGATCAGCCCCTCCAGCCACAAGATGCCATCAAGATCGAGGTGGTTGGTCGGCTCATCGAGCAGCAACAGGTCGGGCGCGACCACCAGCGCACGCGCCAGCGCCACCCGCTTGATGCCGCCGCCGGAGAGATCGCCCACGCGAGCATCAGCACACAAACCGAGCAGGTTCAGCATCTGCTCGACGCGCTGGTTCAGCCGCCAGGCGTCAGCCGCTTCGATTGCATGTTGCAGGGCCGCGAGCCGCTCCAACGCGGCGGCGTCTTCGTGATGTTCGGCCACCGCGATCATGGTCTGGTGGTAATCGACCAGCAGCTGCGCCGCATCACCCAGGCCATCCGCCACGGTCGCAAACACATCGCGCTCAAGGGTAAAGTCCGCCTCCTGCGGCACGTAGGCAATCCTGCTCCCCGCCGCCAGCCACACCGTGCCATCGTCAAGCGCCGCCTGACCCGCCAGCGCCCGCAGCAGGCTGGATTTGCCCGCGCCATTGCGCCCGATCAACGCCACCCGTTCGCCCGCGTCGAGCTGAAAGCTGACGTGATCAAGCAAATCGACGTGGCCGAACGCCAGACAAGCGCCATCGACAGTAAGCAGAGCCATGACAAATCAATCCAAAGAGAGCAATGACGGGGAAGGATTGTAACGGCCCCGCGCCCTCCTGGATGAAATCATTGATCACTACAACAACGGCAGAAGGGACATCACCTCTGCCGTTGCGTGCGGGGAGGTTAAAATGCGCGGCTTATTTATCAAGTCCCCACCTGGAAATAAGCCCGTCCAGCGTGCCGTCGGCCTTCGAAGTCTTGATGAACTCATCAAGGAAGGCCGCGAGGTCTTTGTTGTCAAGCTTCGAGGCGATGCCGTATTCCTGCGGCGCGAAGGTTTCGTTGATAATCAGCGTGCTGTCATCAAGATAGCCGAGCAGAATGGACTTATCCACGGAGAAAGCGTCAATCCGTCCGCTCATCAGCGCGGCCTTGAGTTCCGGATAGCTCGCAAATTCGCTGAACTTGACTTCAATACCGAGTTCTTCTGCCTTTTTCGCAATCGCAACCTTCGTCGTTGCCGATTGGGCGACGCCGATGTTTTTACCGGCAAGGTCGGAAATCCTGGTCGCGCCGAGACCCTTTTTAACCAGAAAACCGATGGCATCTTTGAAATACGGGGGGGTGAAATTGTACGAACGCTTGCGCTCTTCGTTGATGGTAAAGGTCGCAATCACTACGTCGACTTCGCCATTATCAAGCAAGGGGCCGCGTGTTGGCGCGGTAACAGCCTGAAATTCAACCGCTTTCTCGTCACCGATAATTCTCCTGGCGAGTTCGCGCGCGAGATCGGCTTCAAGACCTTCCTGTTCGTTCGTGTTCGGGTTCAGGTAGCTGTACAAGGGTACGTCAACCTTGACCCCGACGCGCAGGACGCCACGCGCCTTGATCGCCTGAACCTGGGCGCTGTTGTCCGAAGCATCCGCCGCAGCTACCGCATCGGGTGCTGCGCCGGGAGCAGATGGGGTGGCCTTGTCTTCAGTCTCTGCCGTGCACGCAACCATGGACAGCGCAAACATTGCCGTGATGAGCGGAAGGAAAAACTTTTTCATGCCTGATTCTCCTGTTTTACATGATGTCATCAATGACGCAAGTTTCTCGCCGGATTTAACGTGCAGGTTTATTCCCTTCAATACCTCGTTTTTACCGAAGCGTTTATGTAAATTTATGACCTGAATCATAACTCATCACCCTCTAATCAGCAGCCTGCCTTGCGCTATACTACATACATATGATGTGCCAGTGCAAACGCGCCGCTACCTGCCCCGGCACAGGGCAACGATGCCGTTGTGAAAAAACGCCCATCACACGGTAGTATGTGCCACTCACCACCCTGACCGCCCCCTCACCAAGCAGGAAGGGGGCGCGTTGCCTGTTCTGGAGACAACGCCTTGGAAGCTCTGCTTGCCCGCCTCGCCACTCAGGAATCCGCTGCCGACCAGCTCGGTTCCTGGGTCACGCTGATCGACGCCATCCGCCCCTCCCGCCCGGATCGTGCCGACGAAGCCGCACGGGCGCTCACCGGGCTTACCCGGCTCATCAGCGACCACCCCGAGCAGGGCGCGCCCTTGCGCACGGCCCTGATCGCGCTGTTTACCGAGCGCAAACAGGTCTCACTTTACGTCTCCTCGGGGCTGCTGCCCTCGACCGGTTTTTTCACCGAAATGGCGCGGCGGGTCAGCCACCGCCTGTTGCCCGATGTCGTCGACACCGGCTATCTGAAAGACCTGCTCGCGGTGATTTTTCACCGCCGCGACGATGAAATCTGGGTCGATGCGGTCGCAAGCGAAGTCTGGGTGGAATTTTTCCGTGCGGTGCTGGCGAGCCGCGGCGCCGAAGAGCTGGGGGGGGCTACCCTGCCGGTCGCGCTGGTCGAGATGCTCGAAGCCTTGCGCGTCCTCTCCTACCACGTCTCGGCGATCGGGCTCGAACCCGAACTGGTGCGCGTCGATCCCCAGCTTGAAGCGGTCGAATCGCCCTTTCTGGCGCAAAACGCCGAGCTGGTGGCCTACCTGCACGATTTTCGCACCTGGTGGCAGACGCCCGAGACGCCGCTGGAGAACGAAGCCCACTTCATCGTCATGCTCGACCAGTGTAACGAGGTGCTCCAGCGCCTGCGTCGGCGTGCCACCCGGCTCGGCACCAGCCTCACCCTCACCTTTACCCTCGAACGCCTGCGCCAGCACCTGCAGCGCATCAACGCCCTGCTCAGCATCCTGCGCGTCGTGCACGAAACCCGCCGTGTCGAGCCGCTCCTGCCCGCTGCGGTGACGCTGTTCAAACGTCTGGTGCGGGCCGAATGCCGCAAAAACTACCTGTCCGATTATTGGAGCACCAACGTCGAACTGCTCTCGCTGCGCATGACCGAGAGCGCGAGCAAAACCGGCGAACACTACATCACCACCACCCGAAACGAATACCTCGCCATGCTCGGCTCCGCCGCAGTCGGCGGCTTCGTCATCGCCTTCATGGCCGCATTCAAGATCATGCTCTCGTGGCATGACTTCGCCCCGCTGACCGAACTGCTCGGTTATTGCCTCAATTACGGCCTCGGTTTCGTCTTCATTCACATCGTCGGCGGCACGGTTGCGACCAAACAACCGGCCATGACCGCCAACGCCATTGCCGCCTCAATTGAAGAAACCAAGGGCAAAACCCGCAATCTCGACAATCTCGCCGAAGTCATCGTGCGCATGTTGCGCAGCCAGTTCGCGGCCATCATCGGCAATCTCTGCGTCGCCGTCTCCATTGCCACGCTCTTTGCGATCGCCTTTTTCAATTTGAGCGGCGAGCATTTCGTCGACATGACCAAAGCCGATCATCTGCTCGACGACGCCAGCCCGCTCTCCGGCGCACCATTTTTCGCTGCCGTAGCCGGCGTATGTCTTTTCCTCGCCGGCTTGATCGCGGCCTATTACGACAACCTCGCCGCCTACAACAACATTCCACAACGGCTGGCCCAATTGCGCTGGGCACGCAAACTCTTCGGCCTCGCCCGCACGCAACGCATCGCCGCCTATATCGAAAACAATCTCGGCGCACTGGCAGGTAATTTCTTTTTCGGCTTCCTGCTTGGCGGCGCAACCGCCATCGGCGTCCTCTTCGGCCTGCCACTCGACATCCGCCACATCGCGTTTTCCTCCGCCTATATCGGCTTTGCCTTCACCGCGCACGGCTTCTCCCTCCCCGCCAGCACAATCATTCTGGCCCTGAGCGGCGTATTGCTGATCGGCGCCATCAACCTGTTGGTGAGCTACACCCTCGCCCTCTACGTTGCCATGCGCTCGCGCAGCATCAGCTTCTCCCAGGGCGGCTCGCTGGCCCTGCTCGTCCTGCGCCACCTGCTCAAACGCCCGCAGGATTTCTTCTTCCCGCCGCCTGCCCCGGCTCCGGAGCAAACTGCTACGGAACCGGGCGCCAGCGCACGCCAGAGCGATGACAATCCACCGACGATACTATAAAAGCTGCAGATTTCATGACGTAGCACCTTCCGGTTTCGAGAATAAATGATGTCCGCGCTACGCTTGCTATCGGGGCAGCAATGTGATGTTGCTGCCTTCGGTAACAGTGACATGAGCGCTGATTTTACCGCCTTGAAGGGGCGAGGGGAGATTAGAGCGGCTTCGCCGCTACAAAAGCAAGCCTTTGACATTAATGCGATGACCCTGCGCAAGCGCCTTACTCATGCGGTGACTTCCTGCAACAGGTTCATGATCTCTGCTCCCAGTTCCTTGATATCCGCAGCGCCCCGTGTAGCAAGGCTCTTGTGATAGACTTCGCACCCTTGCGGCGGACTTGTGACCGCAGTCTGTCTCTCCTCGTAGTTCAACGGATAGAACAAGCGC
This sequence comes from Betaproteobacteria bacterium, assembly GCA_025997045.1. Lineage (GTDB taxonomy): Bacteria > Pseudomonadota > Gammaproteobacteria > Burkholderiales > Rhodocyclaceae > WRNU01. The sequence continues at coordinate 11,684 of BNUB01000071.1, forward strand.
CTCCTAAGCGCTAGATACAGGTTCAATTCCTGTCGAGGGGACTTAAAATCAATCCAGTGCAGTCCGATAAAGGCCAGAAATCTGAGCAACAGCAAGGGTTTACGGCCTTTTTCGACTGCGCGAGAGACCCGCATCAAACAAAAGTGGCGGTTGATACCCCAAAACGTGCCGCAAGGGCGCGAATCTGGCGCAAATTCAGTTCCCGCTTGCCCGCCAGAATCTCCGAGACCACGCCCTGACTGCCGATTTCCGCGAGGTCGGACTGCTTTAGTCCGTGCTGCTCCATGAAAAAGCGCAGCATGTCCGCGCCTGACGCCTCCGACATCGGGAAAAAGCGGGCTTCGTAGGCGTTGATCTGGTCGGCGATGATCTCGACCAGCCCCCAGAGCGGATCGTCGGCGTCATCTGGCAGGCTGTCGGCCAGCGATTCCGCGAAGTCGGCCAGACGATGGTATTGCGCCTCGTCACGGATGCGCTCTGAAAGACCCAGCGCGCCATGCAGCACGCTCCATGCCTGTGTGATGTCCTCATATCCGGGTGGTGCGGTCGTGTTCATTTTTTCCATGCTCCCTTGTCATATTCCGCGTGCGTCATCACGGCCTTGATCCAGAGTATTTGCGCGGGAAACGAAATTCCAGCCGCAATCCTGAACTTGTTGCCGCCGACGTTGAAAACGAGCTTGTCGCCCACCTTGTCGGCGGAAGGGAAAGCGGCTTTCAATGCCCCCCAATGCGCAAACTCGTTCTTCTCGACGGCCTTGCGCCATGACTGCAATGCAGCGTCCGCTTCCGGGAAGCGCTCTGCGAACTCACGCAGGCGGCGGTTGCTTATGATTTTCACGGCTTTATTATATCTCATTATGAGATAAATACAAGCCCACGATAGGTGACAGGTGAATGCGGCAAGATTCACGGCTTGCGCTGCGCCTGTTCCAGCAAGCGGTTGATGTACTCGACCGGGATTGCATAGCTGATGCCCGAGGGCGCGGACAGGACGGACTCTTTGGTCGATTTCACCAGCACGCTGTTGACGATGCCCAGCACGACGCCGCTCTCCGGATCGTAG
>BNUB01000072.1 GCA_025997045.1 Betaproteobacteria bacterium
CCGCTGGCCTTTATTGGCGCGGTGCGCGGGGATAGCGCGCAGGATTTCCGGCAGTCTTGCATCGAAATGCTGACCCGCACCGAAGCGCTGGATTTCATGATTGATACCGTCAAGGAAGTTGCCCTGAGCGTAGGGAAAGCCTCCGCATGAATATCCTGCTGATTTCCCAATGCGAAAAACGCGCCCTGACCGAAACCCGCCGTATTCTCGACCAATTTGCCGAACGGCGTGGCGAACGTGTCTGGCAAACGCCCATCACCCAGGCTGGTCTGGACACACTCCGCAAACTGCTGCGAAAAACCGCGCGCAAAAATACTGCTGTGGCCTGCCACTGGATTCGCGGACTCGACCATAGCGAACTGATCTGGATTGTGGGTGATGCCAGCCGTTTCAACGCCCAGGGCGCCGTGCCAACCAATACCACCCGCAACGACATCTTGCGTAGCAAAGACGAAAACGACTGGCATACGCTTGAAGATATTCGACTGCTGGCGCAAATGGCGGCGTTGTTGCACGATTTGGGCAAGGCCAGCAACGGTTTTCAGGCCAAACTCAAAAACAGCTCGCGTGAGGCAGACGCATTCCGGCATGAATGGATATCGCTACGATTGTTCGAGGCGTTCGCAGGAGCGATCCCAAACGATAGCGACTGGCTGGGGCGTCTGGCCGACCTTGAAGAACCCACTGACACCGACTGGCTCAAACGCCTGCAACGTGATGGCGTAGACAGTACGAGCAACGCTGTCCCGCTCAAATCCCTGCCGCCACTGGCACAAATTATCGGCTGGTTGATGCTCACTCATCACCGCCTGCCTTATGGAGAGATACGAAACGCGGCCACCCTGAGTAGCTTGCCGGGCCCCATCAAACCGGACTGGTGCGGCGCACGCGGAGATGCCGACAAACGTCAGCAACAGTCATGTTGGAAATTTTCAAAAGGTCTGCCCTTTGCCAGCAAAACATGGCGGCGCAAAGTAGCCTCCTGCGCCAAGCATCTGCTGGCGCGGCAAGCCTCCCTCAAAGACTGGCTGAAAGACCCATACGTCATGCATCTGGCACGCCTCGCGCTGATGCTGGCTGATCACCATTACTCCAGCCAGGAAGCTCACCCCTTGGGCGATGCCGACTTTCCCCTGTATGCCAACACCGACAAAAACAGGGATCTCAAGCAAAAGCTCGACGAGCACCTGATCGGCGTCGCGCACAGCGCCTGCCAACTGCTCAGTCTGCTCCCGCGTCTGGGCCATCAACTGGGCCATCTGGCAAACCACAAAGGCTTTACCCGTCGCACCATCGACAAGCGTTTCCGCTGGCAGGACAAAGCCTTCGACACCACCACCGCCATTGCCGAGCGCACGCGCCAACAAGGCTTTTTCGGCATCAACATGGCCTCCACCGGCTGCGGCAAAACCCTGGCCAACGCACGCATCCTGTACGCGCTGGCCGACGCCCGGCGCGGTATGCGCGCCACCATCGCCCTCGGCCTGCGAACCCTCACCCTGCAAACCGGGCAGGCATACCGCGATCGTCTGAGCCTGGACGATGACGAACTGGCCGTGCTGGTCGGCAACGCTACGGTACGCAAATTATTCAATCTGGAGCAGCAACAGTCCGCATCCAGTTCGGGCAGCGAATCCAGCGACGAACTACTGCTGGAAAACTGCCATGTACACTACAGCAGCAACCTTGAAGACAGCGTTCTCAAAGATTGGCTGGGCCACAACAGCGACGCCCTGCGCCTGCTGCAAGCCCCGCTGCTCACCTGCACCATCGACCATCTGATGCCCGCCACCGAAAGCCTGCGCGGCGGCCACCAGATCGCCCCCATGTTGCGCCTGATGACCTCCGATCTGGTGCTGGACGAACCGGACGATTTCGACATCGACGACTTGCCCGCCCTCTCCCGTCTGGTGCATTGGGCGGGTCTGCTCGGTTGCCGCGTGCTGCTCTCCTCCGCCACCTTGCCGCCCGCCCTGATAGAAGGGTTGTTTGAAGCCTATCGGAAAGGACGCGCAGTCTTTCAACGCCACCGGGGCGAAGCGCCCGGACGCCAACCCGATATCGTGTGCGCCTGGTTCGACGAATTCAACAGCCAGTCGCAAGACTGCCCGGAACCCGCCGCCTTTACCCAGGCCCATCAACAATTCGTCACCAGACGTCTGGTGCAACTGGAAAAAAGCCCGACGCGCCGCCGTGCCAGGTTGGTGCCGCTACCACCTGAAACCGACCTCTCCATCTGTCAGGAACTCGCCCGGCAATTGCCAAAATGGATGCAGGAACTACACCGTGACAACCATACCGAACATCAAGGCAAACGCGTCAGCTTCGGCCTGGTACGGCTCGCCCATATCGACCCCATCATCGAAATCGCCCGCACTCTTTTAGCGCAGGACGCACCGGAAGGTCTCCGGATACATCTCTGCGTTTATCACTCGCGCCATCCGCTCCTGATGCGCTCCCACATCGAACGCGAACTCGATATGCTGCTCAAACGCGCCGATAATGACGCCGAGAGCCAGTTCCAGAAAGAACAAATTCGTCGCGCCCTCCTCCAGCATCCCCAGGACGATCATTTATTCGTCGTGCTGGCCTCCCCCGTCACCGAAGTCGGACGCGACCACGATTACGACTGGGCCATCGTCGAACCCTCGTCCATGCGCTCCATCATCCAGTTAGCCGGACGGATACGCCGCCACCGCACCGCTGCGTGCGACAACATCAACATCTATTTGCTTGAACAAAATCTGTGGAGTCTGGAAGGCAAAGACGTGCCTTATTGCAGACCGGGCTTCGAGAGCAAGGATTTTCGCCTGAAAAACCATAATCTCAATAACCTGCTCGACCCGGAACAACTGGAGCACCTTGATGCCCGCTCGCGCATCAGCGAACCTGTGCCACTGCGTGCGCAGGATCGCCTGGTAGATCTGGAACACCACCGGCTACGCACGCTACTGCATCGAGATCAAGACAATGCCGACACACTCTCAACGCCTTTATGGTGGGAAACTCCAGCGTGGCTGACCGGCGTTCTCCAGCACAATCAGCCTTTTCGTGACGATAAGGATGACAAACGCCCGGAAATTCGCTACGTGCTGCTACCTGATGAAAATGACTCTGGAAAACTGGATTTTCGTGCAGACGATCCGGGCGATGAACCAGGCCAGCGCTGGATAGACTGCAACAAGCTGCTGCACGAATACGAAATTCGCCTTGGTCAAGGCATCACCCACTGGGGTTCGGGGGGCTATCTGCAAACCATCGACGAAGAGGCCAGACATCATGATTTTGAACCTCTGGCCTACGCGAGACGTTTCGGTGAAGTGCGGCTTAAAACGTCGAAAACCAACTGGGATGGATGGGATTACCACTGGGCGTTGGGATTTCAGGAGAGGAAGTGAATGAGCTGCCTATCCGCCAAAATCCCGGCTCGGGATCATGACTCAAGCCGCTTTCTTTCCGCAGGTCTCCCACCCCAGGCAGGCGAGCGCAACGGTCTTGGGCACCGGGTTTTTGCCGCTGCGGTAATAGGCCAACATCCGGCGTGAAATGCCAATAGCGCGTGCTGCTTCGTCCAGCGTCAAGCTGTGCTTTGCCATCCAGTTCCAGAGAAATTCATGCGAATAACCGCCCGCCTGTTCGATGGCGCGTGCCCGCAGGTTGTCAGCGCCCAGTTCAAGCATGTCATCGTCACCAAAGCTCACGATCAATCCACCTTCGCCCAATGCGGCGCACGCCAGAACAGCCGGATTATTGAGCGGCGCCAGAACCGGGGAGGATTCGATAATCCTGGTCAAGTCTACAGTGGCCTCATGCCCGTCAGCGAATTTCAGCTTCAGACTGACAGGAGGGACGGGGGCAACTGCGGTCAGGGTGAAATGCTTGTTCATGGGTTGAGCCTTGCCAGGTGGAGGTCAATTTTTGCAGCGGGAGAGTTGAGCGGCGGTTGGCATGTGTTTATCACGGTGCAATCATTGCACTAAATCAAGGCAAGTTCCGGGACAGTTCTGCCTGTGCGGCAGTAAAACTAGACCACCAAGTCATACAGACATATTTCTAAACTACCTTGCGGCAGTAAAAACCAGGCGACCTACAGCCATAACTATAACCTATGTTTGTATAATTTGATGGTTTTATTAAAAAATTATTAGTTGACACAGCGTATGGATGCCCCCAAAATTCAAACTCTCAAGGCTCACAGGAGAAGTTCTCCATGGCGATATCCCGACAAGGCGCTCAACTGCGCCAACTCATCCAAGGTTTTCTCGACGACCGCCTGAAAGTCAAGCTCGACAAGATCAAGCCGGACAAAAACGGAGCCTTCGCTCAGAAGGATGAAGATCTACGACAGAAACATATAGATGAACATAAGCACGAAACTTGGCTCGCCGACGCCGCCAGCCGTGCCCACCAAATCGCCGTGGCTACCCACACAATTAAACATATTCACCCCAATGCCCGAGGCACCAGTCTTTACGTCCTACCCCAACAGCCCTCTGCTGTCGGCCTCGTGAGCAGCCATTGCCTGCAAGGCAAAGCTACCTGCGACGCAACCGGGAACGCAGGCGCGCTGGACGTGTACGGTTTTCTCTGTCTGGAACATGACGACCGTACCCTGCTGCAACGTCTGCATGATAATGAACCCGATGCACTGGCCGCGTTAAGCAACGATAAGAAACAAGCCACACAATGGCGAAACGCTTTCGTCGCCATCAGCCAGAACAGCAGCCAACCGGCTTCCCATACCTTGGCAAAACAGGTCTATTTCCCGCTGAAGGATGGTGCCTACCACTTGTTAGCACCGCTATTCCCGAGCGGCCTAACGCATACCTTTTACCAGCGAGTCCGCGAAGATCGCTTCGGCGAAGCAGCCAAAGCAGCACGCCAAGCACACCATGAGCAAAAATCGCATGCTCACGGTTATTGCGAATACCAAAATCTGGCCATTCAGCAGGTGGGCGGATCAAACCCCCAGGGCGTGAGCCTTTTGGCAAGCAAACATCGTGGCGAAAACTATCTGCTCGCCTCACTGCCGCCGCACTGGCAAAGCCCGGCGCTACGGCTGCCATTGAAAAGCGACTCGGTTTTCAATTTCCTCTATCGTCACAACCGGCCCCTGCGCAACCGCGTGCAGGAGTTACGCCATTTTTTAGCCACCACCGCACACAACAATCTGGCGATCCGAAACTATCGCAAACGTCGCGTAGCAGACATCTGCGACGAATTCCATCAATACGCCGCTACCTTGCGCGACGAAGCCACACCCGGCTGGAGCGCCAAGAGCGACTGCAAACTGCACGAAGCCGAGCAGCTCTGGCTAGACCCGCTGCGCGTCCATCAGGACGAAGATTTCAAGGCACGCCGCCTGTGGCGAGATTGGCCGCAACAGGCCAGTGAACGCTTCGGCAACTGGCTCAACCGCGTGCTGGAAAGCGAGAAACTCAAAATGGACGCCGCCAGCGCAGCGCAATGGGAAGCCGATCTTCACGACGAACTGAACCTGTTCAAGGAGCTACTCGATGACCGCAGCTAAACCCGAAGCCCTGCTGCTGTTGCCGCGCTTGACCGTGCAAAACGCCAACGCCATCTCCAGCCCGATGACCTGGGGCTTTCCCGCCCCCAGCGCCTTCACCGGCTTTGTCCATGCCCTGCACCGACGCATCAGCCACGAACTGGATTTGCAGCTCGATGGCGTCGGCATCATCTGCCACCACTTTGAGCCGCAAGTATCGCAACCGGCTGGCAAGCGCACGCAGGTATTCAAACTCACACGCAATCCGTTGGATCTTCCAACCCTCCGCAAGCTCCCAGTTGAGGGCAAAACCGCCTCCATCGTCGAGGAAGGCCGCGCCCATCTGCGCGTCAGCCTGCTGATCGGCGCAAGCGGCACCGCGCTGGACGACGAGCTGCCCGAAACCCTGGCTCACCGCTTATATGAAACGGCCAACTCAATGCGCCTGGCAGGCGGCAGCATCGTGCCAGACACCTCACCGCTGACCGACAAGCAAAAACCGCAAATACTGCTTCTGGGCAACTCCTCCGACGAGCACGAGCACAGAAAAAAACTGCTCAAACTCCGCCAACGCCTTCTTCCCGGCTTTGCGCTGGTCAGCCGCGAAGCGCAACTCCATCAACACTGGCAACAACTGCTTGAGAAAAACCCGCAAGCCAGTGAACTGGATGCCCTGCTGGATCTGTCACGCCTGAACATCGTCCCTACCCCTGATGAGCAAGGCACACCCCACTGGCAGCCCCAACCCCACAGCGGCTATCTGGTGCCCATTCCGGCGGGCTACGGAGCCTTGTCCCCACTCTACGAACCCGGTCAGGTACGCAATGCCCGCGACCCGGAAACCCCTATGCGCTTTGTCGAAACCCTGCTCACCCTGGGCGAATGGCTCAGTCCTCACCGCGTCAAAATCGAAAAATTGCACCACCTGCTCTGGTATCACCAAGCCACCCCGGAAACCGGCCTGTATCGCTGCACCACCCCTCTCTTTGCCCAACCGCCTGAAAAGGAACACTCCCATGTCCAAGACTGAACTCAAAACCGCCTCCGTTCTGGCTTTTGAACGCAAACTCGACCCCTCCGACGCCCTGTTGAGCGCGGGCAACTGGGCGCAAAAAGACCTGCCGGAACAATGGCATCCCGTACTCATCCACGAAAAATCCGTGCGCGGCACCATCTCCAACCGCCTGAAAACCAAAGATCACGACCCGGCCAAACTTGATGCCGCCATTGAATCACCCAACCTGCAAACCATCGACGTAGCCACCTTGCCCAGCGATACCGACACGCTGAAAGTACGCTTCACCCTGCGCGTACTCGGCGGTACCGGCATTCCTTCCGCCTGCAACAACATCGACTACCAAAACAAACTGCGCGACACCGTTACCCAATACGTCGAACAATCCGGATTTGGAGAACTGGCCCGACGCTACGCCAACAATCTGGCCAATGGCCGCTTCCTTTGGCGCAATCGCGTCGGCGCAGAAGCCATCGACGTGCAGGTACGTCAGCTAAAAGATGGCGAAGAGATCCACAAATGGAAATTCGATGCCCTCGCCCACAGCCTGCGCGAATTCGGGAACAGCGACGACATCCAGACACTCGCGGCAGTTATCGAAAGCGGACTGGCAGGCAAAAACCATGTCCTGCTGGAAGTCATCGCCTTCGCCCGCATCGGCGATGGACAGGAAGTTTTCCCCTCTCAGGAACTCATCCTCGACAAAGGCGACAAGCGCGGCCAAAAAAGCAAAACCCTTTACAGCCTGGGCGAAATTGCACCAGGCGGAAATTCAAACAAAAAAGCCGGGATTCACTCCCAAAAAATCGGCAATGCCCTCCGCACCATTGACACCTGGTACGGTGACGAAGACGATCTGGGGCCGATCGCTATTGAGCCTTATGGCTCGGTCACCTCAAGAGGCAAAGCATACCGCCAGCCCAAACAAAAGCAGGACTTCTACACCCTGCTGGACAACTGGGTGCTCAGGAATCAAGTCCCGAGCAGCGAACAACAGCACTTTGTTATCGCCAACCTGATCCGGGGTGGCGTCTTTGGCGAAAAAGAGTAACGACCATGGATCACTATCTCGACATTCACCTGAGACCCGACCCTGGACTTCCCGGCACACACCTGATGGCGACACTGTTTGCAAAGCTGCACAGCGTCCTGGTCGCGCTGGCAACCCAAAACATTGGCGTCAGCTTCCCCCAGATCGACAAGAGCCCGATTGGGCTAGGCGAACACCTGCGCCTGCACGGCACCGCCGCTGCCCTTGATGCACTGATGGCACGCCCCTGGCTGAACGGCCTGCACGACTACTTGAGCTTGGGCGAAAAACACCCCGTGCCCACCAAAATCCAATTCCGCGCTGTGCGCCGCGTGCAAACCAAAAGCAGCTCCGATCGCCTACGCCGCCGACAAATTCGCCGCCACGGCCTGAGCGAAGAAGAAGCCCGGGAACGCATCCCCGACAGCGCCGCAAAAACCCTTGCCTTGCCCTACCTGCAACTGCGCAGCCAAAGCACCGGGCAACACTTCCGTCTGTTCATCCAGCACGGCGAACTACAGACCTCGCCGGTGGATGGGGTTTTCAACAGTTATGGTCTGAGTCAGCAAGCCACCATCCCCTGGTTCTGACCCTTTTTGTCGGAGGGGGAAAATTCTTTAACAATTCAATCAGTTATGTAGCCCCCTTGGGAAAGGGGTAAAAGACGCCTGTAACCGGTTTTACTTTGTGAGACAATCGGTTACAGACGCTTGAGCCTTATTCACTGCCGCAAAGGTAGCTAAGAAACGCTACGGGGTCGATGTGGCGGAGTACACCGTATTCACTGCCGCAAAGGTAGCTAAGAAACACCATCAACCAGAGCCTGATCCGCCCCCTGGTATTCACTGCCGCAAAGGTAGCTAAGAAATGTGGGCGCAGGAATTCGAGCTGCAATGGATCATTCACTGCCGCAAAGGTAGCTAAGAAACTCATGCACCGTCACATCGCGCAGCGCCAGCGATTCACTGCCGCAAAGGTAGCTAAGAAAGCCAGCGGCGACACCAAATTTGATGCTTCCCTATTCACTGCCGCAAAGGTAGCTAAGAAATCGGCGATTGCCATCGCCAACGAAACGCGCGCATTCACTGCCGCAAAGGTAGCTAAGAAAGATGATCGAGCACGCAATCGACACCAAATGCCATTCACTGCCGCAAAGGTAGCTAAGAAAGCTAAAACAGGGCGATTGGCCCCTCGTCGCGGATTCACTGCCGCAAAGGTAGCTAAGAAACGACCCGTTTTTATCATCGAGCGTGTCACCGGATTCACTGCCGCAAAGGTAGCTAAGAAACATGCGCGGGTCGCATCCGGGTTTACTCTCATATTCACTGCCGCAAAGGTAGCTAAGAAAACCCCCGGTCGTAAACACCCAGGGCTTACGCTATTCACTGCCGCAAAGGTAGCTAAGAAAGATTCCGACAGCGCCGGGCACGCCGACCGCACATTCACTGCCGCAAAGGTAGCTAAGAAAAAAGCGGCGCAATACATCTTGCGCCACTGCCAATTCACTGCCGCAAAGGTAGCTAAGAAAGACTACGCAAGCGAGTATCAGAGTCGGAACTGATTCACTGCCGCAAAGGTAGCTAAGAAAGTTCTCCGGGGGCGCGATCACTTTCTGGGTCAATTCACTGCCGCAAAGGTAGCTAAGAAACACGGAGGAGCACATGAGCGCAGGCAGCAGGAATTCACTGCCGCAAAGGTAGCTAAGAAAGGGGTTAAAAGCCCGGCGCGAGAGGGAGTATTATTCACTGCCGCAAAGGTAGCTAAGAAAGCGCCAAAATCGAGCGCATTGGCCCAAAAAATATTCACTGCCGCAAAGGTAGCTAAGAAATCCGGCCAGCCGCTCAAGGGCGGCGAGACGATATTCACTGCCGCAAAGGTAGCTAAGAAAACATCAAGAATGCCGGTCGTGCGGTTCATGCCATTCACTGCCGCAAAGGTAGCTAAGAAAGCCGCCAGCCGCATCACGGCGCGCGCGGCGGTATTCACTGCCGCAAAGGTAGCTAAGAAACGTTTCTCTCCAGCACGTTGCCCCCGCTGGAGATTCACTGCCGCAAAGGTAGCTAAGAAATTGATCGCGTTTCGCGGGGTGCCCTTGCCGTCATTCACTGCCGCAAAGGTAGCTAAGAAATGCATCCGTCGCAATCGACCCTGATTGATCAAATTCACTGCCGCAAAGGTAGCTAAGAAACGAGACGGTCGAGCCTGAGGAGGAGGTGCTTGAATTCACTGCCGCAAAGGTAGCTAAGAAAGTTCCGAAATGGTTACTCATTTGATACTCCAGATTCACTGCCGCAAAGGTAGCTAAGAAAACAGCATATGCAGCGCATCCGGCCCGTCGTCGATTCACTGCCGCAAAGGTAGCTAAGAAATTGAGCGGCTGGCCGGAGGGGTTGCGGGTAGAATTCACTGCCGCAAAGGTAGCTAAGAAATTTGCCGGGCAGGTGCAGAGCACGACGCTGGCATTCACTGCCGCAAAGGTAGCTAAGAAAAGCCCTCGTAGCCGATATACGCCGCGAACCCCATTCACTGCCGCAAAGGTAGCTAAGAAAAGATCGAGATTCAACGCGCCAGCCTGCGCGGCATTCACTGCCGCAAAGGTAGCTAAGAAAGATCAGTGGAACCGCGACTTCAGACGTTCGATATTCACTGCCGCAAAGGTAGCTAAGAAAGCGCAGATGTCGACCGCTTTTAATATGTCCGCATTCACTGCCGCAAAGGTAGCTAAGAAAGCGCCGATCTGATCGAGCGTGGTTTTGTTGCTATTCACTGCCGCAAAGGTAGCTAAGAAATCGCCGGTTTCCGCCTGGGCGCACCGACGCACATTCACTGCCGCAAAGGTAGCTAAGAAATTCCCGCCCGCCGAGACGGTCGAGCCTGCTTCATTCACTGCCGCAAAGGTAGCTAAGAAACACCCCCCGCCGCAGCAATGCGGCACCTGCGTATTCACTGCCGCAAAGGTAGCTAAGAAACTGAATGAGCGCATGTCGACGGTGGAGCAGATGATTCACTGCCGCAAAGGTAGCTAAGAAAAGGGTGGCGGCGACGCGGCGGGCGTCGGATTTATTCACTGCCGCAAAGGTAGCTAAGAAATTCGCCAGCGTCCAGAACGCGCCGATGATCGAATTCACTGCCGCAAAGGTAGCTAAGAAAACATCAAGAATTCCGGTCGTGCGGTTCATTCCATTCACTGCCGCAAAGGTAGCTAAGAAAACCATCAACCAGAGCCTGATCCGCCTCATGGTATTCACTGCCGCAAAGGTAGCTAAGAAAGTCTCGGCGGGCGGGAAGGCGTGCGGCGCGGGATTCACTGCCGCAAAGGTAGCTAAGAAACGGCGAGCTTGATGTGCTCGACGACGTATCCAATTCACTGCCGCAAAGGTAGCTAAGAAATGTCATGACGTTGAGTTTTGAATCCATCGAATATTCACTGCCGCAAAGGTAGCTAAGAAATGGAGCACGCGCACCACGCCCACGTCGGCCATATTCACTGCCGCAAAGGTAGCTAAGAAATCACCACGGGCAAGAAGCGCTACCCGGTGATTATTCACTGCCGCAAAGGTAGCTAAGAAATCACCGCCGACACGGGCGAGGGCGGTGGCGGCATTCACTGCCGCAAAGGTAGCTAAGAAATGTCCAGGTACTCCATCAGCGCCAGCCACAAGATTCACTGCCGCAAAGGTAGCTAAGAAAGTCCCACCCGGCGGTCGTGCGCCGCATGCGAAATTCACTGCCGCAAAGGTAGCTAAGAAATGCAATTCCAGCGCCGGGAAGTGCTCCACGGCATTCACTGCCGCAAAGGTAGCTAAGAAATGTTTGATGCCGCCGGGCGGGATTATTTTTGCATTCACTGCCGCAAAGGTAGCTAAGAAATGGAGGCGGCACGCCGTCTCCTGTTTTTATCCATTCACTGCCGCAAAGGTAGCTAAGAAACAGATCAGCTCCATCCAGCCTCGGGTATCAATATTCACTGCCGCAAAGGTAGCTAAGAAATCGATGCGCGAGCGAAACGAGGCCGCGAGCGCATTCACTGCCGCAAAGGTAGCTAAGAAATGTTTGACGACGCCCAGAGCCTCGCCGCCACCATTCACTGCCGCAAAGGTAGCTAAGAAATCCGGCGCCAGCCCCTCATCGCGCTGTAATGCATTCACTGCCGCAAAGGTAGCTAAGAAACCAAATGAATTGAAACGCGAGATCGCCGCCCCCATTCACTGCCGCAAAGGTAGCTAAGAAAAAGTGCACCGGCGTGCGGAAACAGCGGCACGAATTCACTGCCGCAAAGGTAGCTAAGAAAACTACGTCGAGGATTCCGGTCGTGCGGTTCATATTCACTGCCGCAAAGGTAGCTAAGAAAATTGCAGGAGCGCCCTGAACCGTGCCGCTGTCATTCACTGCCGCAAAGGTAGCTAAGAAAACTCTGACAAGCGATTGACCCAGAAGGTGATCATTCACTGCCGCAAAGGTAGCTAAGAAAGACCACGACGACGGGCCGGACGCGCTGCATATATTCACTGCCGCAAAGGTAGCTAAGAAATTGTATTTCAAGCTCTGCGAGGCATTCCCCAAATTCACTGCCGCAAAGGTAGCTAAGAAATGGGAAAGTGAACGTCGCGGAAGGAACGGAAAATTCACTGCCGCAAAGGTAGCTAAGAAAATGAAATTCTTGGACGCTCTTACGTTTTACAAATTCACTGCCGCAAAGGTAGCTAAGAAATTATACGGGTGAGGGTTCTGATGCAAATTACGATTCACTGCCGCAAAGGTAGCTAAGAAAACGGCGGAGGACTTCGGCACCGTGCAGTTTGAATTCACTGCCGCAAAGGTAGCTAAGAAACATCCCTCGCCGTGCGCA